>DASUII010000266.1:0-13859 GCA_036279835.1 Pseudonocardiaceae bacterium
GACCGGGAGCAATCCGTCGGCGTATGTCGGTGACTCCGCGATACCGCACGCGGTGAAGACCCGTTCACTGGCCGAGGAGACCCGCCGGGTCTTTCGCTCCCGGGTGGTCAACCCGCGGTGGATCGCCGCCATGCAACGACACGGCTACAAGGGCGCCTTCGAGCTGGCCGCCACCGTCGACTATCTGTTCGGCTTCGACGCCACCGCAGGCGTGGTCGAGGACTGGATGTATCACCAGCTCGCCGAGTCCTACGTCTTCGATTCCGGCGTGCAGCAGTTCCTGCGGAAGTCCAATCCGTGGGCGCTGCGGGGAATGACCGAACGGCTGCTCGAGGCCGCTGACCGGGGCCTGTGGGCCGAACCCGATCCGGCCGATCTCGACGCGCTGCGGGCGGTCTACCTCGACCTCGAGGGTGATCTGGAGGGGCCGTGATTATTCACTGCCCATTGGCGCTGAAATGCATGAAATCGACCGGCGCCGGCCACCGCCCACCCCATTTCCAGCCAGCCGACTCGAATGCGGTCACCGCCACGCCGCCGTCGAGCACCATGCCCGAGCGCGCCCAATCCCGGTTGAGATAAGACGATGCCAGCTCGGGCAACACCAGATCGCCTTTCACCGAGGGGTTGTCGAACGGGTTGAGGTCGACGGCCAACCCGTACGCGTTGGCCGACCATTGGGCCTGACCAGGGGTTTGGTGACAGACAAAGGCGTTGGTGTTGTTGCCGTCCCCGGTCGGCGGCATCTTCAGCTCGGCTTCGGTCGTGATCCGCATCTCCTCGATGGGAAAGCCGGCAGCGTAGAGCCGCTTGAAAACACCCACCACGGTCTGTGCGACATCGGCGTTCACCAGCATCTCGCCGGTGTGTGCGCGGGCGTCAAAGCCGCGGAAAGACATGGTGAGGTAACGCAGTTGCTCGGGTTTCACCGGACATAGTGGTTTCCAGGTGCTACGGGCCAACACCTCGGGAGGCACCGGGCCGATCGTCGCCTGGAACGAGGTCGAGGTGGGTGGCGCAAGCAGATCGACGGTGGGCAGCCGCCGGTCCACCAGCGCCGCAGGTGTGGACCGCGCTATCCCGAACCCGTCCGGACGCCGCGGCAGCGGCATGGCGCCCAACACCCACGCAGCCACCGGACCGGGCGCGGTGGAGGTGGTCACCGGCTGCCGGGCGACGGGCCGGGCCGAAGTTTGCGCGGCTGATGAAGGAGGTTGCTGGCCAATGCGGACCTGCTGGACGACGGTGCCACCAGCTACCAGTAAGGCACCCACGAACAGCCAAACCAGGGTCCACCTCAGAGTGAGCTGCCGGGACCGATGGGGCGTCACCCCGCCACGATGTCAGACCTTCTGGTAGGCAGGAGCGGTGGGCAACACAGTGCTACACCGCCGGCTCGCCGCCGACCTGTCGACCGCCATGATCTACGCCCTACTGCGCCTGCGGGTCGAGGTGTTCGTAGTCGAGCTGGGCTGTGTGTATCAGGAGCTCGACGGGCATGACCTGGATCGGACAACCCGGCACTACTGGCTCGCGCCCGATGGCGCGATAGAAGAGCCGCAGGCCACCCTGCGCCTGTTGGAGCCCACCGACGGCCACTTCCGGATCGGCCGGATCTGCACTGCTCGGCCAGCCCGTCGCCAAGGCGGGCTCCGGCGGCTGCTCGAAGCGGCCCTGGCCGAGATAGGCGATGCGCCCTGCGTGCTCGACTCGCAGCTCGACTGCGTCGAGCTTTTCGGTTCCTTCGGTTTCGTGATCGACGGGCCGAAGTTCACCGAGGACGGCATCCCGCTCGTACCGATGCGCCGCGCCGCGTCGGCACGAGTCCGCTGAACCATGAGTGCCGCCCGATATCCGTTCTCCGCGATCGTCGGGCACGACGATCTCCGGTTGGCGTTGCTGCTCAATGCTGTGCATCCAGGGATCGGTGGGGTGCTGGTCCGCGGTGAGAAGGGCACCGCGAAGTCGACCGTGGTCCGGGCGCTCGCGGCGCTGCTACCCGCGGTGACTGCGGTACCGGGTTGCCGCTTCGGGTGTGACCCGACGGCCCCCGATTCCACCTGCCCGGACGGCCCGCACACCGCCGTACCGGGACAGCTGATCCGCCCGGCTCGGTTGGTCGAGCTCCCGGTCGGCGCCACCGAAGACCGCCTGGTGGGCTCGCTGGATCTGCAGCGCGCGCTGACCGAAGGCGTCTCGGCGTACCAGCCCGGTCTGCTGGCCGCGGCCCACCGCGGGGTGCTCTACGTCGATGAGGTCAACCTGTTACCCGACCATCTCGTCGACGTGCTCCTCGACGCCGCCGCGATGGGTCGCGCGCACGTAGAACGCGACGGTGTGTCGGTCTCGCATGCCGCGTCGTTCCTGCTGGTCGGCACGATGAATCCAGAAGAGGGTGAACTACGCCCGCAGCTGCTGGATCGCTTCGGGCTCACCGTCGAGGTGGCGGCGTCCCGTGACGTCGACACGCGGGCCGAAGTGATCCGCCGGCGGCTGCGTTACGAGGCGGACCCAGCTGTTTTCGCAGCGGTATGGCATCCCGAGGATGCTGCACTCGCCAATCGGATCACGGTGGCCCGGGCGGTGTTGCCTGGTGTGGTGCTGCCCGATGGCGAACTGCGTCGGATCGCCGCGGTGTGCGCCGCGTTCGAGGTGGACGGGATGCGTGCCGATCTGGTGCTGGCCCGCACTGCCATGGCTCACGCCGCCTGGCGCGGCGCCGCCGCGGCGGGCGAGGAGGACATCCGGGTCGCGGCGATACTGGCGTTACCGCACCGCCGCCGCCGTGACCCCTTCGACCAGCCCGGCCTAGACAGCGAGCAGCTAGAGAACGCTCTGAGCACCCAAGACCAACCCCCACCCGACCCCCCCGACCCTCCCACCAACGGCGGGGCCCCTCCCGACATGGGGACATATCGGGGTAATTCGGCACCCAATAACCCCGATATGTCCCCATGTCGGGGCGAGAGCCCGGTGCCCGCACCGGGGGCGTTTCGGGCGCGGCTGTTGACGGTGCCTGGGGTGGGGGCTGGGGTTCCTGGGCGGCGGTCGGCTGCTCGGACGAGTGTCGGGCGGATGATCCGTGCGTCGGTCTCCGCCGGCAGTGGGTTGCACCTGCTGGGCACGCTGGCCGCTGCTGCGCCGCACCAGCGCGACCGCGGGCGCAGCGGCCCTGGCCTGCTGGTGTACCGGGCCGATATTCGGCGGGCGGTGCGGGTGGGACAGGAGTCCAACCTGGTGCTGTTCGCCGTCGACGCGTCCGGCTCGATGGCGGCCCGTACCCGGATGTCCGCGGTGACCGGCGCGGTGCTGTCCCTGCTGCGCGACGCCTATCAGCGCCGCGACAAGGTAGGGCTGATCAGCTTCCGGGGCACCGAGGCGGAGCTGCTGCTACCTCCGACGTCGGCGGTGGATGCCGCCGCTGCCCGGTTGACCGCGTTGCGCACGGGGGGGCGTACGCCGTTGGCCGCCGGGCTGGTGCGCTCGGCTCGGGTGCTGGCCGCCGAGCGGCTGCGCGATCCCGACCGGCGGGCATTGCTCGTGGTGCTAACCGACGGCCGGGCGACCCACGGTGGGATGGACGCCGCGCTGGTCGCGGCCGCTCTACTGCGCCGCGACGGCGTCGCGTCGATCGTGGTGGACTGCGAGTCCGGGCCGGTCCGGTTGGGACTTCCCGACCGGCTCGCGGTCGCGCTAGGAGGTGGGTGCGTGCGGCTGGCGGAGCTGTCCGCCGACGCGGTGGCCGGAGTCGTTCGCGCTGCCAGATCTGCCGCTAGATCCGTTGCCTGAACGGAGGTTCGCATGCCCCAAGGCGTACCGGTCGCCGTCCCCGATGACGGGCTGTCAACCCGGCAGCGGCGTCATCGGCCGCTGCTGATCGTCCACACCGGAGCGATGAAGGGCAAGTCCACAGCCGCCTTCGGCTTGGCGTTGCGGGGTTGGAGCGCCGGCTGGTCCATCGGGGTGTTCCAGTTCGTCAAGTCCGCGAAGTGGAAAGTGGGGGAGCAGGCCGCGTTCCAGGCGTTGCATGACGTGCACCAGCGGACCGGGCAAGGCGGGCCGGTCGAGTGGCACAAGATGGGCGAGGGCTGGTCCTGGGCGCGCAAGCAGGGCAGTGCCCAGGACCACGCCGCCGCTGCGGCGCAGGGGTGGACGGAGATCACCCGCCGGCTGGCCGAGCAGGTGCACGACCTGTATGTGCTCGACGAGTTCAGCTACCCGCTGCACTGGGGCTGGGTGGACACCGAAGAGGTGGTGGCCACCCTGGCCGACCGACCCGGCCGGCAGCATGTCGTGATCACCGGCCGCAACGCCCCCCCGGCGCTACTCGATGCCGCCGACCTGGTGGTGGAGATGACGAAGGTGAAGCACCCGATGGACGCCGGCCAGAAGGGCCAGCGCGGAATTGAGTGGTAAACCGCTCGTGAGTGGGAAACAGTGTTATAACACTGTTTCCCACTCACGGCTGGTTGTCGCGGCGCCCGCATCGGGCGCTGGCAAGACCACGGTGGCCACCGGGTTGATGGCCGCGCTGCGGCGCCGGGGCACCACGGTGGCTGGGTTCAAGGTCGGCCCGGACTACATCGACCCCGGCTACCACGCGCTGGCGACCGGGCGACCCGGCCGTAACCTCGATCCGGTGCTGGTCGGTGAGCAGCGCATCGCGCCGCTGGCCGCCTACGGCGCTGCCGGAGCACAGGTCGCGATCGTCGAGGGCGTGATGGGTCTGTTCGACGGCCGAACCGGGACGGCGGGCTACGGCTCGGCGGCGCACGTCGCAGCCCTGCTGGGGGCCCCGGTGCTGCTGGTCGTCGACGTGCGCGGCCAGGGCCGAAGCCTCGCCGCGCTGCTGCACGGGTTCCGGTCCTTCGACGACAGCGTCCGGATCGCCGGGGTGCTACTCAACCGGGTCGGCTCGGCGCGCCATGAGCAGGTCTGCCGGCAGGCCTGCGTCGAGGTGGGCCTGCCAGTGCTCGGTGCGCTACGCCGGGATGACGCGCTGGCGGTGCCGTCGCGGCACTTGGGTCTGATCACCGCCGCCGAGTACGCCACCGCGGCGGGCGTGGTGACCCGTTGGGCCGATGCGGTGGCCGCCCAAGTCGACCTGGACGCGGTGGTCTCGCTCGCCGCGCCAGCGCAGGCGGTCACGCGTTGGGAACCGGACGCTGAGGTCACCGCGGTGACCGGAAAGCCGGTAGTCGCCGTGGCCGCCGGGCCGGCGTTCACCTTCGGCTACCCCGAGCACGCCGAACTACTCACCGCGGCCGGGGCCGAGGTCGCGCCATTCGACCCGCTTCGCGACGAGGCGCTGCCGCCGGGAACCGAGGGCTTGGTGCTGCCCGGGGGATTCCCGGAGTGTCACACCGAGGCGCTGTCGGCCAACGTCGTACTGCGGGCGCAGATCGCCGTCCTCGCCCATCGCAGTGCCCCTGTGCACGCCGAATGCGGTGGACTGATGTACCTGTGCCGCTCGGTGGACGGCGCACCGATGTGCGGGGTGCTCGACGCCGAGGCGACGATGACCGGGCATCTGGTGCTGGGCTACCGCGACGCGGTGGCGTTACGCGACTCGGTGCTGCACCAAGTCGGCGCGCGGGTCAGCGGTCATGAGTTCCACCGCACCACCGTCACGCCCCGCGCGGGCGTCCCGGCGTGGGCATGGACCGGCGCGCAGCCTGAGGGGTTCGTCCAGGGCGGGGTACACGCATCGTTCCTGCATACCCACCCCGTCGCGCATCCAGCGGCGGTGGCACGCTTTGTGGCAAGCTGCCTGAAGAGTTAGGTCGACACTAGGGTTAGGTCGACACCGTGGAGCTGATCGGGATCGGGGTGGGTCCAGGGGACCCAGATCTGCTGACTGTTGCCGCGGTGCGCGAGCTGTCGCAGGCCGGACGGATCTTCGTGCCGGTGATGGCCACGGACGTCGCGGGCCGCGCGGAGGGCGTCGTGCGGGCACATCTTACCCACAACCGGCTGGAGCGGCTGGTGTTCGCCCTCAATGACGACGTCGCCGGGTCGCAGCGCCGGCGCCACGACTGTTGGGACGCCGCGGCCGCGCGGGTGGTGGCGTACCTGCGCGAGCACGGCGGCAGCGCCGCCTTCGCCACCCTCGGTGACCCGTCGGTGTACTCCACCTTCGGGTACCTCGCCAAGACGGTCCGCGAGCTGGTGCCCGACATCCGGATCCGCACCGTGCCGGGCATCACCGCGATGCAGGCCGCCGCCAGCGCTGCCGGGTTGACCCTGGTCGAAGGATCCGAACCGCTCACCCTGCTCCCGTTGACCCGCGATCTCGCCGCCTTGGATGCGGCGCTGGCCGGGGGTGGGGCGGTCGTCGCCTACAAGGGCGGCCGCCGGTTGGTGCAGCTCCGTGAGCGGATCGCCGCGGCGGGTGCGCTGGACCGCGCCTGGTGCGCCGAGCACCTCGGCACGCCTGACCAGCGGATCGCGAGACTGGCGGACACCGATTCCGCGGCCTACCTGTCGACGGTGGTCGTCCTGCCGCCACGCAACGGCAGAGGTGCGCAGCTGTGACCGACGGGCCGCCGCTGCGCGAGCCGGACCTGCCCCGGACCGCGAAGATGCGCCCGCACGCACTGCGTACCGGGTTCAGCACCGGTGCGTGCGCAGCGGCGGCGGCCAAGGCCGCGGCGGCAGCGCTGAGCGGCACCCGGATGTCCACGGTGAACATCGGGTTCCCGTCGGGGGATCGGCACACCTTCGCCGTGCACTCCGTGCGTTGCCAGGGGGCCACCGCCACCGCTGTCGTGATCAAGGATGCCGGCGACGATCCTGACGTCACGCACGGTGCGCACCTGACGGTGACCGTCTGCTGGCGCAGCGACGGTGAGGTGGTGCTCTACGGCGGCGAGGGCGTGGGTGTCGTGACCCAACGTGGACTAGGCCTGCCGGTCGGGCAGCCCGCGATCAACCCGGTACCCCGCCAGATGATCACCGAGGCGGTGTGGGAAGGGTCCGGTGGGCGGGGCGCGGATGTGACGATCAGCGTGCCCGGCGGGGAGCAGATGGCCCGCAAGACCACCAACCGGCGGTTGGGCATCGAGGGTGGGATCTCCATCCTGGGCACCACCGGGATCGTCCGGCCGTTTTCCACCGCCTCCTGGCGTGCGTCGGTGGAGCAGGCGGTGTCGGTGATGGCCGCCCAAGGTGTGCCGACGCTGGTGCTCGCCACCGGCGGGCGTACCGAGCGGGGCGCGATGCGGCTGCTGCCGCACCTGCCGGAGGTGGCGTTCGTGGAGGTCGGCGACTTCACTGGGGCGGCGCTGCGCCGGGCGGTGGAGCACGGGCTTACCGAGGTGGTGTTCGTCGGCATGATCGGCAAGTTGACCAAGCTGGCGTCCGGCGTCCTGATGACCCACTACACCAAGTCCAAAGTGGACACCAATCTGCTGGCGGAGATCACCGCCGCGCACGGCGGCGGCCCGGCGGATATCGCGGAGATCCGCGAGGCGCCGACCGCCCGACGGGCCTATGAGATCTGGGAGGCCAGTGGGTTGTTGCGAGCGTGCGGGGATGATGTCTGCGCTCGGGTGGCGGATACGCTGCACCGGTTCAGCGCCGAGGTCGGGCGCCCGCTGCACGCGAGGGCAGCCATGGTCGACTTCACCGGGAAGCGCGTGGTGGCCGCCACCGAGACGGACTGGGTTTCAGAGTGACCGTCACTGTGGTCGGCCTGGACGGTGCGGCACTGCCACCCGGCGCGGCCGAAGCGCTGGCAGGTGCTCAGGTCGTGCTCGGCGCGCCGTATCAGCTCGCCACTGTGCCGGTGCCCACCAGCGCTCGGGTGCTCGGGCCAGCGGAGTTGGACGGCCTTTTCGACACCCCGACCGTGGTGCTGGCCAGCGGGGATCCCGGGTTCTTCGGCATCGTGCGGGCGCTGCGCAACCGTGGTCTGCGGCCCGTGGTGCTGCCGGCGCGGTCCAGCGTGACGCGGGCGTTTGCGCTGCTGGGCCGCTCCTGGGACGACGTCGCGGTAGTCTCGGCGCACGGCGACAGGTCGCTGCGACGGGTGCTCAACGTGTGCCGGGCACACCCAGCGGTCGCAGTATTGACCGGACCAGGAGCAAGCGCCCCGCAGATCGTCGCCGGGCTGGCCGGCTGGCGCCGCAGTGTGCTGGTCGCCGAGGACCTCGGCGGTCCCGGCGAGCGGGTCCGACGCTTCGACGGCGAGCAGGTGCGCGATCCGCATATCGTGTTATGCCTGGCCGACGAACACGCGGTTCCTGACCGGGGGTGGATCACCGGCGGTGACCCGGTGCCGCCCACGACCGGCTGGGCGCTGGACGAGACGGAGTTCTCACACCGCGATGGGATGATCACCAAGTCGGAGGTCCGGGCGCTGGCCCTGGCGCGGCTGGCCCCCGGGCCGGGCCGGCTGGTATGGGATCTGGGGGCCGGGTCGGGCTCGGTCGGGGTGGAATGCGCCCGGCTCGGGGCCGCCGTGGTCGCCGTCGAGCGCGATCCCGCGCAGTGCTCCCGATTGATGGCCAACGCCAGCGCCCACCAGGTCGACGTCCGGCTGATCGAGGGACAAGCGCCGGCGGTGTTGGCAGGCCTACCCGAGCCTGACGCGGTGTTCGTCGGTGGGGGAGGGCCCGATGTGGTGCGCGCCGCGGCGAAGGCCTCGCCCCGCGTCGTGGTCGCGCTTGCCGCGCTCGACCGCCTAGCGCCCTGCCTTACGGCCCTGCGGGAAGCGGGCCACGAGGTGGATGGAGTCCAGCTCGCGGCGTCCCGGTTCGCGGAGCTGCCCGACGGGTCGGTGCGATTGGCTGCGACCAACCCGGTGCTGCTGCTGTGGGGGCGGCGATGACGGGCCTGGTCGTCGGATTCGGCTCATCCCGGGGGGTTCGCGCGGCGGCCGTGTGGGCAGCGCTTCGATCGGCCGTGGTGGACCTCAGTGCAATCACCGCGTTCGGCACCATCGACCGGCGCCGCGACGAGGCCGGGCTGCTCGCGGTGATCCGGGAACACGGTGCACCGTTGCACTGCTATCCGGCCGCTGAGCTCGACGCCGTCGACGTTCCGCATCCCAGCGAGCCGGTCCGCGGGCACGTCGGCACCCGCAGCGTTGCCGAAGCTGCTGCCCTACTAGCGGCTCAAGATCTCGGCGGAGGATCGCTGATCGTGCCGAAACTGCGCGGCGAGCACGTCACGGTCGCGGTCGCCGCCCTGCATCCGCTGTCGATCAGTTCAGCGTGCACTGCTTGCGGGGCGTGCCTGCGCACCTGCCCTGAGCACGCCTTGCGCCCAGCTCCACGGCGACCCGTGGTGAATGCGGCTCGCTGCACCTCCTGCGGCGAATGCGTAGAGGTCTGCCCCACCGACGCGATCACCTTGCGTGATTAGGGCGAATCAGAACGGTGGTGGTCCGGGGTGTGGCCGGATGTCTGTGTAGAACTCGATACGGGGTGGCGCGCGGAAGTGATAAACGCGGCCGGTGGGACTGGTCCAGATGAATAGACCGGGTTCGGGTTGGGACAGCGACCAACTGGTGTGGGTTTTAAGCCGGTGGTGGTGCCGGCACAGCGGGCCCAAATTGCCTGGCGCGGTGGGTCCGCCTCGGTCGTGGGCAACGGTGTGGTCGAGGTCGCAACGGTGGGCCGGTTGGCGGCAACCGGGAAAGCAACAGGTCCGGTCCCGCGCCCGCACCGCGAGGTCGAGCAGCCGACGGGGCCGGTAGGCGACTGATAGGTCCTTGAGCTGCCCAGTTTCCTCGTCGATGAGGGCGGCCCGCCATCGGCGGGCCGCGGCGGCGAGTTCGCGAGCCATCTCGGCGGGGATGGGGCCGTAGCCCGCGAGCTCACCGGGGTTGTCGGCGAGCCCGGCCAGGGTGGCGGCATCGAGATTGACCTGAACCTCGACCGTGGTCTGCTTCTCGCCGCGCACGTCGCGGCCGAGTAGCAGGTCGGTGAAGATATCGGCGCGCCGAGCATCCATGCCGCGTGGGTCGTCGGCATCCATGTCACGTGCGAGAGCGTCCAGCCTGGCGTAGGCGGCGGTGGCGTCGTCGGCGGGCAGCAGCGCCCACATCGCGCCCATGCCGTCGGGATGGGGATGGAGCTGGACGCGACGGTCGTTGCGGGCGGCACGGTGGCGGCGGTTGGCGGCGTCGGGGTCGACAGCCAGCACCGCCCGGGATAGCGCGGCGCGGAGTTCGCCGACGGTCTGGGTCGCGGCCTTGGGAAGTACCCGGGACTGCACGGCTGCCGTGGCCGCCTCGTCGAGCACCTCGGTGGCCTCGCTGATCGCGCGCGCCTTCGGCAGGTCGATCGTCCCGGACTGCAATTCGGCCAGCGTGTCGGGCAGTTGCGTGGACAGCCGGGTGGCGAGGTCCAGCCGCGCGCCCGCGGTGCCGCGGGACAGATGCAGTACCGGGGCGACCTCGTCGGCGGTGAACTCATCCGAATCGGGGCTCGCTTGCAGACTGGCGAAGCGGGCTAGCGCCCGAAACTGCTGGGCTTGGGCATGCGCCACCAGCCGCTCCCACGCCGCGGCGGTCTCCAGTGCGTCATCAGCATCCAGCCGGCCCACATCCAGGCCGGACAGCAGATCGGTGAGCAGGCCGGACGGTTCGAACTGTGACCAGGCCACACCGGGTAGCAGCCCGGGAGCCAGAGTGTCAGTATCGAACATGTGTTCGAGTCTAGCGCAATGGTCTGACACTGCAAGGCCTGCCCTCGAGGAGGAGGGCGCATAGCGCGTTGGCGAGCCAGCGTTCGTAGCGGTCGGCGTTCCAGGCTCGTTCGACAGTGAGGATGTGGTGCATCTCGGGGGCCATCAGGGCGTAGATGGTGTCGGCTGCGACGGTCTCGTTGACGCCCTCAGCGAGGGCGCCGCGTACCGCCAGCGCGGCGGCGATCCTCGACTGCCCTTCCAGCCGCTGGCTATTGACCTGAGCGAGCAGCTCTGCGGCTTCTGGATCGACGGTGGCTGCGCCGCGAAGGACCTGTTGCACTGGCGCGGATCGGTCGAGGAGTTCGCGGCAGATGTGCGCGAAGCTGGTGAGGAGTCGACGCGGATCGGTCTCAGCGAAGGCGGCCTGTACAGCTGGCCGCTCGTGCAGGGCGATGGGTTCGTCATCGCCCACGAAGGACGTGTCGAGCACTGCGGCGAGGATGCCTCGCTTGCACCCGAACAGCCGGTAGACGGTGGCCAGCGGTGTGGCGGCGGCTTCCCCGATCGCCTCGATGGTAGTCGCGGCGTATCCCCGTTGCACGAACAGATCTCGGGCGGCGGTCACTACGTCGGCGCGGGTGCGTCGGACTTGCGCTTGGCGGCGGGTGTTGTCGTAGCCGCGGCTCTTGACAGGCTCACTCATATTCGTGATAGTAACACTATTATAAAGATAGTGAGACTATCATGAAATGAGAGCAAGAACCGAGGTGATCATCCCGATGAGTCCGCAGCAGAACAAGATCGTCGTGGAGCAGTTCGACGCGCTCGTCAACAGCGGCGATCTCGGACAGCTCGACCAGCTGTGCACGCCCGACATGGTCAACCATGCGTTGGCCCCCACTCGACCCGCCGGTCTCGAAGGCACGCGAGAGTTCCTGGCCACGGCCGGCCGGAAGTTAAGTAGCGACCAATGGCAAGACGTCGTTGTCGTCGCAGAGAACGATCTCGTGGTGCAGCACGGGGTGCGCTGCGGCCACTGGCCAGGAGGAACCTTCCTCGGGGTGCAGCTACCCGAGGGCGCCTATGCCAGGGAGGTCGTGTTCATCTACCGCCTCGTCGACGGACGCATCGCCGAGCGCTGGGCGGTCCGGGACGACCTTGGCATGATGCGCCAGCTCGGAGCCCTGCAGCCCGAATGACGCACCGCGGGCGCAGCTACGGAAAAGTCCACGAAAGTTGAGTTGGGGGACTAGTACGCTGCCCTCGGCGGCATCGTTGACGACCTCGGAGCCGCCTGGTTGGTCACCGTCATCAGACCGCGAATGAGGCCGACTGCTTGGTCGGTGAAGGTGTGGCGGCACCGCGAGCACCCGATCGCCCACACCTCCCGGGGTTGGAACCGAGGAGGTGCCGAATGCAACGAACTCTCAGTACAGCGCTTGATGGTCTCAACGAAGAGACCGTGGTTTCCGTTGACGGGACGGTCACCGGCAACGCGCAAGCGCCCGGTGGTTTCGAGTTAACCGATCCACACATCACCAATCTCAGTTCGACGGGCGACCACGCCACCCGTCGAACTGTGGCGGCCATTCCTCAACACCAGCCTTCCCACGCTGTTGGACCACGCGCCGGTGCTCTGGCGTCATCGCACCCAGCAAGCCATCTGGCGATTAGCAGCGGCATCACTGCGCGGATTCCGCCGCGCCCTCGACGACCAGGGTTTCACCGAGATCCAGACTCCCAAGCTCGTCGCCAGCTCGACGGAGTCCGGGGCCAATGTTTCGCCGTCGACTACTTCAGCCGACCCGCGTACCTCGCCCAGTCACCTCAGTTCTCCAAGCAGATCATGGTCGGCGTCTTCGAACGCGTCTATGAGACCGGACCGGTGTTTCGTGCTGAGCCCCACGACACTGTGCGCCATCTCGCTGAATACGTCTCGCTCGACGCTGAGCTCGGCTTCATCACCGATCACCGAGACGTCCTGTCCGTCTTGCGTGACGTTGTGGCCGCGATGGTTGCCGAGATCCGATGTACCGCGGCCGACGACGCAGAGCTTGCCCAGGCTCACCTGCCCGACGTGCCTGACGAGATTCCAACCATCCATTTCCGGGACGCCTTGCAGCTGGTCGGAGCCAACCCCGACGAACCGGATCTAGCACCGGAGCATGAACGGCATCTGGGTCAGTGGGTACGGGAGAAGTTCGGGTCCGACTTCCTAGCCGTCGAGGGATATCCGGCCAAGAAACGGCCCTTCTACACCCATCCGCAGCCTGACGACCCATATTGGACAAACTCTTTCGATCTGCTTTCCGCGGTCTCGAGTTGGTGACCGGTGGCCAGCGGCTGCATGAGTACTCCGACTATGAGCGGGCTCTCGCCAACCGCGGTGAAGCAACCGAGGGCTACGAGTCCTACCTGCAGACATTCCGATACGGCATGCCGCCGCACGGCGGGTTCGCCCTGGGCTTGGAGCGGTGGACCGCACGATTGATCGAGGTCAACAACATCCGACGAACAACGCTGTTTCCCCACGATCTTCATCGCCTCACGCCGTAGCCCTCGCCTACTGTGATCATCCGCCTAGCGGGTTGAAGCCGGCGGGGAGCTCCAGCCGGTGGGCGCTCATGAACCCAGTGTCGGCGAGCAGCTCGCGGGTCGGCCCGTCGGCGACGATCTGCCCGTGGTCGATCACCAGAGCGCGCGGGCACAGCTCCAGGGCGTAGGGCAGATCGTGGGTGACCAGCAGCGTCGTCATGCCCAGCCGCTTGATCAGATCGGCGAACTCCCGCCGGGCGGCCGGGTCGAGGTTGGCGGTGGGCTCGTCGAGCACCAGCACCTCGGGGTGCATAGCCAGCACGGTGGCCACCGCCGCGCGCCGGCGCTCACCGAGGGACAGCCGGTGAGGTGGGCGGTCGGCGGCATCGGCCAGGCCCACATGGGACAGCGCCTCGGCGACCCGGGCTTGCAGCGCAGCGCCGGACAGCCCCAGATGAGCGGGTCCGAAGGCCACGTCGCGCTCCACTGTGGGGCTGAAGAGCTGATCGTCGGGATCCTGGAAGACCACGCCTACCCGCCTGCGGACCTCGGTCAAGGTGCGGCGACCTACTTCAACGCCGCCGATGAACACCGACCCAGCCGATGGCGTGAGCACCCCGTTGAGCTGCAGCACCAGCGAGGTCTTGCCGGCACCGTTGGGGCCGAGCAGGGCGACTCGCTCACCGGGT
>DASUII010000267.1:0-10413 GCA_036279835.1 Pseudonocardiaceae bacterium
CCACCACGAGCAGGCCGTATCCGCTGGTCAGCAGGTTTGATGGGGCGACTGCGTAAGCCGCGGACACCAGGCCCGAGGCGCCGACCAGCGGCAGCGACCAGGTCGCGATCGCGGTGTGCCGGCGCAGCACGACAGCTCGCCCGTCGCGCCCGCGTGCGAGGTGCGATAGCACCACGATGGTGCTGCCCAGCCACAGCACGGCGCCGAGCACGTGCAGAGTCAGTGCATCGCCGGCGATGTCGTGCGACCGCTCGGCGTTGGTCGCCGCCGTCAAGGTCACCGGCAGGAGCCCGGCCAGCGCCAGCATGAGCAGGCCGACGGCGCTACGCCAGGACAGCGCCCAGCCAGCGAGCAGGCCTACCACGGACGCCGCCAGCGCCGTCAGCGCCCACCCGGTGGCCGGCTCGATCTGACCGATGCCGACGATCAGCGCATCGGGGCGGGTGAGCAACCGTCCCGGGGACATGCCGCTGTTCTCTGCGACGGTGAGCGCCGCGACCGCCGCGGACGCGCACGCCTGCACGACCGACCAGGCCCGGGCCGCGCGCAGGCCGGCGTACCCGCTCGGTGACACGACGCCGTACGGGTCGCCCGGCACCAGCACCGCCGCCAGCAGCAGGTTCCCAACAGCGGCCGCCGCGGCGCCCATCGCCACTACCCGGGCGCCAGGTAGCCCCAGATCCACCGCTGGGCCCAGCGGTGGCAGCCCGTAGAGCACCGAGACGCTGGGACCGAACGCGGCGAGCAGGCTCCCGGTCAAGGCCGCGGTCGCCGCGAGGCCAAGAGCGAGTAGCGGCCACACTCGCGTCGATCGACTGCGCATCAGCCGTCCGGTCATGCCAGCGGGAGCTCGTCGAGGGCAGCTGGCGCGTCGGTGGGGCGGAAGTGGCGCAGGCGCAGGCTGTGCGAGACCACGAACACCGACGACAGTGACATCGCCGCGCCCGCGACCAGGGGGCTGAGCAGCCCGATCACCGCCAGCGGCAGCGCGGCGACGTTGTAGCCGAAGGCCCACACCAGGTTCCAGCGGATCGTGCGGTGGGTCCGCCGGGCCAGCTCCACGGCCTCGGCAACGACCATCAGGTCCTCGCGAGCGAGCACGATGTCGGCGGCCTCGATGGCGGCGTCGGTGCCGTGCCCGATGGCCATACCGAGATCGGCGACGGCGAGCGCGGCGGCGTCGTTGACCCCGTCGCCGACCACGGCGACCCGGTGGCCCCGCTCCTGCAACTGGCGCACCACGTCGACCTTGCCCTCCGGCAAAGTCTCGGCGATCACGTCGTCGATGCCGACCTCGGCGGCCACGGCAGCAGCGGTGCGGGCGTTGTCCCCAGTCAGCAACACCGGGTGCAGTCCGAGCCGGCGCACCGCGGCGACCGCCGCGGCGCTGCTGGCCCGCACCGTGTCGGCCACCGCGAGCAGACCCTGCGCGCTGCCGGCCCACCCGACCAGCACGACGGTGACGCCGCGCGTTTCCAGCTCGACCCGGGCCGATTCGATCTCGTCGGGGATGTGCAGACCGTGCTCGGCGAGCAGCTGGGCCCGACCGACCACGATCGGAAGACCGTCGACCACGCCGCGGGCGCCGAGGCCGGGTAGCGCCTCGAAGTCGATCACCATCGGCAACGTCCCGGCCTCCGCTGCGGCGGCCGTGGTCACCGCTGCGGCGATGGGATGCTCGGAGGCGGCCTCCACGGCACCGGCCATCGCGAGCAGCCGGGAGCGCTCGACTCCCGCCGCGGGGCGCACGTCGACCAGGCGCATGCGTCCCTCGGTCAGCGTTCCGGTCTTGTCCAGCACGACGGTGTCGACGTTGCGGGTCGACTCCAAAGCCTGTGGGCCCTTGATGAAGACGCCCAGCTGCGCCCCGCGACCGGTACCCACCAGCAGCGCGGTCGGCGTGGCCAGGCCCAACGAGCAGGGGCAGGCCACCACGAGCACGGCGACGGCGGCGGTGATCGCCAGGCCGGTCGGCTGGCCGTCGAGTAGCCATCCGAGCACCGTGAGCAGCGCGAGCACCAGCACAACCGGGACGAACACCGCGGCGACCCGGTCGGCCAAGCGTTGCGCCCCAGCCTTTCCCTCCTGGGCGCGTTGCACCAGCCGGGCCATCCGGGCGAGCTGGGTGTCGGCACCCACCCGGGTGGCCCGCAGCAGCAGCCGCCCGCTGGTATTGACCGCACCGCCGACCACGTCGTCGCCCGCGACCACCTCGCAGGGCACCGGTTCGCCGGTGACCATGCTGACGTCCAGCGCGGACCGGCCCTGCTCGACCACCGCGTCGGTGGCGATCTTCTCGCCCGGCCGGGCGGTGAACAGGTCGTCGATCACCAGGTCGGTGACCGGGACTCGACAGGGCTCGCCGTCGCGCAGCACCTCGACGTCCTTGGCGCCCAGCGCGAGCAGCGTCCGCATCGCCGCGCCTGCCGACCGCTTGGCCCGCGCCTCGAAGTAGCGCCCGGCCAGCAGGAAGGTGGTGACGCCCGCGGCGACGTCGAGGTACAGGGCGTGATCGCTGCCGGTCAGCACCGAAAGCCCCTGGCCCAGGCCCGGCGCGACCGCGCCGCCGTTGAACATGATCCACAGTGACCACCCGGATGCGGCCAGGATGCCGACCGACACCAGGGTGTCCATCGACGATGTGCCGTGCCGGGCACCGGTGAGCGCGGCGCGGTGAAACGGCAGCGCGCACCAGCCGACCACCGGCGCGGCCAGTGCCAGGCAGACCCACTGCCAGCCCGCGAACCGGAGCTCCGGGAACAGCGACAGGGCCAGTGAGAGATCGCAGATCGGCACAGCGAGCACGGCGGCCACTGCCAGCCGCCGGCGCAGGTCGGCGACGCGACCCGCGTGCCCGGCGTCGTCGTCGACCGCGGGGACGTCATCGACCCGGCGAGCCGTGTACCCCGCGCGCTGGACGAGCTCGATCAGCGCCCGAGGGTCGGTGTCGCCGGGGCACTGCACCCGAGCCCGCTCGGTCGCGTAGTTGACCGTAGCCGTGACGCCGTCGAGCTTGTTCAGCCTTCGTTCCACCCGCGCGGCACACGCGGCACAGGTCATGCCGCCGACGAGGATCTCGTAGCACCGCAGCGCAGTCGGCGCGGGACGTGCAACCGTGGTCGTAGTGATCGCCTCCAGCTCCGGTGCTCGGTGTCCTAGCCGGCTGCGGCGCTGGCCTCACTTGGCTCGACGAGCGGCGCCCCGCAAGCGCAGGTGTACACGCCGTCGCCGGACGGGCAGTGGCATTCCTCGTCGATGTGAACCCGGCAGCCGCATTCCTCGTGCGCACAGGTGAGTACGGCGCCCTTGGTGTATTGAGTCATCCCGACCTCCCCAGGCCAAGCCTCGTATGCGTAGCACAGCACGTTACTCCCGGCGACAGCTCCGAGCAGAACACGTTGTGGTGCATTGGGTTGCTGGGAACCGCGGCCTGAAATTTTCCGACTATTCGTGCAGAACGTCGGTCGATATGGAGGTGTCGTGGGCCGTGATGGTCTTGTGGCGCAGGCGTTGGGTACGGATGGCCGCCGTGGTCATGGCGGCCGGGTTAGGTGCTGGTGCCTGCGCCGGTGACGGCGGCCGCAACGCCGACGCTGCGGTCAGTGCGACGGTCCATGACGGTCCGGCATTGGCGTTGACGGATGCGATCACCGTGGACTCGGGGAAAGTGCACGCGCCGACGTTGGCGTGGGATCCGGTGACGAAGAAGCTCTACGCCGCCTGGGTGCGCGACTCCGCCACGCCGGGGCCCTACGGCGGGCAGTTGGGCATCCCGTACGTCGCATCGTCCTCAGATGGTGGCAAAACGTGGAGCAATCCGGTGCGGGTCACCACCGACGAGGCCGCGAATGCGCAGTCCCCGCAGGTGTTGACCGTGACCAAGGCTGGGGCACTGATTGATGTGTGGGCGAACTACCGGGCGGATCCGGCCATTCCAACCGGTGGGGAGTATCGGATGGAGGTCGCTCGATCCGTAGATGGCGGTGGATCCTTCACCTTGTCCAGTCCAGGCGATGGGGGTATCCAGCAGGTATCCCGACCCAACGTCACCACCACGCCGGACGGGCGGGTGTGGCTGGCCTGGCTCGACGGTCGCCCGGTGGATCAGACTGGGGACTACCTGTTCAACGTGTCCTTGCAGGAATCCGACGATGACGCCAAGTCGTTCACCCCGAGTTGGGTGGTCAAGGGAAACGCCTGCCAGTGCTGCCGTCCCGCGCTGGCCCAACGCCCCGGGGACCCGAACACGCTGGCGCTGATCTGGCGTGACGTGGCGTTCGCGCCCGGCACGCAGAACCACCCGATGCAGATGGACGGGATGGACCCCAACGGCAAAAACGACCCGGGCAAGGTCTACGCCAAGACCGATGACCGGCGGATCAAGATCGCGGTCTCGCATGACGGCGGGCACGACTTCGGCACCGCGACGTCGGTCAACGACTTCGACTGGTACCTGCAGGCCTGCCCGACAATCGGTCCGTCGATCTTCTATGACTCGACCGGCCGGAGGATGGGGGTGGCCTGGTTCAACGGCTCGCCGGAGCACACCGGTGTGTACTACGCCGAGTCCACCGACGGCGGGACCACTTTCAGTGCGCCGGCGAAGCTCACCGACGACATCGTGGCCGAGGGGTTCGACCTGGTCGCGGGGTTCGACACCGGCGGCAATGCCTGGGTCGGCTGGGGTGCGGCCGGCGAGCACCTGCAGCTGGCCGAGATCACGCAATCCGGGCAGCTGCGAAAGACCGAGAAGATCCCTGGTGAGCGGATCGGGATGACGGTCAGCGACACCGGACCAGTGCTGTCCTACGCCGACCCGGACCGCGGGACCCTGGTGGCGCGGCATGTCACTCCGTAACTGGCCGGCGGCCTTGATCCTGGCCGTCGCGCTGGCGGCAGGGTGTGACACCGGCGCGCTGCCCAACTCTGGACCGGTCCACGGCGATACCGCGGCGGTGGCTGCGGCACCGATGGCGCCGGATTACTCAGCACGGCGCCTGGGCGCTGCCGAGACAATGTCGTTGCAGGACCTCCGGGGCAAGCCGGTGCTGCTCAACAGTTGGGCGACCTGGTGCGCTGAGTGCCGCACCGAGCTGCCCGCCATCCAACGACTCGCCGAGACCTACCGCGACCGGGGCTTGCAGGTGATCGGGGTCAACGTCGACGAAGGCGGCGATGCTGGGCCGATCGCGTTCGCTGCGCACCGGGGCCTGACTTTTCCGATGGTGCACGACGAGCACACCCGCTACCAGGCTGCGTTTCGCGCCGTCGGGGTTCCGCAGAGCGAGCTGATCAGCGCCAGTGGGCGACTGCTGAAGGTTTGGCAGGGCGTGTTCGATCCGACGGATCCGGACAACGTGGCGCTGATCGACGCCCAGTTTCCAGCACGGCCGTCTTCTGGACCGTCTCCCGGGCCTGGGCCGCGGTGAGCGTCCTGGCCGTCGTGGTAGCCACCTCGCCTGGCACCGAAGTGCAGTCCGGGTCGCTGCTGCTGGCCATCCCGATCGCGCTGGTGGCGGGATTGTTGTCGTTCCTGTCCCCGTGCGTGTTGCCGCTGGTACCCGGCTACCTGTCTTATATCACCGGGATGAGCGCCCAAGCGCAAGCCCGCAACTCCCTGCGGGTGCTCGCGGGCAGCGTCCTGTTCGTCTTGGGTCTTGCGGTGGTGTTCGTCAGCCTCGGTGCCGCCTTCGGCGGCCTTGGAGATCTGCTCCGCCAGCACCAAGCCCTGCTGACCCGCGTGTTCGGTGCGCTGACGATCCTGCTCGGGTTGGCCTTCGGCGGTGCGTTCGGGCGGTCGCGGATCGCCAACACCGAGTACCGCTTCCACCGCGTTCCCGTGCTGGGGCTCGCTGGGGCGCCCATGCTGGGAGTGATGTTCGGACTGGGCTGGACCCCGTGCATCGGCCCAACCCTGTCTGCGGTGCTCGGTCTTGCTGCCTCAACCCACGGCGCGAGCGCCTACCGCGGCGCCGGCCTCGCGTTTGTCTACTGCCTCGGCCTGGGTATCCCGTTCGTTCTTGCCGGGCTGGCCTTTCATCGGTCCATGGCGGCCTTCGCCATGGTCAAACGCCACTACCGGGCGGTGATGATCTTCGGCGGAGGTTTGCTCGTGGCCATCGGTGTGCTGGAAATCACTGGCTTGTGGAACTCCGCGGTCCAACATCTCCAAACCTTGCTGCCCGGCAGCACGATTCTCTGATATGAGGGTGAACCGGTAAAAATTATGGGATCCATGACCAGCATGCCGCTGCTGCCGGATTGGTTGCGAGTCGTCTGGATAGTGGCACTCGGTGTCGTGATCGTGACACATGTATGGCATGCCTACAGCAGACCCGGTCAGCACCGCTGGTGGCATGCCGGCCACATCTTCATGGCGGCCGGCATGGTGGTGATGTATGTGCCAGGTTCCATGACCGAACCCGGACTATCCGCGGTCGGGGTGGTGCTGTTCGGCGGCGTGGCTTTGACGACGGCAGTAGCGACGGTCGTGCTGCGGCGCCGGGAAGGCGCGCTCAACCCGCTGTGGGTAGTCGCGGTGGTGGACACGCTGGTCATGGCCTACATGTGGCTGCCTGCCGCGATCCGGCCATCGCTGCTCGACTACGCGCTCGCGGCGTACCTCGGCTGCCAGCTGCTGGCCTGGGCTCTGGGCCTGTGGGAGCGTGACCCTGCCATCGCCCGACCGCCCGTACCGGCCGCCACTGCACCGACGATGGCCAGAGCCGGGTCGGGGAGACCCACGGTAGTCCGCCCGTCGGCACCGCTGACATACCCGTCAGCAGCCGTCGGGTTGATCGCGGAGCGGGCTCCGGTGGTCCGGGCCAGCCTGGCCGTCATGGCTGCCAGCATGAGCTACATGCTCATAGTGATGTAGCGCGGCTGGAGAACCGGGCGCCACTGCGGAAGGGAGCCGGTACTGACGCCGCCGTGCCGGCGGCCAGAATTGCGGCATGATGGCCTTGTGTGCATCGCTAACTTTCCTGTGCCGATGAGCTGACCATGGCGAGTGTCGAGCGCCGTGACCCGGCAACGATCGCCGGTCCTGGCGGCCTGATCCACCAGGTCGAGCTGATCATCGGTGGCATGACGTGTGCGTCGTGCGCGGCCCGTGTTGAAAAGAAGCTCAACCGGCTTGACGGGGTTACCGCGAGCGTTAACTACGCCACCGAGAAGGCGCGAGTCCGCTATGGCGACGGGATCACTCCCGAAGATCTCATGGCGACCGTGGCGCATACCGGCTACACCGCTGAGCTGCCTGCTGGCGCTCGACCTGATCGCGTCGAGCTCGGTGCGTTGCGGGAACGGCTGCTGGCCTGCGCGCCGCTGACCATCGGGGTGGTCGCGATGGCGATCGCGATGGCGCTACGGGTGCGATGGCCGAACAACCTCGGGATGCTGTCGCTGATGCTTACCGCCCCGGTCGTCCTGTGGGGTGCGTCTCCATTCCACCGCGCGGCCTGGCGGAACTTGCGGCATGGCACGGCCACCATGGACACGCTGATCTCGATGGGTGTGCTGGTCGCCTTCGGATGGAGCTGCTACGCCTGGTGTGCCCGTATCGCGTCGTATGTTCAGACATACGGGAGCACGTTCTCTATCGACAAGATCGATGCATCGAACTGGGATTACGATGGTGGCCCCAAGTTCTACTTCGAGGTGGCCGCCGTCGTCACGGTGTTCCTGCTGGCTGGTCGCTTTTTCGAGGCGCGCTCCAAGCGGCGGGCCGGTGCGGCGCTGCGGGCGATACTGAATCTTGGCGCCTCGGACGTTGCGGTGCTGCGGGACGGGCAAGAGGTCCGCATTGCCGTTGACCAGTTGGTGGTCGGGGATGAGTTCGTGGTCCGGCCGGGAGAGAAGATCGCCACCGACGGGGAGGTGGTGGAGGGGTCCTCCGCCGTTGACGAGAGCATGTTGACCGGTGAGTCGGTGCCGATCGAAGTCAACCCGGGCTCGGCGGTCGTTGGCGGGACGGTGAATGCTTCCGGGCGGCTGCGGGTGCGGGCGCTGCGGGTGGGTGAGCAGACCCGCCTCGCACAGATCGCACGACTGGTGACCGACGCGCAGAGTGGCAAGGCTGCGGTGCAGCGGCTCGCTGATCGGGTCTCGGCGGTATTCGTGCCGATCGTGATCGCGCTCGCGGTGCTAACCCTGGGCGTCTGGCTGATCATCGGTGCTGCGGTCGGGACCGCGGTCAGCGCCGCAGTCGCGGTACTGATCATCGCCTGTCCATGCGCCCTGGGGCTGGCTACCCCTACCGCGCTGCTCGTCGGCACCGGCAAGGGGGCGCAGCTAGGCATTTTCATCAAGGGCCCGCAGGTGCTGGAGTCCACCCGGCGGGTGGACACCGTGCTGCTGGACAAGACCGGCACCATCACCACCGGCTCGATGAGCCTGGTCGACGTGATTCCCGCAGCGGCGCAGGACGCCGATGAGGTGTTACGCCGAGCGGCCGCCGTGGAAGACGCCTCCGAGCACCCCGTCGCTACCGCCATCGCCGCCGGGGGACGGCAGCGGCTGGGTCAGCTGCCCGCGGTAACCGGGTTCCGCTCCGCGCAGGGACTGGGCGTGCAGGGCAACGTGAGCGGTGCCGTGGTGCTCGTGGGGAGACCGTCCTGGTTAGCCGAGCAGTGGTCGGTAACTCTGCCTGAGCCACTGGTATCGGCTGCGGAGCAAGCGCAGCGGCACGGCCGTACCGTCGTCGCGGTTGCCTGGGAAGGTCAGGTGCGGGGCCTGCTGTCGGTGGCCGACACGGTGAAGCCCAGTAGCGCCGAAGCGGTGCACCTGCTGCGCGGGCTGGGACTGAACCCAGTGCTGCTCACGGGCGACAACGAGACCGTCGCTCGCTCAGTAGCCACTGAGGTCGGCATCGACACGGTAGTCGCCGGGATGCTGCCCGAAGACAAGGTCGAGGAAGTGCGGCGGCTGCAGCAGGCAGGCCGGGTCGTGGCGATGGTCGGCGATGGGGTCAATGATGCGGCCGCGCTGGCCCAGGCCGATCTGGGGCTGGCTATGGGCACCGGCACCGACGCCGCCATCGAGGCCAGTGACCTTACCGTGATCCGCGGGGACCTGCGACTGGTCGCTGATGCGATCCGGCTGTCCCGGCGCACCCTAGGCACCGTCAAAGGCAACCTGTTCTGGGCTTTCGGCTACAACGTCGTCGCGCTGCCGCTGGCTGCGACCGGGCTGCTCAACCCCATCATCGCCGGCGCAGCGATGGTGTTCTCCTCACTGTTTGTGGTGTCCAACAGCCTGCGGCTACGCCATTTCCGTGCTCTCACCCCGTCGGCCTGACCCGCGGCGAACGGCTGCGGAACCGGACGGCGGCGCGGAACGACTAACAAGCGGAACGGCTTAACAGACTCGCCGCCCCATCCGTCCCGGATATGGAGACGCCCAGTGATGCTGCGCCCTCTCACCCGTGCCACCACTCTCGCCGCCCTCACCGCCGCCGCGCTGATCACCGCTGCGGCGTCCGCTTCCGCGCACGTCACGGTCCACAGTGACCAGGCGGTGGCCGGCGCGACCGACGCGGCGATCACCTTCCGGGTGCCCAACGAGGAGGCGAACGCGCAGACCACCAAGATTCAGGTGATCTTCCCAACTGATCACCCACTGATCGGTGTGCTCATCAAGGACCACCCCGGCTGGACCGCCGACGTTCAGACCGCAAAGCTGCCCACCCCGGTCACGACCGACGACGGTCCGGTCAGTGACGCCGTCTCCCGGGTTACCTGGACCGGTGGCGCCATCACCGGGGACAACTACGACGACTTCGAGGTCAGCGCCGGGCAGATCCCCAAGGACGCCACCGACCTGACGTTCAAGACGCTCCAGACCTACAGCAACGGCGACGTCGTCTCATGGATCGATACCGCCCCTCCTGGCGCGCCCGAGCCGGAGCACCCGGC
Source organism: Pseudonocardiaceae bacterium (assembly GCA_036279835.1). Taxonomy (GTDB): domain Bacteria; phylum Actinomycetota; class Actinomycetes; order Mycobacteriales; family Pseudonocardiaceae. The sequence goes on from DASUII010000267.1 coordinate 9,915, forward strand.
CCCGGTCCTGCACCTTGCGCCCGCCGGCTCCGCGGCGTCGGCTGGCCAGGACAACGGCGCTGGTCCGTCCGTCTCGGCCACTACGCAGACCGCCGCGCAATCCGACGGAACCACCCGGACGCTGTCCATCGCCGCGCTGGTCGTCGCCGTCGTCGCTGCGCTACTGGCCGCCGCCGGCTTGCTCCGCCGACGGCGCTCCACCAGCTGACGGCTGTTTGAATCTGGCGCAGGCGCAGGTCATTCAGCCGCTGATGTTCTGGAGTTCCGATCGACAGAGTTCGGCAGTGCGCTGGGCAGTCTCGGAGTGGACTCGGCAGTGGCCGTGGTGATCGGCGTGTTGACCGCACTCTGTGGCGCAGCGGTCGGCGGCGGTGGCTGTCGCCTCCAGGATGGTCCGGATGACGCGGGCGTCGGTGGCGATGTGGCGGGAGAGGACGCGGTGGGCGGACGCGGCGATGTCGGCACAGTTGAGTGCCGCATGTGTCGCGCGGATCATGTC
>DASUII010000268.1:0-9118 GCA_036279835.1 Pseudonocardiaceae bacterium
CCCCCACAGTTAACGTGGCGGAAACATACTGTGCCTCCCCCCGAAACACCCACTGTTCACTCTTTTCACACGCACCACCCGATCGTGATGCGTGTCTCGACACAGAGGAGTGAACCCGTGCCAGACACAGGTGACACTGCCTGGATGCTTGCCAGCTCCGCCCTCGTGCTGCTGATGACTCCGGGCCTGGCGTTCTTCTATGGCGGCATGGTCCGCTCGAAGAGCGTCCTGAACATGATAATGATGAGTATGTCCGCGATGGGGATCGTGGGCGTTCTCTGGGTGCTTTACGGCTACTCAGAGGCATTCGGCAACGACGCCGGTCACGGCCTGGTCGGCAACCCGTTTGAGCACTGGGGGCTGCACGGACTCTACGGTGGAACCTACGTCGCCAGCGGTGGCTCCAAGGTCGCGATCCCGCTGGTGGGGACCATCCCGGCGACGGTATTCGTCGCATTCCAGGCGATGTTCGCGATCATCACGGTGGCCCTGGTGTCGGGTGCCGTGGCCGACCGGATGCGGTTCGGGCCATGGCTGGCGTTTGCCGCGATCTGGGCGACGGTGGTCTACTTCCCGGTCGCGCATTGGGTGTTCTCCTTCGACGGCGTCAGCGCCGCGAAGGGCGGCTGGATCGCCAACCAACTCAAAGCGATCGACTTCGCCGGTGGGACGGCCGTGCACATCAACGCGGGTGCCGCGGGCCTGGCGCTGTGCCTAGTGCTCGGCAGGCGCCGCGGTTGGCCGCGGGAGGCGATGCGTCCGCACAACCTGCCATTTGTCATGCTCGGTGCCGGTCTGCTGTGGTTCGGGTGGTTCGGCTTCAACGCCGGATCGGCCGTTGCTTCAAACGGCGTCGCGGGTGTGGCCTTCATCAACACCACGGTGGCGACCTGCTCGGCGATGCTGACCTGGCTGCTTGTTGAACGCATCCGCGACGGTCGACCTACCAGCCTCGGTGCCGCCTCCGGTGTCGTGGCCGGACTGGTGGCCATCACCCCATCCTGTTCGTCGGTCTCTCCCGTCGGCGCGATCGCGGTAGGAGCGATCGCCGGCGCGGTGTGCGCGCTGGCGGTCGCCATCAAGTTCCGGTTCGGCTTCGACGACTCGCTCGACGTGGTCGGCGTGCACCTCATCGGCGGTCTGGCTGGCACGCTGTCGGTCGGCTTCCTCGCCACAGCGGCTGCACCGGCCGGGGTCAACGGCTTGTTCTACGGCGGAGGCACCGACCAGCTGTGGCGTCAGGCAGTGGCCGCCTTCGCTGTGATGATCTTCTCGTTCGTCGGAGCTTTGATCATCGCATTGGTGTTGAAGTACACCATCGGGCTGCGAGTGGACGCTGAGGCTGAGCGGACCGGTATCGATGAAACCGAGCACGCTGAGGCCGGCTACGAGCTCAGCGCGATCTTCGCCACCGGGACCGGCTTGTCGAACAGTCGGCCCACTGCAGCGCTGCCTACCAGCAAGGTTCCGACTTCGGCCGCCAGGAAGGGTGATCAGTGATGAAGCTGGTGACGGCAATCGTCAAGCCGTTCACGCTGGAGGACGTCAAGGCAGCCCTGGAGCAGGTCGGGGTACTCGGCATGACGGTCAGCGAGGTGCAGGGCTTCGGCCGGCAGAAGGGGCACACCGAGGTTTACCGGGGTGCGGAGTACTCGGTCGACTTCGTGCCCAAGATCCGGGTGGAGGTCGTGGTAGACGAGGTGCAGGTGGACAAGACCATCGATGCACTGGTCGAGGCGGCTCGAACCGGGAAGATCGGGGACGGGAAGGTCTGGGTCACTCCGGTGGAAACCGTGGTCCGGGTGCGGACCGGCGAGCGCGGTCTGGACGCCCTGTGACGTTCTCTAGCTGGGACGTTCTCTAACTGTGCCGTTCCACAGCTGTGACGTGCTGATCTCCTGGCGGGGTACCGGTGTGCATCTCACCGGTACCCCGCCAGTGGGTGATCTGCTCGAAACCTGTTTGTAACATACCAGCGGTCGCTGCGTTACAAGGCTCGCGAACCCTCGAGGCGACTGACGTCGCCGGGCGGATGCCAGCACGGACGGCATCAAACCGGCGACCTTTGGCACGGAAGGGCAGCGCGATGAAGCGGCCAGGAGCCCTCTCCCGTCCCGGTGGCTCGGACACCCCAGCAGACGATCTCGTCAGGGCCCGCGCTGCCCTTCTCGGCGACAATCCCCGGCAGCGCCAGCTCAGCGCACCAGCGCTGCGGGCAGCGCTGGCCGATCTCTACGAGCTGTGGCTCACCTCTCGCTGCACGGCGGTGGGCCTCGGTAGCGGCAGCGCATTGATCGCGGTCGGTGCGCTGGGTCGTCGAGAGGTGGTGCCGTACTCGGATCTCGACCTGGTCCTGCTGCATGACGGCAAGCGCGACGTGGCCGAGCTCGCGAACTCGTTGTGGTACCCGCTGTGGGATGCCGGCATCGATCTTGACCACAGCGTGCGAACGGTCGGACAGGCTGTCCAGGTGGCAGCCACCGATCTGCGCGCCGCGCTGGGGTTGCTCGATGCCCGCCTGATCGCGGGGAACGAGGAGTTGTTCACCGGAATGGACACCGCCGTGCGGCGTGCGTGGCGCAGTGGCGTCCGCGGCCGTCTCGACGAGCTTGTTGAGTCAACACGACAGCGCTGGCAACGCAGTGGTGACATCGCGCACCGGGTTGAACCGGATCTCAAGAACGGCCACGGCGGGTTGCGGGATGTGCAGTTGCTGGATGCGCTGTCCGCTGGCCAACTCGTCGACCGGGCTGGGCCCGACGTGCGGGAAGCGCGCGATTTGCTGCTCGATGTGCGCACCGAGCTGCACCGGTTCGCTGGCCGGGGCCGCGACGTGCTCCGTGCGCAGGAGGCCGACCAGGTCGCCGGGGCGCTGGCGCTCGGGGACCGGTTCGAGCTGGCCAGGCGCCTTTCCGGAGCGGCGCGGACCGTTGTCTATGCAGTGGACGTCGGGTTGCGCGCCGCGCGGGCCGCAGTGCCCGGGCCCCGCGGTCGCGCGCGGCTGCCCGGTTTGCGCAGCCTCACTCGCGGACCGGTACGCCGTCCGTTGGATGAGGGCGTCGTCGAGCACGGTGGCCAGGTGGCGCTGGCCCGCGACGCAAACCCGGCCCGGGACCCGGCGCTGGCTCTGCGGGTCGCGGCGACCGCGGCCCGAACCGGTATGCCGGTCGCTACCGGCACGTTGGCCACCCTGGCTGAGACCGCGCCGGAGCTGCGCCGACCATGGCCGCGGCCAGCGCTGGAGGAACTACTGTCGCTGCTCGGCGCCGGCCCGGCGGCGGTGGATGTCATTGAGGCGATGGACCGCACCGGGCTGTGGGGACGGCTATTCCCGGAATGGGGTGCGGTCCGTGACCTACCACCGCGGGATCGGGCCCACATCTGGACCGTGGACCGGCATCTGGTGGAGGCCGCGACGCAGGCAGCTCGGCTGACCACCACGGTCGCCCGCCCGGACCTACTGCTGCTCGGCGCGCTGCTGCACGACCTGGGCAAGGGTCGCGGCGGCGATCACAGCGTCGTCGGCGCCGCTCTCGCCGAGCAGATCGGGCACCGGCTCGGGCTGTGGCCCTCGGACGTCGAAACGCTCTGCGCGATGGTGCGCCATCATCTGCTGCTACCCCACACCGCAACCCGCCGAGACCTCGACGATCCCACCACCGCGCAGCGAGTTGTCGACGCCCTCGGCGGTGACCCGATGCTGTTGGAGCTGCTGGTCGCGCTGGCCGAGGCGGACAGCTTGGCCACCGGCCCTGGCATCTGGACCGAATGGCGCGCCGGCCTGATCTCCGACCTCGCCGAGCGCTGCCGTGCGGTGTTGGCCGGCCGACCGCTACCGGTTCCGGAGCCGCTCACCGAGGAGCACCGTGCGCTGGCGCTGCAGTTTGTCAGGTCCGGCGCGCTGCACGTCACTGCAAGCGGCGCTACCGGGCCGGATGCGATGACCACCATCACGATGGTGGCGCCTGGCCGGCCGGGGGTGCTCGCCCTGGCAGCCGGGGTACTCGCGCTGCACTCGCTGCGGGTGCACTCGGCGGACATCCGGGTCGTGGAGCTGCCCGGCGGTTGCGCGGCGGTGCAGAGCTTCACCGTCTCGCCGCGTTTCGGTCGGCCGCCGGACGTCGCGCTGCTACGCCAGGATCTGGGGCGAGCATTGGACGGCTCACTGCAACTGGCGGATGCGCTGGCAGCCAAGGAACGCGACTACGGCGAGATCCCAGCGTCCGCAGCGGGGTTGTCCGAGATCGAGACCAAGGTGCTGTGGTTTGACGACGAAGCCACCGGCGCGGTGGTCCTTGAGCTGCGCACTACCGACCGGATCGGTTTGCTGCACCGGGTAGCCGCGGCGGTGGAGTGCAATTCGGTCACCATCCGGTGGGCGCGGGTCGTCACCATGGGCGGCTCGGCGGTGGACTCGTTCTGCCTAACTGTCCCCGGTGGTCACAATGCTCCCGATGGTCACACCGCACTGCAGCCCGAGGTACGCGACCGGATCGAACGCACGGTGCTCAGCGCGGCCCGGTAAGTACCGGGGCTACCATCCGGCGACATGCACGGAACCCGGGACGAGGCCGTTCCCTTACCCCCGCCCTTCGAGATCGTGTTGCGTGGATTTCACCGTCAGCAGGTTATAGACCACGTCACCGCTCTCAAAGCTCGCGTTGCCACCATCGGAACCGAACGCGACGTTGCGCTGCAGCGGGCCGGCGACCTCAACGACCAAGTAGAAACGCTGCAGCGGGAAGCGGCGGAGGCGACCAGGCAGCTGGATCGGTTGCGGAAGGAAGCCTCGGCGACGGCCGCTGAGCTGGATCGCCTGCAGCGGTCCCCGTTGACCGGCGCGACCGGGCGGATCCAGCGGATGCTGCAGATAGCCGAGGACGAGGCAGCCGAGCTGACGGCTGCCACCGAGCAGCAGACCACCTCGCTGCGGGAGAGCACCCGGGCCGAGGCCGATCGGCTGCTGACCGAAGCCAGACAGCGATGCGAGCGCCTGGAGGCGGAATCCAACGCCCGGCGTCAGGCCGTGGAAGCTGAATCCGCAGCCCGACACCAGCGGGCGGAGGAGCAGGCCGAGCGTGATATCGCCAGGCGCGAGGCCGAGACCGACGCCTGGATCCGCGATTATCAGACTCACAGCGTCGCCGCGCTGCATCTGATCATGCGGATGGCGGCCGAGCGGCTGAGCAATCGGGTGCTGAAGGTCACCCGGCAGGTGGCCGCGGCCAGGCAGCTGCGGTCCGAGGTCACCGGTCAGCTGTCCGAGGTGCACCGCCTGCTGGTCGGCGCGCTCGGCGTGGCCGATCAGCTCACTCCCGCTGAGCAGGCCGGGCTAGCGGAGCAGGTCGGGCTAGAGGCTGAGTTGGCTGAGCAGGCGGAACTGGCTGCGCAGGTGGGGCTAGCCGAGCGGGCCGGGCAGACCAATGGCGCCAAGCCCCCGGCTGCCGCACCCACGCCGGAGCATCGGCCTGGGCACCCAGATCAGGCCACCGCCAGATTCGGGTTGCATCCGTAGTCAAGTAGTCCTACCTAGTCGGAGTTGCGGGTATTCACGCTCCCCGGCGCGGGCTGGTTTCGGCAGGCTGGTCGGGTGGCTCGGCGCGGAGGTCGGGCGGACGCCAGGTTGCTGCCCCGGCCGGAGACTCGGGCGGCAGCTGTGTGCGTGCCGACCGTAGGAGCCCATCCCGGACCGCCGGCGCAACCCAGGGTGGGGCCTGGGCCGCCGGTGGTTGCGGCTGGCGGACGTCGGGCCAGGTCCGGCCAGATGCTCGACGCGGCTACGCTGGCGTTGAAGCAGTCAGACTCCGGGGCCACCACCCCGCCGGATCCCAAGGGAGTGCGACCGGCGTGTTCGACACCCTCTCCGACCGGCTCACGTCAGCGTTGGCCGGTCTGCGCGGCAAGGGCAGGCTTTCCGATGCCGACATCGACGCCACTGCCCGCGAGATCCGCATCGCGCTGCTGGAGGCTGACGTCGCGCTGCCGGTGGTCCGCCAGTTCGTCGCACAGATCAAGGAGCGCGCCAAAGGCTCTGAGGTCTCCGGTGCGCTGAATCCCGCCCAGCAGGTCATCAAGATCGTCAACGAGGAGCTCATCGGCATCCTGGGTGGGGACACCCGACGTCTTGAACTGGCCAAGGTTCCCCCGACTGTGATCATGCTGGCGGGATTGCAGGGTTCCGGAAAGACGACGCTGGCCGGCAAGCTCGCCCTCTGGTTGCGCAGTCAGGGCCATACCCCACTGCTCGTCGCCGCGGACCTGCAGCGACCCAACGCGGTCACCCAGCTACAGATTGTCGGCCAACAGGCCGGGGTACAGGTGTACGCCCCAGAGCCGGGCAACGGTGTCGGCGACCCGGTCGACGTATCCCGCCGCGGGGTAGCCGAGGCCCGGGCTCGCCAGTACGACACCGTCGTGGTGGACACCGCCGGACGGTTGGGTATCGACGCCGAGATGATGCGCCAAGCCGTCGATATCCGCGATGCGGTGCGACCCAACGAGATCCTGTTCGTCATCGACGCCATGATCGGCCAAGACGCGGTGTCGACCTCCGAGGCGTTCCGCGACGGCGTTGGCTTCAGCGGTGTCGTACTGACCAAGCTCGATGGTGACGCGCGCGGTGGCGCCGCGCTGTCGGTGCGGCAAGTCACCGGTGCGCCGATCCTGTTCGCCTCCAACGGGGAGAGGCTGGAGGACTTCGATGTCTTCCATCCGGACCGGATGGCCAGCCGGATTCTGGGCATGGGAGATCTGCTCACCCTGATCGAGCAGGCCGAGCAGGCCTTCGACGCCGAGCAGGCTGAGCAGACCGCCGCCAAGATCGGCAGCGGCGACCTGACCCTGGAAGACTTCCTCGAGCAGATGCTGGCCATCCGCAAGATGGGCCCGATCGCCAACCTGCTCGGGATGCTGCCCGGCGCGGCGGGGATGAAAGAGCAGCTCGCCCAGGTCGACGACAAGCAGCTGGACCGGCTCCAAGCCATCATCCGCGGCATGACGCCCGCCGAAAGGGCCGATCCGAAGATCATCAACGCGTCCCGGCGGCAGCGCATCGCCCGGGGCTCCGGAGTGGCCGTCAGCGAGGTGAACCAGCTGGTGGAGCGATTCTTTGAGGCTCGCAAGATGATGCAACAGATGGCCGGCCGGTTCGGCTTGGGGGCCGGACCCGGTCGCCGCGGCCGCAAGGCACGTAAAGGCGGTAAGAAAGGCAAGGGACGCGGCCCGACGCCGCCTCGGACGCCCCGGGCACTGCCCGGTGGTCTGCCGGCAGGGTTACCGGGAGGCATGCCCCCGGGCATGCCCGACCTGAGCGAGCTGACCGGCCTGGACCAGCTACCGCCCGGTTTCGACCCGTCGAAGCTGAGGTTTCCCAAGAAGTGAGCCTGCCTCCGGCACCGGTCGCGATGCACCTGCGCGGGGTCCTGCTTCCTGCTGGTGAACCCGGCGACTTGTGGGTCGCCAATGGGGTGGTCTGTGCCGAGCCCGTATCAGATGCGGTCACTGTCAGTGACGGCGGCTACGTACTCCCCGGCCTGGTCGACGCGCACTGTCACGTCGGTCTCGGCGCTCGGGGGCCGGCGACCCTCGCCGACGCTGCGGAGCAGGCCGCCACCGACCGGGACGCCGGCACCCTGCTGATCCGGGATTGCGGAACCCCGATCGACTCGCGGCCGTTGCAGGCCCGCGACGACCTGCCGCGGATCATCCGGGCGGGTCGGCACCTAGCCCGCCCCAAGCGTTACATCCCGACCATCGGCGTGGAGCTCGACGATCCCGCGCTACTTCCGCAGGCCGTGCAGGAACAGGCGGCGGCTGGGGACGGCTGGGTCAAGCTGGTCGGTGACTGGATCGACCGTGAAAGCGGTGAGCTTGCCCCGCTGTGGCCCGATCACGTGCTGGTCGAGGCGGTCGCCGCCGCGCATGCCGCCGGGGCCAGGGTCACCGCGCACGTCTTCGGTGCCGATGCGCTGCCAGGTTTGATCGCCGCCGGGATCGACTGCATCGAGCACGGCACCGGCCTGTCCGCCGAGACCATCACCGAGATGGCCGCACGCGGCACCGCGCTGGTGCCCACCCTGATCAACATCGAGACGTTCCCGGCGATCGCGCAGCGCGCCGGCAAGTACCCGCGTTACGCCGCGCAGATCCGAGCATTGCACGCCCGGGTGCAAGACACCATCGGGGCCGCCGTCGAGGCGGGAATCTCGATCTACGCCGGCAGTGACGCCGGCGGTGGTATCCGGCACGGCCGGCTGGTTGACGAGATCGCCGCGTTGCGAACGGTCGGGCTCACCGGCACGCAGGCGCTGGCGGCAGCGAGCTGGGCAGCCCGCGACTGGCTGGGCGTTCCCGGCCTGGTGCCCGGTGCGCCGGCGGACCTGCTCGTCACGCGCACCGACCCGCGGCTGGGCCCAGACGCTCTCCGGAATCCGACGTTGCTGATGCTGCGCGGGCGGGTGCTGTGACCACTGTCCTGCGTGATACCCGCCGTGGCTGGCTGATGCTCATCTGCTTCGTGGTCGCGGAGGTGACCTTCCTGGCGGTCTCGGTGCTGGTGCTGGTGCCCTTCGCGGTGACCTTGCGGCACGGGACTGCGGGCACTCACTTGCCCGGCGGGGCGTTGGTTGCGGCGCTCCTAGTGCCCACCGTGGCCGCTGGTGTGGTCGCGGCCACCGGTGCCGCGCTGCTCGCCCAAGGCAACCTGCTGGAACGGTTACGCAGCCAGCTGTCGGTGCGGTGGCGGCTGCAAGACGCCGGCCTGGGGCTGGCTCTGGGTGTCGTGGGATTAGTGGTCACGGTGCCGGCTTCGGCGTTGTGGGCGCACTGGGTCGGCCAGAGCCACGCGAACTCAGCGGTGGGGGAGGTCTTCGACGGTCTGCGGCTGCCGCTCGGACTGGGCCTACTGCTGTTCTTCGCGGTGTGGTTGATCGCGCCGGTATGCGAGGAGGTGCTCTACCGCGGCGTGCTGTGGCGGGCAATGGAGTACTGGCGGTGGAACCGCTGGGTCATTTTCGGGTTAACCACCGTGCTGTTCTCCTGCGCGCACTTGGAGCTGCTGCGTACCCCGCTGCTGGTGGTGATCTCGTTGCCGATCGCGCTGGCGCGATTGCTCACCGGC
>DASUII010000269.1:0-8020 GCA_036279835.1 Pseudonocardiaceae bacterium
GCCGGAGCTGCGCGCCTCGTTCCGGCTGCACTGGTTCGCCGCCGATCCGGCTGTGGTGTCGCAGGACGCGGTGACCCACTCTCCCGCGCTGCGCGGCCGGGACACCGCCGCGTTGTTCGCCGACCTCGCCGAGTTCGCGGATGCCGATGGACGGATCCTGGTGCCCGCCCATCCGTGGCAAGCCCGGGATGCCCTGCATCGGCCCAGGATCGCTGGCTTGGTCGAAGCCGGCATGCTGGAACCACTGGGAGAACGCGGAGCGCCGTGGCATCCCACCTCCTCGGTGCGAACCGTCTACCGGCCCGGCACGGAGGTGATGCTGAAGTTGTCTTTGGGGCTGCGGATCACCAACTCCCGGCGCGAGTTGACCCGCAAGGAGCTGCGCCGCGGTGTGGAAATCCACCGCTTGCTGGACCTTGGCTATCTGGCGGCCACCACCGCCGCACACCCGTCGTTCTCGATCGTGCGAGACCCCGGCTGGCTCGCCGTGGACGAGCCGCACCGCCCCGGTGGCCCGAAGCTCAACGGCCTCGACGTCGTCGTCCGCGAGGTGCCCGGACGGATCTCTGAGCTGCGCGCCCTGGTTGGTCTGGTCGCTCCCCGACCGCAACAGGGCTTGTCTCGGCTGGGCGAACTGGTGACTACCGGCGGCCTGGACCCGACGGCCTGGGTCGCCGCCTATACCGACCTCGTGCTGGTGCCGATGCTGCACCTCTACGCGGCCACCGGGATCGGCCTGGAAGCCCACCAGCAGAACACCCTGGTACGCATCGCCCCGGACGGGCAGGTGGTTGGTGGCGCGTTCCGGGACAACGAGGGCTACTACCTGGCTGCGTCACGGCTACCGCAGCTGCTGCGGGTGCTCGACACCACGGATTCCGCGTTGATGGTGGTCGACGACCGGATCGTCGAGGACCGGATGTCCTACTACCTGCTGCGCAACCAGACCATGGCCGTCATCGGCTGCCTCGCGGTGGACGGCTTGGCCGCGGAGCCCGAGCTGCTAGACACCCTCACCGGCCGGCTACATGCGGCACTACCCGCGCTCGCGGCGGCCGGACCGGATGGGGACCGGTTGGCCCGCCGATGGCTGACCGAACCCACCCTGCCGTGTAAAGCCAACCTTTTCACCCGCCTCCACGGCATCGACGAGGTCCGGGCCCCCCTAGACGCCCAGTCGGTCTACCTGAACATCCCAAACCCGCTCGTCACCCGGTAGCCCTGCCAGAGATCAGCGGCCGCGGATGATTCGGCGGAGTCGGGTCATCCGCTCGGAGAGGGCGCGTTCAGCGCCGTGTGGGCGGGGTTCGTAGTAGTTGCGTCCTACTAGGGCGTCGGGGGGATACTGCTGGGCTAGTACGCCGTCAGGCGCGTCGTGGGGGTAGCGGTAGCCCTGCGCATGACCAAGCCGGGCGGAGCCCGCGTAATGCCCGTCACGCAGGTGAGCGGGGACGGCCCCGGTGGCACCGGCACGGACGTCAGCCAGGGCCGCGTCGATCCCGGTGATCACTGCATTGGATTTCGGTGCGGTAGCCAGATGCACGGTGGCCTGGGCAAGCGCTAGCCTGCCCTCGGGCATGCCGATGAACTGCACAGCGTGGGCGGCAGCCACCGCGGTCTGCAACGCCGTCGGGTCAGCCATCCCGATGTCCTCGCTGGCGTGCACCACCAGCCGGCGAGCGATGAATCGCGGGTCCTCGCCCGCCTCCACCATCCGCGCCAGGTAGTGCAGCGCCGCGTCCACATCGGACCCGCGGATCGCCTTGATGAAAGCACTGATCACGTCGTAGTGCTGGTCCCCATCCCGGTCGTAGCGCACCGCCGCGCGGTCCACGACTGACTCCACGCACGCCAAGTCCACCTCGGGGCCGCCGGCTGAGGTCACCGCCTCGGCGGCGGTCTCCAGTGCGGTCAGCGCCCGCCGGGCGTCCCCAGCGGCCAGGCGCACCAGGTGGTCCTCGGCCGCGGGAGCGAGAGTGATCGACCCATTGAGGCCACGCGGATCGGCCAGCGCACGCCGGATCAAGGTCCGCACGTCGTCGTCGGACAATGGGTGCAGCTGCAGCACCAGGGACCTCGACAGCAGCGGCGACACCACCGAGAAGAACGGGTTCTCAGTGGTCGCGGCGACCAGCAGGATGACCCGGTCCTCGACCGCTCCGAGCAGCGCGTCCTGTTGGGTGCGGGAGAAGCGGTGCACCTCGTCGATGAACAGCACGGTGGCGTCGCCTCCGTCGCGTCCCAACCGGCGACGGGCGGCGTCGATCACGGCGCGGACTTCCTTGACCCCCGCCGACAACGCCGACATCGCCTCGAAGCGTCGTCCGGTCGCCTGCGAGACCAACCTGGCCAGCGTTGTCTTCCCGGTTCCCGGTGGGCCATAGAGGATGACCGACGCTGCCGAGCCGCCTTCGACCAACCGGCGCAACGGACTGCCGGGCGCCAGTAGATGATCCTGCCCGACGACCTCTGCCAGCGTGGCCGGACGCATCCGTACCGCTAGCGGCGCTGAGGCGGAAAGCCGCTGCTCGGCGCGCTCCTCTACCTGCCCAGCGAACAGCCCCTCGTCGAACAATGCCTCGTTATCTGCTACACCACCGTTACCTGGCACACCGCGACGGTACCGCCGCGGGCCGACCGAACAGGTCGCGCAGCACCACCCCGGCGGCATACGGCAGCAGGTCCCGGCCGCGCTGACCCAACCACGGCACTCCCTGCCAAATCAGCCAGGCGACGTGGTGGCGGTAGTCAGCTGCCGGCCCCCGAACAGGTCAGGTCGACCGGATACGGCACCGTGATGCCAGCACCGACGAGCAGGTCGACGAATCCGGCGGCGAGCATCCGGTGCCCACGCTCGGAGGGATGCAGCCGGTCCACGCTCCACGCTGCGTGATCGTAGGCGCCCGGCACCAGGGCCAGATCCAGACACAGCGCACCACGCCGGGCCACCACGTCGTCGGTGGCGTCGTTGAGCTGCCCGACCCGCTGGTGCAGAGCGCGGCGGAGCGGTCCGGGCAACCGGAACACCCGTCCGTGATCGTGAAACCGGGTGATCAGCACCACGGCACTCCTGGCCTGTAGTGCTGCGACCGTGACATCCAGGTCGTGGCGGAGTGCAACCGGGTTGAAGTCCGAGCGCAGCGTGTCGTTCATCCCGGCGAGGATCACCGCGACGTCAGGTTGCAGCGCCGCCGCCGCAGGAAGCTGGCGGTGCCGTAAGTCGGCCATCCGCGCACCGATGATGGAAAGGTTCGTGTAGGCGACGTCGCGTGGCGCGCCGAGGGCCGCCGCCAGCAGTGGACCGAAGCCACGCCAGCCTCCAGTGGGCAACGGGTCGCCGACGCCCACTGCGGTCGAGTCACCGAGTACGGCCAGACTCGCGACGCGACGGTCCGCAGGATTGGAAAGAGCAGGGACAGTGGGAAGCGTTTCCACGGCCACCACGCGATGGTCACGTAGTGAAGCTCACCGGTGGTGAGCAACTGATGACATGTCTCCGACAGCTTCGCGAACAGCGTGGTTCAGCCCTCGGTCAGCGGACGCACCCACCACTGTTATCGGGGAGTCGGTGGCCCACTCCCACCACCGCGATCAGGCAAGCCAAGGTGAGGAACGCCATGAGGTAAAGGTCAGCCGCGAATCGTCCCCGGTCCGCGCGATGAGCTCCTCCCAGACCACCGCGTCTGCGGGCTCCCCCGGCGCGGCCAGCGCCGCGGCATCCGCCGCGTCGGAGAGCACCGTGTCCAGCGGTTGGAGAGTGATCCCGCCGAGGTGGTCGATACCGAGTTCACATAGATCGGCCAGCAGCCCGTCGACCGGCCTCCCGGACCAGGTCAGCCTGCACCAGATCACCGGGTGGATCGACTGCGACGCCGCGCGCGATGGTGAGGTGGACCGCACCAGGTTGGTTGCGCAGCTTGTCGAGCACTGCGTCCGTCACCTCTGCCGGGCACATGACGCGCAGGTGCAGCACCCGCTATCCCTTCGCGGCAGGCTTCGCGTCCACCCCGGCCTCGATACGCTGTTCGCGGGTGATCGGGGCTGGCGCTCCGGTGAGCGGGTCGAAACCGCCACCGGACTTGGGGAATGCGATGACCTCGCGCAACGAGTCCGCACCGGCGAGCAGCATGCAGATCCTGTCCCAGCCGAAAGCAATCCCGCCGTGCGGCGGCGGGCCGTAGCGAAATGCCTCGAGTAGGAACCCGAACTTGTCTCGGGCCTCGTCGGCGGTGATCCCGAGTACCTGGAAAACTCGTTGTTGAACGTCAGCCTGATGGATACGGATCGAGCCCCCGCCGATCTCATTGCCGTTGCAGACGATGTCGTAGGCGTAGGCCAGCGCGGCGCCCGGGTCCTGCTCGAAACGGCCAGTCCACTCGGGGGTGGGCGCGGTGAACGGATGATGAACCGCAGTCCAGCTGCTGTGCCCCATTGCCACATCGCCGCTGCGCTCGACCGGTTCGAACATGGGTGCGTCGACTACCCACACGAAGCACCAGGCCGACTCGTCGATCAGGCCGCAGCGCCGGCCGATCTCCACCCGGGCGGCACCCAGCAGCGCACGAGCGTCACGTGCATCACCGGCGGCGAAGAACACACAGTCGCCGGGGTTGGCGCCGGCCGCCTTGGCCAGGCCGTCGCGCTCGTGCTCGGCGAGGTTGCGGGCCACCGGCCCGGACAGCTCGCCGTCCGCGCTGATCAGCACATAGGCCAGTCCCTTGGAACCTCGCTGCTTGGCCCACTCCTGCCACGCGTCGAGCTGCCGCCGCGGCTGGCTTGCTCCGCCGGGCATGACCACGGCCCCCACATACGGCGCCTGGAACACCCGAAACGGGGTGTCGACAAAGTAGCTAGTGAGCTCGGTGAGCTCGAGCTCGCAGCGCAGGTCCGGCTTGTCGGTGCCGTAGCGGGCCATGGCGTCGAAGTAGCTCAGCCGGCTGATCGGCAGCTCGATGTGGTGCCCGGCCAGCTCCGCCCACAGGGCCGCGATCACTTTCTCGCCAACCGCGATCACGTCGTCCTGCTCGACGAAGCTCATCTCGATGTCGAGCTGAGTGAACTCAGGCTGCCGGTCGGCGCGGAAGTCCTCATCTCGGTAGCAGCGAGCGAGTTGGTAGTACCGCTCCATGCCCGCGACCATGAGTAGCTGCTTGAACAGCTGCGGTGACTGCGGCAGTGCATACCAGCAGCCTGGCTGTAGCCGCGCCGGCACCAGGAAGTCCCGGGCCCCTTCCGGGGTGGACCGGGTCAGGGTCGGGGTTTCCACTTCGACGAAGCGCTCCTCATGCAGCACTGTGCGGGCGATCCGGTTGGCCTCGCTACGCAGTCGCATCGCGGCAGCGGGGCTGGGCCGGCGCAGATCGAGGTAGCGGTGCCGCAGCCGGATCTCCTCGCCGACCTCAAGGTGCTCATCGAGCGGAAACGGCAGCGGTGCTGACTCGCTGAGCACCGTCAGCTCGTCGGCGGTGACCTCGATGCTTCCAGTAGGAATGTCCGGGTTCGCATTGCCCTCGGGACGGATCGCCACGGTGCCAGTGACCTGCAGACAGAACTCGGCGCGTAGCCGGTGCGCCCGCTGCGCCATGTCGCCCTCCCGGAAGACCACCTGGGACACCCCGGAGGCATCTCGCAGGTCGATGAAGATCACGCCCCCGTGGTCGCGGCGCCGGGCAACCCACCCAGCGAGGGTGACGGTGTTCCCTGCATGCTCGGCGCGCAACGTGCCGGCAGGGTGGGTGCGCATCACGGGAACTCGCTCCTAGATCTCTCCAACGGCAAACCGGACCCTGCAGAGGCTAGCCGCGCCGGGAGCGCTGCCGCCGTCGGTGTCCCTAGTCATAACAGCCTGAGCTGCTCCACCTTCGGATTCGTCGTGGTTGACGTGCTGGAGACCGTGGGCCGGACCGGGACTCTGCGGGCCTCGCCCGGCACCACGGCTCCGATGCCGTAGCGCCGAGCCAGCGCGTTTACCCGGGCGGAGATGCTCTGCCGATATGTCTTGGGAGCGTAGGCGCCTGCGCTGTAAAGCTCTCGGTAGCGCGACACCAGTTCGGGGTGCTCGCGCTCCAGCCAGGCGAGGTACCACTCCCGCGCTCCGGGTCGCAGGTGGAGCACGAGTGGGGTGATGCTGCGGGCACCGGCTTCCGCGATCGCGCACACGGTCGCCTCAAGTTGGCTGACCGAGTCGGTGAGATACGGGAGTACGGGCGCCATCAGCACACCGCATCCGATGCCTGCATCGGTGAGCGTGCGACACACGCGCAGCCGGGCACGCGGAGCGGGCGCGCCGGGCTCGACTCGCCGCCAGAGCGCCGTGTCGACGAATCCCACTGAGACGTTGACCGCGACGTCAGTGACCTTCGCGGCTTCGCGAAGCAGGTGCAGGTCGCGCAACACCAGGGTGCCCTTGGTGAGGATCGAGAACGGATTCCGGGCATCGCGGAGAGCCTCGAGGATGCCGGGCATCAGCCGGTAACGCCCCTCGACCCGCTGGTAGGGATCGACGTTGGTGCCCATCGCGATATGGCTGCCCGCCCAACGCGAGGACATGAGCTGCTTACGCAACAGCTCCGGCGCGTTGACCTTCACCACGATCTTCGAGTCGAAGTCGATTCCAGCATCAAGATCCAGATACTCATGAGTACGCCGCGCGAAGCAATAAACACAAGCATGGCTGCAGCCCCGATACGGGTTGACGGTCCACTCAAACGGCATCCGGGATTGGCCAGGTACCTTATTGATGATCGACTGCGCCCGCACCTCGTAAAAGGTCATCCCGCGGAACTCCGGGGTGTCAAAGGTACGCGTGATGACGTCATCCACCCCGAACAGCGCGTCCTGGGCGGACTCGTCCGAGAGCATCAGGTTGTCCCACCGCATCGCCCCACTGTATCGAACACACATTCGATCCGCTAGGAACGTAGCGCGGTATCGACCAGAGAGGCACGCCTAGCCGATGAGTGCACTGGACCATAGAACCGGCCGGCACCGTGACCGCGGCACCGTCGAGCCGGTCGGCACCGCCAGCGGGCATGGCCACGGACATGGCCACGGACCGGCGCCCCCGTCCTCCCGCCGAGTCAAGATGTTGCTGGTCGCGGTGCTGGTCCCGGTCGCGCTAGCCACCCTGATGGGGCTCTGGCTGACCTGGCCGGGTGCCCAGCCGCACAGCGGTGTCGACATCGGATTAGGGCAGCGGCCGGTGCAGGGGGACGTGCTCACCGCAACCTCCGCGCCGTGCACCACCGGCGGTGCAGACATTGGTGGGACCGGGTCGGCGGGTCAAGACAAGAGGTGCATCTCGCTCGGTGTGCGGCTCACCGACGGCGACTCACCCGGTGTGCTGATCCAGCAGGTATTACCCGACGAACCGAGCACGCCGCGTTTCGCTGTCGGCGACCACGTGGTCCTCGGGTACACCGGAGGAAATCCCTCCGACGCCGCCTCCTACCAGATCCAGGATTTTCAGCGCGGCGCCTCGATGCTGTGGCTGGCTGCGCTGTTCGCCGCCGCAGTGTTGTTACTCGGCCGGTGGCGAGGCCTCGCCTCGCTGGTTGCGCTTGGCTTCAGCTTTCTGGTGTTGGTGACCTATCTGTTTCCAGCGATCCTGGCCGGCGGCAACCCGGTGATCGTCGGTGTGCTGGCCGCGAGTGTGATCATGTTTGGGGTGCTGTACCTCACTCATGGTGTCTCGGCGCAGACCTCCAGCGCGGTACTGGGCACTGTGTTGAGTCTCGCTCTGATCGGGCTGCTCGGTACCGCTTTCTCCGCGGTCACCCAGCTGACCGGGCTCGACGATGACACCGCCAAACTCATCGGAGTTCTCGGCCACGGAATCGATGCCCGGGGATTGCTGCTCGCGGGGATGCTGATAGGAGCGCTCGGCGTGCTCGACGATGTCACTGTCACCCAGACCAGTTCGGTGTGGGAACTGCGTCGGGCTAATCCCGAACTCGGGGCCCGGCAGCTCTATACCGCCGCGCTGCGGATCGGCCGGGACCACATCTCCTCAGCGGTCAAC
>DASUII010000270.1:0-13622 GCA_036279835.1 Pseudonocardiaceae bacterium
CCAGGACGGGGCGCTGATCCTGCTGGTGCCGGCGTGCAGTGCGCAAAGCATCTTCCCGGAGAAGTACGACTCGCGGTCCTACTGGCGCGGCATCACCCGGTTCTACGGGCGGATGTTCCAGCTGTACGTGGTCTTCGTCAATCGCGTCGGTACCGAGGGATCGCTGCGCTTCTGGGGCGGCTCACACGTCGTCGACCCGTGGGGCGAAGTGATCGCCGAAGCCGACGAGTATCAAGAGCAGCTGCTCACAGTCGACGTCGACCTGTCACTGGTGCGCCGTCGACGGCGGGACATCCCACTGGTGCGGGAGGGTCGATTGGGGCTGCTGCGCCGGGAGATCGACCGCCTCCTCGAAGAGGGCGGCGACCTGTAACTCACGGGGTCGCGAAGCAGCCCAGCGTCGAGTTGGGGCGCACCCCGGAGAAGTAGCGTTGCCAGATCCGGTAATACAGGATCTCCTCGTCGCTGCGCAGTGCCCAGCTATCCGGTGGCTGCGTCCCGGCATCGTCGGTGTCGCCGGCTTTGGCAGTGTTGTCTTTGGCTAGCGCGGCGAGCACCTCGCCGGCACCCGAGCCGTCGCCGAATTGCTCCTTGGTGCGCCAGAGCAGCTCCTCGGGCAGCCAGTCGGTGAAGGCCTCACGCAACACTGCCTTCTCCGGACGCCCATCGGTGGTCTTCTTCCACTCCGGCGGCAGGGTCAGAGCCGTACGCACCACGTTGGTGTCCAGGAACGGCTCGCGGGCCTCCAACCCGAAGTACATCGTCGTCCGGTCGCAGCGCTGCAGATTCAGGTGGTGCAACTGCTCCAGGCTGCGCACCAGCTCGGCGTGCAGTGCGTTCGGGTCAGCGAACTCCGGGGTGTGCATGTAGCTGTACCCGCCGTAGAGCTCGTCGGCACCCTCACCGGTGAGCACCACCTTGACCTTCTTGGCAGCCTCGCGCGCCAGCAGCAGGTTCGCCACCGAGCTGCGGACCAGGGCCGGATCGTAGTGCTCGATCACTTCGACCGCGTTGTCCAACTCCTCACCGATGGACTCGGCGGTGGCGACGACCTCGTGGTGGTCGCTGCCGATGAACTCGGCGACCCGCCGGGCCGCCAGCAGGTCGCTGCTGTCCTTGGTACCGACCGCGAAAGTGGGTAGCATGCCGCCCCGGCGGCGGGTGTGCTCCGCGGCGATCGCGGCGACGATCGCCGAGTCCAGTCCGCCGGAGAGGAACACGCCCACCTCGACGTCTCCCATCATCCGCCGCTGCACGGACAGCACTACGGAGTCCCTGACCTTCTCTAGCACCCCGTTGTCCCAGTTCGGGTGCTGCGCCCGGCGGGCTGGGCGGACTCCCACCGGAACCGCGTTGGCATAGCGCACGATGCCGGTGGCCGGAGTCCACAGGCAGCCAGGTGGGAAGGAGGCCACTCGCGGCCGGTCCTCGGGGTCGAAGGCCCGCAGCTCGCTGGCGAACATGGTGCCGTCCGCCCCGTCGATCCAGTACAGCGGCTTGACACCCATCGGGTCGCGGGCGACCAGCCCGTCCCCGGTGGCGGTAACCATCGCCAGCGCGAACATGCCGCTGAGCTCAGCCACCGAGGCCGGACCGTCCCGCATCACGAGGTGCAGCGCCGCCTCGGTGTCCGACTGGGTCTGGAGCAACCCGGGAGGCAACTTCGCGCTGAGGTCCTCATGGTTGTAGATCTCACCATTGCCGATAATCCATGCCGTGCCGTCACCGTTGGCCAGCGGTTGCCTGCCGCGGCTGATGTCGACGATGGAGAGTCTCTGGTGACCCAACCAGGCCGAGTCAAGCGTCAGTACCCCGGTGTCATCCGGTCCCCGATGCTGTATCCGGTTGAGCATCCGCTCGCTCTTGTCGGTGTCGACTGATCCGAAGGCCGCGACGATCCCGCACATTGTGTATCACCTACCCGGTAGCACATTGAACATCAGAAGCGGGCCGCCTCCCAGCGATGGAGAGCCACCTCACTCCGTAGAACGTCCGTTTAGCCCCGCCGCCTGCGCCGCCACCCTGGGAGGACCAAGCTGATGAAGCTCTTGCTCGATGAGGACGTTCATGGTCAGCTCGTCGAACCCCTCCGTCGGCTACTCCGCGTGCATCAGGTGGATTCAAGATCGCGGGTAGAAGGGGAAGAAGGATCGCTTCCTGCTTCCCGATGCCAGTGGAAACGGCTATGACGCCCTACTCACGAACGACAGCGCCCAGCTCGACAGCGCCGAGGAGAGCGGGCCCGCCCGAGGCCACCGACTCTGCCGAGGGAGCCGGTGTCCTACGCGACGAGTCGGAACCGCGCTGATCTCGATGATAATGAACTGTTGCGCCTCGCTCTTGACCCGGTCACAACTGGACAATCTGCACGACGCACGGTTCGTTTGCACTCACGTTGATCGTGATGTGGCCCTTGGCCGGTGCGAGGTCCTCCATGAGCAGTGTGTCCCCCGGCCCCATGTCAAGGGTGGCACCATCGGTGGCGTAAGTGATGACCCGACCCCGCAGGACTGTGCCGAATTGACGGACAGGCGTCGGGTGCCAGATTCCATATTTGAGATCTGATTCGCCCCACTTGGGAGGAAGAGCTAGAAAGAATGCTTTGCTGCTGACCTGCGATCCTCCGATGCAGACCGGCTGCGCGGGGACCGCGAAATTCACTACCGGGTCGAGCCGAACCCGCACCGTTCGGAAATGAGTCTCATTGTCCGGCGTGGCGTAGATTGAGGTGTACGTGTGGCTGATCGGAAGCACGTGAATTCCCTCCGGTCCTGGGCCACGACCAACCGTACTGCGGCTGCGTGCCCGGCGTCCCACGACCTGCCATGATCGCCGAAACTGTGTGATAACCGTTCGATCCTGCACGGTTACTGCTCACTCTTGGCGATCTTGAGAGGGCTGGCAAGACGATTTTGCGACAGCCCCTGGAGGGTCGTCGTGCTGATCGCGCTGGTGGCTAGCCGGGCGCGAAGGTAGCGGGGCGTTTACGGCGGCCGTCTCAGCCGCCGCCGGAAAGGCCGGGCGATATCAGCGAAGGCGGCGCCTCAGTGGGCGCGGGCCTGCCGGATGTCCCGGTTGGGGTCCCGCTGGACGTAGTGGCAGCGGGGGGGCCGAGGAGCCCGGGGAGGAGCCCGGAGGGGGGCTGAGAAGTCTGCGTGGGGGTCGCGGTGGGAGTCTCGGTGGGAGTCGGGGTGGGAGTGGACGACGTGGGAGCGCCCGGACTAGGCGGCGGGGTGGCCGGCGTCGGCGAACCGGGCTGGTCGTTGATCACCCGACCGATGGTGGTCCCCTTGCCGTTGCCACCTACGGTGTGGCCGTTGACCCACTCGAATCCGGTGATGACGCTCATGGCCAGCAGGAAAGCGCCGAGCGATCCCACGATCACCGCCCCCCAGCGCAGCGCAACGAACCGTCTGGAGCGATGAGCTGGCTCGGGCTCGGGCTCGGGTTGGGCGGATGTGGACGGCCGCTTGCGCTGAGCGAGGGTACGGACCCTTTGCCGGCTGCGCTCCAACGACGTCTGGTAGACGGCGGTACCGACCGTGGTGACCACGCTGGCTCCAGCTGCCCCGATGACGGTGCCGGCGGCGCCCAGCTGTGAGCCGAGCACGGCACTGGTCACCGCGGCAAGGGCAGCTGCAGCGACGTGGAACCCGTTGAGATCGACCTTACGTTTGGTGTCGTCTGGGCTGGTCGGTGGGGAAGGCGGCGCAGTCATGGTCTCCTGTGTGTCGGCGGGGTCTGACCCGGTTACGTTAATCACCGGGCCCGACCCCCGCCAATCGAGGTGCGCGCGGCGGTTGGAGCGCCGCGCGCTGCCGTTGCCGGTCACTGAGGCGGCCTGGGAGCCTTCGTCTGTGGCCAACCGGAAGATGATGCACACAGACCAGCTCTCGGACGCGATCCCACCACGGGTGAGCGATCTGCTGCGCGTGCCCGCCGGTCTGGTGGATCTGGCGGCCATCGCTACCGGGACGACTCCGGGGTTCACCGGATCGGGTAAGGCCGACGGCAAAGCGGCGATGCGCCGCCTAGCGCCGCGCTTGGCGGACTTGCAAGAGCAGCTCTACGCCGAGGGACATGCCGAAGGGGATCCCGCAGGCCGGCGAAGCCTGCTGCTCGTGTTGCAGGGCATGGACACCGCGGGCAAGGGCGGCACGGTGGAGCACGTCCTGGGTCTGATGAACCCGATGGGCGTGCAATATCACGCATTCAAGCGGCCGACGGTCGAGGAGCTGGAGCACCACTTCCTGTGGCGGGTCGAGCGGCGGCTGCCGCCGCCCGGCATCGTCGGTGTGTTCGACCGTTCGCACTATGAGGACGTGCTCGTGGTCCGGGTTGATGAGCTGGTGCCAGCTGATCGGTGGTCGTGCCGCTACGACGTCATCAACCGCTTCGAGGCGAAGTTGGCCACCTCGTGCGCAATCGTGAAGTGTTTCCTCCATATCTCCAAGGAGCAGCAGGCAAAGCGCCTGCTCGCCCGGCTCGTCGATCCGACGAAGCACTGGAAATACGATCCCGCTGACGTAGACCAACGCGCCTATTGGGACGATTACCAGCAGGCGTATTCAGATGTACTGCGGAGGTGCAATACCGAGGCCGCCCCTTGGTATATCGTGCCGGCCGACCACAAGTGGTATCGCAATTGGGCGATCACAAACATTCTCACCGAGCGGCTCGAAGGGATGGCGCTCGCCTGGCCAACGCCGGCCGGCTGGAACCTCAAGGAACAGCGCGCGCGGTTGGCGGCCGACGCGTGACAATCGCCTATCCGGCTATCTCAGCCCATACGGTGTTGCCGTCTGGTTGGACGTCGACACCCCAAGCCTTGGTAAGGCTCCGTACCAGTTCGAGGCCCCGACCACGGACCCGGCCCAGCGGATCGGTCGAGCGCTTCACCGGCCCCGGGAAGCCGACCGGCGAGGCATCCCGCACAGCGATCCGCAGCCCGCGGGGACCGCGCTCCAGCGTCAGGCCGACGCCGGTGCAGGCGTGTTCCACGGCATTGGACACCAACTCGCTGACCACGAATTCGGCGGTGTCCTCCACTCCGTCGTCGACCTGCCATTTCGGACATATCTCGCGGACCAACCGGCGGCTCATCGCCGGCGCCCCGGCGTCGCAGGGCAGCTGGGCTCGCATCCGCACAACCGTTGGCCGTTCATCAATCGCGGCTTCGGCCTCGAGCCTGAGGTGGTACACCGGAACCAGGGCAGACACCTGGCGAGCCGCCAGCGCCTGAGCCATCGCCGGGTCGGGCCGGCACAGCGCGACCTTCGCCGACGGCCAGCCGCCGCATTGGGTCAGCACTGCGGGAAAGACTGTCACACACGACTCTCGGGTCAGCCGGAACCCGTCGAGGTCGACGATGACCCGGCCGTGGTCGACCAGCTCGCGCACCAGTACTCGGCGCAGATCCGCAGTGGTGCGCACGGTGAGTAGCCCGCGCGGGTGGATCACCACCACCTGCCCGTGATGATGAACAGCTATGTCGAGGCTGGGATCCATAGATCCACTCCGCTCACCTGGCTACACACCGTATTCAGGCATGTGCGCTAAGTTTACACCATCCGACAAGTAGTACCTCTAAATACACATAAAGGTCTTTCCGGACAAAATTCATTTGCGGTCAGGCATACCTGACGGGACAGTTGACCGTGATTGCGCAGCGTGTACGGTCGGATCTCGGCTGTAGTACCCGGGGGGAGGAGTCGACCTATGACATCAGTGGTGCACGACCAACTTGAGGCTCTCACACCAGCACCGCCGCTCGATGCGCCCATGGTCATCGCAACCCTGAGCTGTCCGCAACCGGACACGACTGTGTGCCGGGTAACCGGGAGTGTGGATCTTGTCACAGCTCCAGCCCTGGTCGACAGGCTCATCGAGGCGGTCCACGATGGTCATTCGCACGTGGTGATCGACCTGTCCGCAGTGGCTCTGCTCGACTCGATCGGGCTGGAAGTCGTCTTCGAGGCGCTCGACCACTACGACATCGCCGGTCACCTCGCGGTCGTGGCGGATCCGCGCTCCACCGCCCTCAACAGTCCCGACGTCAGTGCCCTGGGCGAGGTCTTGGACATTCATTACGATCTGGCCAGCGCCCTGCGAGCCTGCGCGCGCGCTTCGATCTCCCACGGCGGACGCCACCGCGCCACCGCCACGCACTAGGCGATAGCTGCTGCGACGCGACGCAGGTACCCCGCTTCGCCAATCGGAGTGGGCTCGCATCGCCGTATCCGCCACGCTGACTTGTCTACCTGAGCGAACTGCGAGGCGACCGTACCCTTCTGCCGCCCGCGTACCGACGGATCCGTCATCCAGCGGTGCGTATGCACCCGATTCGACACTAGAGTCACCGCTGCGCCAACCCACGCTGACCGACGAATCAAGGGGTTGACATGGTCGCAAGCGCATCGGCAGTCCAGTGGCAGCAGAGCCAGAACGCACTCCGCGATGAGGTCCGGCGGGTGACGACCCTGCTGCGGTCCATCAGTGAGCAGGAAGTTCCCGCAGTGGGCCAGTGGAACATCGCGGAGGTCGCCATGCATCTCTCGCAGGTCTGGATGGTGGTGCCTGGCCTGGCGAGACGGGACCTCTCCCAAATCCACGCAGTGGTGCCCGGCATGGCTGGCGTGGCTGGCGAGTCATGGGTCCAGGACATGTGGGACCATGCCGACTCAACCACCCTCGCTGTGAGATCGGACCCCGAGCGTGATCTCGCTGTCCTGGCTGACCGCATCGAGGAGCGGACGCAGGAGTACCTCGACGAGTGCGCGGGGCACTCTCCTGATGAGTCTCGCCCGTGGCTGATCGAAGGCACCACCGTGCCCCTATCGGCGCTGACTGGCCACCTGCTGAACGAGACGGTCATGCACGGTTACGACATCGCCCATGCCGCCGGCCGCACGTGGCGGATCGAGCCGGACCATGCGGCCATGGTGGTGCGGCAGTTCTTCGCTCCGATCATACAAACTTGCGACCCTCGGACGTTTGTCAACGCTGAGAAGGCCTCCGGCGTCCAGGCCACCTACGAGTTGCACCTGCGAGGAGGCGCCCGGATCCAGTACATGTTCAACGATGGATCGCTCACGGTCGAAGAGCCATCCACCCGCCGGGTTGACTGCCACATCTCCGCTGATCCCGCGGCGTTCTTCATGGTGTTCTGGCAGCGCCAGAGCCAGTGGAACGCGATCGCCAAGGGTCAGCTCATAGCGTGGGGCCGCAAGCCGTGGCTGGGCTTGAAGTTCAGGTCCCTGATACGCAACCCCTAGCCCCCCACCGCCGTGCGCGGTCGTGAGCTCGACAGCACCGACGTTTTCGTCGGTCGGTTGTGATCAGTTCACGACGTCGAGCGGTGCGGCGGCGCTCGGTAGTTGTGTGGTTGCGGTGCGTATAGTAACGTTCAGTTACGATACGACGGTGGAAGTGGTAGATCACCACGCTATCGCGCAGCAGGGAGTCAGGCGTGCGACGCAGAGTAAGGAGTTGGCTCCCTTTCCTTGGGTTGACCTTGCTGCTGTGTGCGCTCGAGCCAGTCGCCGCTGCTGCGCCCGCCGACGACTATGGCGAATACTCCATGATGAGTCAGCGCCATGCCGGGCAGTTCTACTCCGGCGGGAATCTGGCCGGGCAGTGGTCATGGACACCGCACGGCGACGAGTCCGAGGTGTTATGGGGTGACCCGTCGAAGTGGCCACCCGACAGCGCGGAGCATTTCATTCATTCCGGCGACTGGGTCGAGCTCGACGGGTGGCGCAGCTTCGGAAAGTACTACGTGCAGCGGGTGAACCGGGAGTTGATCGGCGACGCGTCCTGCCAGAATATGACGCCGCTGCCGTCAGACGGGGGCCGCCAACACTACGTCCAGTGGAACATTCCGGCACATGCGTACTGCCTGCAGGCGTGGGGCACCATCACCGAGCAGTTCAGCGGCAAGACTGTGGACTTCTTCCATTCCCAAGTGTGGTCACCGCCAAGTACGTGCAGCAACGCCTATCTCGGGATACGAACCTGCATACGCCAGTGGGAATCGTGGTCAGACAACAACGGCAGCCCAGGCGAGCCGATCACCCGCAAGCTCGAACGAAGCGTTTACCTGGCCCGCGGTGTCGGAATGGCCTACGTGATCGATCAAACTTACCCGCATCCGTGGTCCGCCGAATTGCACTCCGATTGGACTTGGTAAGAAGTCTGGCCGATCAAGTGCCCTGCACCGGCGGCGGCAACGGGCCGACCTGACCGGACCGCTTGCTAGGACGGCTGCGCGCGCGCCCGTAGCGCTCGTGAGCGGCCTGCTTGCTCACTCCCAATGACTGACCGATGTCGGTCCACGGCGCACCCCGCGTCCGAGCCAACCGCACCAGCCTGGCCCGCCACCGGTCTACCACCCGGGCGAGCGCCTCCACCGCGGTCAAGGCCTCAAGTACGGGTTCGGCCGGGCGCCGTTCGGTGCTCGTAGTGGTGGGCCGCGCGGCGTCGGCGGTCGCGTCCTGCGGGAGATACCGTCCGAAGCGCTCAGCGGCGTGCAGGGCCTCGTAGGTCTGCCATGGCAACGGCGTCGGGCCTGCGGGCGCAGCCGGAGGTCGGGTGCGCGGCGGCGCAGGAGCCGGCTCGTTCAGTGGCTCATTGGCGTTGGGAAGCTTCAGATACACCCGGGTGGTGGTGCCCTGTGGGCAGGCGTGCTGCTCGACGAGGTCGGACAGATGGTTGACCAGGAGCAGGCCTCGGCCGTCTGGTCGTCTGGGGTCGGCCAGTGGACGGTCGGCGAGCGGATCATTGATGTACCCGGAGTGCCGGACTTCGCATACCAGGTACCCGCGCTGCGCCCAGATGCGCAACGCGCCGGTCCCCGTGCCGTGCACGAGGCTGCGGGCCACCAGCTCACCGACGATCAGCTTGAGTTCCGAGTGATCGCCGCCCAAGCCAAGCCGGAGGGCGTGATCGCAGGCGAACTGCCCGGCAAGCGCCTGATTAGTGGCGTCGAAGGTGAAACCAGGCCCTGACGGCGGCGCGCACAGCTGGTGGCCGTCTGTGTCGACGCGTTCGGGCGCGAAGCCGGTACTGGGCCGCTCGCCGCTGGCGTCTATCACCCTTGGGTGGTTGGCTTCGGCGTCGGCGAGAGTCCGAGGGCCTACCCTCTCGGCGTCATACGGGCACAGCATGGTGACCGGGCGACCGGCAAGCGCGATACTGATCAAGGTCTCGTGCTGGGTGCAGGCCGGATATTCCCTCGCGGTGCGTCCGGTCCACGGGTGTTCGCCAATGATCCGCACCCGCCCGCGTGGATGCGCATCGGCGAAGGCGCGCAGCACATTGGGGATGATCCGCCCTGGGTTACGCCCGGCTCGCGTCATGTCGAGCAGCCGTACCCGGTCGGCGTCGGTGCCCAGTTCCGTGAGGATGAGCCGCAGATTGGGACCCGGGACGGCGAGCGCCACGGGTTCGCCAGCGGCCAGACCCGCGCGAACGAACGCCACCGTGCCTTCGAGATACTCCGCAGTGCCGCGATAGAACAGTGCCGGGTGCGCGAACTCGCCATCCCAACGCGGTGCAGGGGCGGTCATCGCCGCAACAACCCCTTCACCCTGAGCGTGCCCACAACGGCGCCCGAACGGCCGCGAGAACCAACGACCAGCACACCTACCACCTCGTCTCGACGCGACAAATAGCGATAGCCGCCGACGAGTCGGCAAGCCACCCATTTACCGCGCCAAGCCCCACCACACAGAGTAGGTACTGATACGCGTTGTGACAACCCAGCGAAGACAGTCTCCCCCACACGTGCGAGACGTGAGGTGGATCGAGCCGTTGGTCCGCCAACCACCCGACCGTGCCACACTGCCGAAAATCACGGAGAGCAAAGGAGGAGCCGCCATGACAGCGATACAGGACTTGGTGGACCGCAACGCGTCGCGCTCACACCGGGGCCCTGGCCCGCTGCCGTCCCCGCCCAGCCTGCGCGTGGCGGTGGTGGCCTGTATGGACGCCCGGATCGACCCGTTCGCGCTACTCGGCTTGCGGCCCGGCGAGGCGCACGTGATCCGCAATGGGGGCGGTGCCGTCACCGACGACGTGATCCGCTCCCTAGCGGTCAGCCAGCGAAAGCTGGGCACCACCGAGGTGATGTTGTTGCACCACACCAAATGTGGGATGGCGTCGTTCACCGACGAGGAGTTCTGGTCCGAACTTCACGACGCCACCGGCCTGCGGCCCACCTGGGCGGTCGAGACCTTCCGGGACGCCGAATCCGACGTGCGGCAGTCGATGGAACGGGTGCGTCGCAGCCCATTTCTGACGAATACGACGACGGCACGAGGTTTTGTCATCGACATCGACACCGGTGATCTGGCCGAGGTCTTGCCAGTCCAGGCGTGAACCCGACTCTGCTCATCGCCTGGTTCGACGCCCATGCGCGGCAGCTGCCTTGGCGCGAGCCTGGCACCACGCCGTGGGGCGTACTGGTCAGCGAAGTGATGCTGCAGCAGACTCCGGTGCATCGCGTTGCCGCAGTGTGGTCCGAGTGGCTGGTCCGCTGGCCCAGAGCATCGAGTCTGGCCGCCGAGACGCCAGGCGCCGCCGTGCGCGCCTGGGGCAAGTTGGGCTACCCGCGGCGTGCGCTACGGCTGCATGCGGCCGCCACCATCATCGCCGCCCAGTACGACGACGTCGTACCCGCCGATGTGGCGGCGCTGCTCGCGCTGCCCGGGATCGGCGCGTATACCGCCCGGGCGGTGGCGGCTTTCGGATACGGCCACCGCGTCCCGGTGGTGGATACCAATGTCCGCCGAGTGGTTGCCCGAGCGATGCACGGCAGGGCCGCCGCCGGACCACCGTCCACCTCGCGCGATCTGGCCGATCTGGATGATGTGCTGCCCGAGGTGCAGGCCGCTCGCTTCTGTGCCGCGCTGATGGAGCTGGGCGCGGTCGTGTGCACGGCCGGCCGGCCGCGCTGCGCCGACTGTCCGGTTGCCGGCGAGTGTGCCTGGGTGCGCGCCGGTCGGCCGGCCACGACCGTCCCCGGCCGACCCTCGCAGACCTTCGCGGGCACTGATCGTCAGGTGCGCGGGTTGCTGCTCGACGTCCTTCGAGCAGCGTCCGACCCGGTGCCGCCTGCCCGGCTGGATGCGGTCTGGCGCGACGCGGCGCAGCGCGATCGGTGCTTGGCTTCGCTGCTCATCGACGGCCTGGTGGAATCGACCGTTGACGGTCGCTTCGCTTTACCTGGAGAGCGCGCAGCCGCACCGAGGCGCTAGCCGTAGGCTGGTTGCATGGCTGTCGTGAAGATCAACGCAATTGAGGTGCCGGAAGGCGCAGGTCCCGAGCTGGAGCGCCGGTTCGCGGCCCGGCATGAGGCGGTGACGTCGGCTCCCGGCTTTCTGCGGTTCGAGCTGCTGCGCCCCGTCGCCGGTGACAACCGGTATTTCGTGTATAGCCGCTGGGAGACTGAGGAACACTTCCAAGCCTGGCACAACGGCCGCACCGGTCCGGGCACAGAAGCCCACACCGGTCCCCGCGCAAACCCCGTGTCGACCGGCAGCGCCCTTCTCGAATTCGAGGTCGCCCAATCCGCCGAACCCGGTAACCCCTGATCCCTGCGATCGCCATTCGGAGCCGAATGGCTGTTTGTGAAGCTCAGCGATCGCTATTCGGCTCCGAATGGCGATCGCTGGGCCGTCAGGACACGTGAAAAGGGGCCCGATCCGGTATGGATCGGGCCCCTTTGGACGACAGGGTTACTCAGCGCTGGGTGCGCTGTCCAGGTCCACTAGAGGCGCATCGGGCACCCGCAACGCTTTGGCCGCGCCGCGGAACACGAATCGAGCATTCTCGCCCGAGCCCTCGCCGTCCCAGTTCTCGGTGTCAACGAGGACGATCTGCCCGGGCTCGACCTCGCCGAACAGAATCTTCTCCGACAGCTGGTCCTCGATCTCGCGCTGGATGGTCCGGCGCAGCGGCCGAGCCCCCATCACGGGATCGAATCCGCGCTTGGCCAACAGCTTCTTGGCCATCGTGGTGAGCTCCAGCTCCATGTCCTTGTTGCGCAGCTGCACCTCTACCCGGGTGATCATCAGGTCCACCATCGTGATGATCTCTTCCTCGGTGAGCTGATGGAAGACGATGGTGTCGTCGATCCGGTTGAGGAACTCCGGGCGGAAGTGCTTCTTCACCTCGTCGTTGACCTTGCTCTTCATCCGCTCGTAGTTCGAGGTCTCGTCATTGCTCGCCGAGAAGCCCAGTCCCACTGCCTTGGAGATGTCCGAGGTGCCGAGGTTGGTGGTGAAGATGATCACGGTGTTCTTGAAGTCCACCGTACGACCCTGGCCGTCGGTCAGCCGACCGTCCTCCAACACCTGCAACAGCGTGTTGTACACCTCCTGGTGAGCCTTTTCGATCTCATCGAAGAGAACTACCGAGAACGGCTTGCGGCGGACCTTCTCGGTGAGCTGGCCACCCTCCTCGTAACCCACGTATCCAGGGGGTGCCCCGACGAGCCGCGATGCGGTGTAGCGGTCGTGGAACTCACCCATGTCGATCTGGATGAGCGCATTGTCATCACCGAACAGGAACTGCGCCAGCGCCTTGGACAGCTCGGTCTTACCCACCCCGGAGGGGCCAGCGAAGATGAAGGAACCGGAGGGTCGTCTCGGGTCCTTCAGACCCGCACGGGTCCGACGGATCGCCTTGGACACGGCCTTGACCGCTTCGTGCTGGCCGATGATCCGCTTGTGCAGCTCATCCTCCATGCGCAGCAGCCTGGTGGTCTCCTGCTCGGTGAGCTTGAATACCGGGATCCCGGTCCAGTTGGCCAGCACCTCGGCGATCTGCTCATCATCGACCTCGGCGACCACGTCGAGGTCACCAGCCTTCCATTGCTTCTCCCGCTCGGTCTTCTTGATCAGCAGCTGCTTCTCGGAGTCCCGCAGCTTCGCGGCGCGCTCGAAGTCCTGAGCGTCGATGGCTGATTCCTTGTCCCGGCGCACCGCGGCGATCTTCTCGTCGAAGTCACGCAGGTCCGGCGGTGCGGTCATCCGACGGATCCGCATCCGGGCGCCGGCCTCGTCGATCAGGTCGATCGCCTTGTCCGGCAGGAACCGGTCGTTGATGTAGCGATCGGCCAGCGTGGCCGCCGACACCAGTGCGCTGTCGGTGATGGACACCCGGTGGTGTGCCTCGTAGCGGTCCCGCAGACCCTTGAGGATCTCGATGGTGTGATCGAGGCTCGGCTCGGCGACCTGGATCGGCTGGAACCGGCGCTCCAGTGCCGGGTCCTTCTCCACGTACTTGCGGTACTCGTCGAGTGTCGTTGCGCCGATGGTCTGCAGCTCGCCCCGCGCCAGCATCGGCTTGAGGATCGACGCGGCGTCGATCGCGCCCTCGGCAGCACCGGCGCCGACCAGGGTGTGCATCTCGTCGATGAACAAGATGATGTCGCCGCGGGTGCGGATCTCTTTGAGCACCTTCTTCAGGCGCTCTTCGAAATCACCGCGATACCGGGAGCCCGCCACCAACGAACCCAGGTCCAGGGTGTAGAGCTGCTTGTCCTTGAGTGTCTCGGGCACCTCGCCCTTGACGATGTTCTGCGCGAGCCCTTCGACGACGGCGGTCTTGCCGACGCCGGC
>DASUII010000271.1:0-10413 GCA_036279835.1 Pseudonocardiaceae bacterium
GCGACGATATCGGCGGCACGCAGCGCATGGTCGAACAGCGTGGGTTCGCCAGCCATGCCCGCGAAGTAGGCAAGGTTGAGCGCGACGCCAGCCAGCCCGCCGGACAGGTCTGAACCTAGTTGGTCGCTGTGCTCGGTGAGGCAGAATTCGATCAGGTCGAGGGCCGCTTGCCGGTATCCCAACTCCGCCAGCACGTACGCCACGCCGTGCAGGCCGTCGTAGAAACCTAACCGCGTTCCGCGGGCCGCCGCGGCCGCCCGCTCAAGTAGCCAGTGCTCCCCGGCGGGATACGGCGTGGCCCGGGTGACCGCGAGTGCGTAGAGCACACCGGCGGCGCCGTGGGCGATGTTAAGGCCACCGGTGCTGAACTGCGCGATGTCGCCAGGAAACAGCCGATCGGTGCGCTTCGGAGTAGCACTAGCCAGGATTCCGGCGACGATCGAGTCCCGGGCGGTTGTCCAGCCGCTGATCCCATCGGGTAGCGACGGCAGCGCTCGGACGCGCCGTCGGGGTGCAGTGCCGTCAGCCCCGCTGGTTCTGCTGGCTCCGGTGATCGTCCGCACCGCCTCCGCCAGGAATGCAGGTGGTACCGGGAAATGTTCGGCGATGACGTCGGCGAAGTCTCCTGGCTTTCCGACGTCGAGCCGGATCATCGCGGTCAACGGAAGGAACAAAGCCAATCGCAGGCAAGCTAAGGAGTACCGGTCGATGTCGAAACCGGTCCGGTCCCGCGGTGCGCTAAATGCTGGGCTGCCCAGTGTCGGACGGCGTGCCTCATCGATTCGCGCGGCGACCTCGTAGTCAATCAGCGTGGCTCGGCCGTTGTCCCGGACGATGACATTGAACAGGTGCAGATCACCGTGGATGACGCCACAGTCATGAATGGCCGTGATGATCTCTTCCACCTGAGCGCACATCCCTAACGCCCACTCCGTATAGGCGGCGAACTCGGCGGGTCCGGCGGCGGGGTCGTTCATCGGCCAGCGCTGCGCGAAAACCTTGTTCAGCGGCGTTCCCTCGATGAACTCCAGCGCCAGGAAATGATGCTCACCCAGGGCGAAGTGATCGTGGACCGCAGGCACGCCCTCGACTCCGGCCAGGCATTCGAGCATTTCCCGTTCGCGCCGCAGCCGTTCGACCGCGTCAGCGCCGTCGGCGGCGAGGCCAGCGTGTGGCCGGGCCTCCTTCAGGACCACCCGCACTCCGGTGCGCTGGTCAGTCGCCTCGTAGAGTCCTCCGCCGTTGGAGAAATGCAGGACCTGCTCGATGCGATACGGCAGCTCGGTGACGGTGGTGGCGTTGCGCGCTGCAAGCTGGGGAACAAGCAGGTCCGGCAAGGTCACCCAGGGAGGCGTGCAGAACACCGCATCTCTGCGGTCCGGCACCAGCGCCCCGTTGGGGTCCTCGATGGCCGGAACCCGGTCACCCCGCGCCGACAGGCAGTGCCGCAGTGCGAAACCGCCGTAGCGCACATAGAGTGGACCTTCGTTCCAGCGCAGGTCGCTGAGGATGTAGGGACCTGGTTCGCCGGCCAGGAGTTCGCCCAGGTCGTGCAGGATTGTGCCGAGCTCATCAATGTCACTCGGATAGATCGTGACGAACTTGCCACTAGACCCCCGCGGCGCGTACTTCGCGTTCTGCAGGTGAACGGCGCTTCGTGCGGCCAGGAATTTGAACGTGATCCGGCGCGGAACACAGTAGGCCCATACGGTTTCCAGAATCCGTTCCGCGTTATCGAGGCACGCCGACGCGTGAACCTTCCAGCCTTGCTGGGGCACCGCAGCGCCCACCGGGTTCATGACCACCCAGTTATCAAGGAAGCGCCGTTCCCACCCATCGGGGACCGGACGTTGCACCGCATCGAAAGGCGCCACCCGGTTGACCCCGGAAATCGAATCGTAAAACAACGGATCCGCGATGCAGTACACCTCGTAACCGTTGTCCACTGTGTCCCCCTTGCCGACCGATCATCGCTATGCAGCAATAATCGCGCCGACGCCATGGGTGCCGCTAGTGTCGTTCGTCAGGCTTTCCATGTGAAGGAATCACGGGTGTCGGCGGTGATTCACACGCCATCTCCCCGAGCCTGATCGTCAGGCCAGACAACCGGGGCCGAGCAGGGCCTTGAGATCCCCCATCAGCGCGGTGCTCGGTGTCACCCGCAGGCTGTCGTCGAGCTTCAGCAGGTGCTTGCGGCCGCCATTGACCAGGCTCAGCCGTACTTCCTGGGAGCCGGGGTGGCGGGCCAGCACGTCCTTGAGCTGGGCAACCCGCTCGGGCGAGCAGCGTGCGGCGAGCATGCTCACAGTCACCGGTTGCCCCGCACCGGGCTGCCCGCCGCCACCAGCCGAAACACCGGGCTGGGCGAGGTCGGGAACCACCAGGTCGTTGGCGATCAGCGAGATCCGGTCGTCTCGTTTGGTTACCCGGGCCTTGACCAGCACGATGTGATCCTCTGCGACGTTCACCCCGACGACTGAGTAGGTCTTGGGAAAGAAGAGGACCTCGATCCCGGCGGCGAGATCCTCTAGCTGGGCGGCCGCCCACGGCTCGCCGTTGCGGTTGACCCGTCGCGTCACACTGGCAAGGATCCCGCCGACGATCACCTGCGCGCCGTCGCTGACCGTGCCATCGAGGATCGAGGCGATCGGGGTGTCCGCCTGGCGAGCCAGGGCGTGCTCCACGCCCTGCAACGGGTGCCCAGATACGTAGAGACCGAGCATTTCCCGCTCTAGGGCAAGCTGGTGCTTGGTATCCCATTGCTCGGCGGGCACCGGCACGTCAAACAGGTTCAGCCCGGCGCCGGTGCCGGGCTCGCCGCCGAACAGGTCGAACTGCCCGATCGCCTCAGCTCGCTTCGAGTCCATGACCACGTCGATCGCCTCGGCGTGCACCAAATACAGCCCCTTGCGAGGGTGTCCAAGCGAGTCGAACGCCCCCGCCTTGACCAGCGACTCTACGACCTTCCGGTTGCAGGCCACCGGGTCGACCTTGCGCAGGAAATCCGAGAAGTCAGTGTAAGAGCCCTTTTCGGTGCGGGCCCGGGTGATCGCATCGACGACGTTGCCACCCACGTTGCGAATGGCGCCGAGCCCGAACCGGATATCTTTGCCGACGGCGACGAAGTCGCGCTCGGAAGAGTTCACGTCCGGCGGCAACACCGTGATGCCCATCTTACGACACTCGGCGAGGTAGATTGCGGCTTTATCCTTATCGTCGCCCACGCTGGTCAGCAGCGCAGCCATGTATTCTGAACGATAGTTTGCTTTCAGATAGGCTGTCCAATAGGAGACCAGTCCATATCCCGCAGTGTGTGCGCGATTGAAAGCATAGTCGGAGAACGGGAGCAAGATGTCCCACAGCGTCTTGATCGCAGCCGCGGAGTAACCGGCGTCACGCATCCCACCGGAAAAAGTCTCGTACTCTTTGTCTAGGATCTCTTTTTTCTTCTTGCCCATCGCCCGGCGCAGCAAGTCCGCTTTGCCCAGTGAATACCCGGCTACCCGCTGGGCGATCGCCATGACCTGCTCTTGGTAGACGATTAACCCGAAGGTCTCGTCCAGGATGTCCGCCAGCGGTTCGGCCAACTCGGGATGGATCGGCCGCACTTCCTGGCGGCCGTTTTTCCGGTCCGCGTAGTCGTTGTGCGCGTTGGCGCCCATCGGCCCGGGTCGATACAAGGCCAGGACTGCGGAGATGTCTTCAAAAGTGGTCGGCACCATGCGACGGAGCAGGTCACGCATCGGCCCCCCGTCGAGCTGGAACACTCCGAGGGTGTCCCCGCTGGCGAGTAGCTCATAGGCCTTGGCATCGTCGAGTTCCAGTTTCTCCAGGTCCAACGGTGGCTTGCCATTGAGCTTGATATTGCGCAGCGCGTCGTCGATGACCGTAAGGTTGCGCAGCCCGAGGAAGTCCATCTTGAGCAGTCCGAGCGTTTCGCAGGCACCCATATCGAACTGCGTGATGATCGCGCCGTCGGAATCCCTGCGCTGGATCGGGATGATATCGATCAAAGGCTCACTGGACATGATCACGCCAGCCGCGTGCACGCCCCACTGCCGCTTGAGCCCTTCCAACCCGCGGGCCGTGTCTATGATTTCCTTGACCTGAGGATCAGCGTCGTACAAGGCCCGGACTTCAGTGGCTTCGGCGTAGCGCTTGTGCTGAGGATCGAAGATCCCGGCCAGCGGGATATCCTTGCCCATCACCGGTGCCGGCATCGCTTTGGTGATCCGGTCGGCCACCGAGTAGCCGGGCTGGCCGTAGAGCACCCGCGCGGAGTCCTTGATCGCCGCCTTCGCTTTGATTGTCGAGTAGGTGATGATCTGTGCGATGCGGTCCTCGCCGTACTTCTCCGTGACGTAGCGAATCATGTCACCGCGCCGGCGCTCGTCGAAGTCCATGTCGATATCGGGCATCGAGATTCGCTCGGGGTTGAGGAACCGCTCAAAGATGAGCTTGTGCCGGATGGGGTCGAGATCTGTGATGCCCATCGCGTAGGCCACCAGGCAGCCCGCCGCCGACCCCCGGCCCGGTCCGACCCGGATCCCGTTGGCCTTGGCGTGGCGCACCAGATCTGCGGTGACCAGGAAGTAGCCGGGGAAGCCCATCTGGCAGATCACGCCGACCTCGTAGTCGGCCTGGCGGCGGTGGGTGTCGGGCAGACCATCCGGGAAGCGATTCTGCAGACCCCGCTCGACTTCCTTGACCAGCCAGCTGGCCTCGCTCTCGCCCGCTGGCACCGGGAACCGGGGCATCAGGTCGCGGCCCTCGGTGAACTCCACATGCACCCGTTCGGCGACCTGCAGGGTGTTGTCGCAGGCCTCTGGAAACTCACCGTCCCATTGCTCGCGCATCTGTGCCGGGGACTTGAGGTAAAAGTCCTGGGCATCGAACTTGAACCGGTTGGGATCTGACATGGTCTTGCCGGTCTGCACGCACAGCAGCACCTCGTGCGGCTTGGCGTCCTCAGGGAACGTGTAGTGCAGATCATTGGTGGCAAGTCCGGGCAGCTCAAGGGTCTTCTTGAGCCGCACAAGATCGTCACGAACCCGGCGCTCGATCTCGATGCCGTGGTCCATCAGCTCGCAGAAGAAATTCTCCCGGCCGAAGATATCCCGATAGTCAGCGGCGGCCTGGCACGCGGCACCGAACTTGTCCTGCTGCAACAACCGCTGAACCTCGCCTGACGGGCACCCGGTGGTAGCGATAATCCCCTTGCCGTAGGCCGCCAGCAGCTCACGGTCCATCCGCGGTTTGTAGTAGTAGCCCTCCAAGCTGGCCAGGCTGGAGAGCCGGAACAGGTTGTGCATGCCCTCAGTGTTCTCCGCGAGCAGCGTCATGTGGGTGTACATCTCACCCGGGTTGTCGACGTCGTTGCTGCCGCGAGCCAGCACGACCCGCTTGCGCTCGTGTCGGGAGCCAGGCGAGAGGTAGCCCTCCATGCCGATGATCGGCTTGACTCCGTGGGCGTTAGCCTTCTTCCAAAACTCGTAAGCGCCGAAGACATTGCCGTGGTCGGTCATCGCCAGGGCCGGCATGCCCATCCGGACGCACTCAGTGAACAGGTCGTCCAGCCGCGCCGCACCATCGAGCATCGAGAACTCGGTATGCGTGTGAAGGTGGACGAACGAGTCACTGGACACCCTCGACCTCCTTGATCACAGTCCGCAGTCATCCGGCTGCGTACCGTCGCACCATAGACGGTTTCGGGGACCTACCGACCCACCGACCGCCACCTGCGCCGAAAGCCCCAGTTGGCGACCGCCGCCTACGGCGCGCCGGAATTTGCTTAGCCGTACGGCTGGGAGTAGAGTCGAACATGTGTTCGATACTAGCTGTCTAGAGCCCCCGACGCCACCGGTGATCAGACCACCAGAGGAAGAGACCATCGACTGCCTGGTCGAGGACCAGCCCAGCGGCGCTGCGGAACCGGTGTGCTGGTCGCAGTACGTTCCCGATGGTCTGCTGGCCGACATGCTGGCGCAGCCGCCCGATACCGCCGCGGAGCATCGTGAGTTCGAGGCGTTGGAGAGAATCGTTGGCTGGGAACGAGTCATCGCCTGGGCCCAAGCCCGGCAGGCACGAGAGATGACGTCGTTCATGGCCGGTGCACAGGCTCGCGAGCGATCGGCAGGAGCGGGCGATTCGCAGGCCCATGAATCGGCGGTGGCCGAGGTCGGTCTGATGTTGGCTGTCTCGGCGGGTACCGCGGCTTCTCGGGTGGGTGACGCGCGGTCGTTGTGTACCCGGTTGCCGGGGACCTTGGCGGCGTTGGAGGCCGGTCGGATCACCCTGGCCAAGGCGCGCATCATCAACACCGAGACGATGAGCCTGTCCGACGACCACACCGCCGCGGTCGAGCAGCAGCTGCTGCCGAAAGCCCGGCGGCAGACTCCGGGTCAGCTCCGCGCGGCGACCAGCCGAGCCGTGCTCTCGACTGACCCCGCCGCCGCCCGGCGGCGGGCCAAGCAGGCCCGACGTGGGCGTGGCGTGCGGATGTGGCCCGAACCCGACGGGATGGCCACCTTGTCGGCCTACCTGCCGGCAGCCGACGCTGTCGGTGTGTTCGCGGTGCTCGACGAGCACGCCCGCCAGGCCGGATGCCTCGGTGACGAGCGCAGCATGGACGCCCGCCGCGGCGACGCCCTGGTCGATTTGGTGCTAAATCCGACCGGTTACCGCAGCCAGCACACCAGCGACAGCCACCAATGCGCCACCGAAAAACCAGTCGATGCAGACAACAGGCCAGCTGGCACCCGTGACCGTGGCTCCACCAGCGACAGCAACCACACCGAACCCGCGGCCACAACCGGCTCCGCCGGTTGCCGGTGCGACTGCGGGCAGTGCAGGCGAGGTGGCGGCGTGGATATTCGGGTCACCATCCCCTACACCGCACTGCTCGGCCCGACGAGCTCCCCGACGACCTCGCCGGCTACGGACCCATCCCCGCAGCGGTGGCTCGGGACCTCGCCGCCGGCGGCACCTGGCGGCGCATCCTCACCGACCCCCCCTCAGGCCTGTGCTCACCGACGCGGACTTTCTGCACCTGATCTACGCCCGCACTCCGCAGGTCGCGCAGGGCTAACGGGCCTGGTCGAGCCTGCCAGCTCAGCGCCACGATGATCTTCCCGCGTCTTGTACACGCTGGCTAAAGTCGTCGCCAGCAGCACGCCGGCAATCACCGCCAGCGAGAGCCCAATGCCCACCGGCGGTACTGATTCCAGTGGTTGGCCGTGGTTGAGGAGGGACAGCGAGTTTTCGTGCAGCGTATCGAGCACCAGCTTGACGCCGATGAACCCGAGAATCACACCGAGCCCGATGGGCAGGTAGATCAGCCTGGTGAGCAGTCCTCCGATGAGGAAGTACAGTTGCCGTAGGCCCATCAGCGCAAAAGCGTTCGCGGTAAAGACGAGGAAGGCTTCTTGGGTGAGCCCGAAGATCGCTGGGATGGAGTCAAGTGCGAAGACCAGGTCGACGGTGCCGATCGCGATCATCACGACGATCATCGGAGTGAACCACCGCTTGCCGTCGCGCTTGATCGTGAGCCGCGATCCGTTGTATTCATCGGTCACGGGGATCCGCTTCCGCAGCGCTCGCAACACCATGTTCTCCCCGAATTCCATCTCCTGATTGCGGTGACGGATCTGGCGCCAACCCAGGTAGATCAGCAGCGCAGCGAAGAGGTAGAACACCCAGCTGAAGTGTGAGATCACTGCCGCACCAGCCGCGATGAACAGTCCCCGCATGGCCAACGCGAGCACGATGCCGATCAGCAGCACCCGGTGTTGCTGGATGGCCGGCACCCCGAACGCGCTCATGATGATCACGAAAATGAACAGGTTGTCCACCGACAGCGAGTACTCGGTAAGATATCCAGCGAAATATTCGATGGCGAAAGTGCTGCCGGCGAACAGCCAGATAGACAGCCCGAAGGCCGCCGCACAGGCAAGGTAGAACGCCACCCACCGGACCGCCTCCGCCATGCCTACCTGGTGCGGCTTACGGTCGACGATGACCAGGTCAAGGGCGAACAGAACCCCGATTGCGCCCACCGTGGCGAGCCATACCCACGCGGGCACATCCATGAGCGAACCTCCGGGCAGACGGCATACGTCGGACACCCGGAGGTCTCTTCCACCGGCGAACCGGTCGACGGCACCGGGCACCCGCAGCACTGCGGGAAACCGTGTTGACGATGCCGCCGCGAAGGAATACTCCCCTCCACGCTGGGGCAAGTGTCCCGTATGGCCCGCATTGGCACCACCCCGGGTAGCGGCCCGTCGGGATGACGTTGGTCACCGGTGGGGTGATGCTGAGACGGCTGCTGCACCGGAACCGGTCTGTACCGTCGGTGCAGTGTCCCGAACGATCCGCCGGCGGCTGCTGGTCGTACTGGTGATCACTGCTGTGATCGCGGGCGCCGGGGTGATGCTGGCGATCAGAGCGGCGGCCTCCAGTGCGCCGCCGGTCGCCACCGAGAACGTGACCATCGACGTACCGGAGGGACCGGCTAGCGCCGGTCAGGTGCACCTCGACGCCACGGTGTACCGGCCGGCAGTCACTCCCGCGCCGGCCGTGCTGGTGGCCCACGGCTTCGGTGGCAGCAAGAACTCGGTCAGTACCGAGGCGACCGCGCTGGCTCGCCGAGGGTTCGTCGTGCTCGCTTGGAGCGCCCGGGGATTCGGCGCGAGCACCGGACAGATCGGCCTGGACTCCCCCGATTATGAGGTGGCGGACGCCCGCGCGTTGGTGGACTGGTTGGCCAAGCGATCGGATGTGGTGCGTGACGGGCCCGGCGATCCGCGGGTCGGTGTCACCGGTGCGTCTTACGGCGGCGCGCTGGCCCTGCTGCTGGCGGGAACCGACCGGCGGGTGGATGCGCTCGCACCGGAGATCACCTGGAACGATCTTTCGCAGGCGCTGTTCCCCAATGCCGCGAGCCCCACCTCCATCCCCACGGCCACCCCGGCGTCCGGGGCCTTTGCCCCGGACGGCGTATTCAAGCGGGATTGGGCGGGGTACTTCTTCGGCGCCGGCCTCGCCGGTGCGGGGGGATTGTGCGGGCGGTTTCGCCCCGAGGTGTGCGCCGCTTACGTCCAAGCCGCTACCACCGGTGTCCCCACTCCGGAGATCGTGCAGCTGCTACGCCGCTCATCGCCCGCCGTGATAGCCGGCAATATCACCGCACCGACCCTGCTCATCCAGGGAGAGCACGACACGCTGTTCGGGCTGGACCAGGCTGACGCCACCGCCCGTCAACTCGCCTCGGCGGGTGCATCGTTGAAAGTGATCTGGTACGCGGGCGGTCACGACGGCGGGGCGCCCGACGCGGCGCTGCAGGAGCAGGTCGGCGCCTGGTTCGACTACCACCTCCGCCGTAAGGGAAGTGATCCGGGGACCGGATTCGATTACCAGGTGCCGGGAATTTTCGGTACCCGAAGTGGGGTCGCCCAGCGCACCGTGCACGCCCCGACCTATCCGGGACTCGACGGCGTCCCGGTGCAGCGGCAGGAGCTGACGCTGCACGGTGGGCCGCAACCGGTGGTCCGGCCGCCCGGTGGCAGCCCGGCCGCGCTGAGCAGCCTGCCGGGCCTCAGCTCCGCACTGCCCGCAGGGGCCGCAAACGGGGTGGCAATGGACCTGCCCGGACAGTCCGCGACGTTCAGCACCGATCCGCTGCGAGACTCGCTGGAGATCACTGGGGCGCCGCAGATCCGGTTGCGGGTAGCCGCGGCACAGACCAATACCACAGCACCACCATCGGAGGCGGTGCTGTTCGTCAAGCTCTACGACGTCGGACCGGATGGGCGCCGCACGCTGCCCGGTGCAGCAGTGGCCCCGGTGCGGATCGGCCCGCTGGCAGCCGATGGGGCCCCGACCGAGGTCACCGTGACACTGGCCGGGGTGGTGCGGCCAGTCCAGGCCGGACACCGGCTGGAGGTCGCCGTGGCCACGACCGACCGCGGGTACGCACTGCCCCCGCAGGCCGCCGGGTACACGGTATCGCTGGCTCCGGACGGTCACCTGGCTGTGCCCGTGGTGCCAGGCGAGCAGGCAGCGGCGCCGCTTCCGGTCGTTCAGCTCGCCGGGTTGGGGATCCTCACCGCGGTAGTGCTGGCACTCGGAATGGTCGACGCGCTGCGCAGACGGCACGCCGAGGACGCCGATTCTGGAATGGCCGGCGTGCCGTTGGAGGTGTCGGGTCTGACGAAGCGCTACCCGGGCGGCCTCACCGCCGTCGATGACCTGTCCTTCCGTGTCGAGCACGGGCAGGTGCTCGGCCTGCTGGGACCCAATGGCGCCGGCAAGACGACCGTGCTGCGGATGCTGATGGGGCTGGTCATACCGACCGGTGGGCAGCTGCGGGTGTTCGGGCACCGGGTGAGCGCCGGTTCGCCGGTGTTGTCCCGG
>DASUII010000272.1:0-19527 GCA_036279835.1 Pseudonocardiaceae bacterium
CTCCACCGCGGCTTCGATGCAGCAAGATCAGCAGGATCAGCGCGATTCTGGTGACCAGGAGCAGGATCTGCAGGAAGAGCTTCATCACACCCTCG
Organism: Pseudonocardiaceae bacterium; assembly: GCA_036279835.1. Lineage (GTDB taxonomy): Bacteria > Actinomycetota > Actinomycetes > Mycobacteriales > Pseudonocardiaceae. Next base: position 96 of record DASUII010000272.1, read on the forward strand.
TCGGACGACGACTGATTTGCAAGGCTACCCCGTCGCGCCGCCGAACGCGGCCCGGCCTCGGGATCACGGAGTCCCCCTCACGGTAATGGTCCGCCGGCGGCCAGGGCGCAGAGCTTCGCGAAGTCGTCCGCGTCCAGGCTCGCACCACCGACCAGTGCGCCGTCGATATCCGGCTCGGCGACCAGCTCGGCGACATTGCTCGATGTGACCGATCCGCCGTAGAGCACCCGGACCTCGTCGGCGACCGCCGCGCCGTATTTGTCGGCCAGCGCTCCCCGCAGCGCGCCGCAGACCTCCTGCGCGTCGGCCGGGGTAGCGACCCGGCCGGTACCGATCGCCCAGATCGGCTCGTAGGCCACCACGATGGTGTGGGCCTGCTCGGCGGACAGGCCCTTGAGCGCGGCACGCAGCTGTGCAGTGCTGTGCGCCAAGTGGTCGCCAGCCTCACGAACCTCCAGACCTTCCCCCACGCACAGGATCGGCACCAGCCCGTTGCGCAGTGCGGCGCGGACCTTCGCCCCTACGGTGGCGTCGTCCTCGCCGTGGTGTTCGCGGCGCTCGGAGTGCCCGACAATGACGTAGCTGCAATCCAGCTTGGCCAGCATCGGCCCGGACACATCGCCGGTATAAGGCCCGGAGTCCTTCGGCGAGAGATCCTGCGCACCGTAACGGATCAGCAGCTTGTCACCCTCGATGAGGGCCTGCACGCTGCGCAACGCAGTGAACGGCACCAGCACTGCCACCTCGACCTTGGCGAAGTACTTCTCCGGCAGCGCGAAGGCAAGCTTCTGTACCAGAGCGATGGCCTCCAGGTGATGGAGGTTCATCTTCCAGTTGCCGGCAATCAACGGTTGGCGGGCCACGCCCTAAGTCTCCAGCACTGCGATGCCGGGCAACGACTTGCCCTCCAGAAACTCCGGGGATGCGCCGCCACCGGTGGAGATGTGCGAGAACCCGTCCTCGGGCAGACCCAGCAACCGCACCGCGGCCGCCGAGTCACCGCCGCCGACCACGCTGAACGCGTCCGACCCGGCGATGGTCTCCGCGACGCCGCGAGTTCCCGCCGCGAACGGCGCCAGTTCGAACACGCCCATCGGACCGTTCCAGAACACGGTGGCGGCACCGGCCAACGCCGCGGCGAAGTCACGCACCGTCTGCGGCCCGATGTCCAGGCCCATCCACCCATCCGGGATGTCTTCGGCGGCAACCGTGCGGGTGTTCGCGTCCGCCGCGAACTTATCGGCGATGACCACGTCGCGCGGCAGCCCGATGGTGTCGCCGGCGGCTTTGAGCAGCCGGGCGCACACGTCGACCATGTCGGGCTCCAACAGCGAGGAACCGACCGGGTGACCGAGGGCTGCCAGGAACGTGAAGCACATGCCGCCGCCAACGAGCAGGGTGTCCACCTTCGGCAGCAGCGCCTCGATCACGGCGAGCTTGTCGGACACTTTCGACCCGCCCAGCACCACGGCGTAGGGACGGTCCGGCGTCTCGGACAGACGGCGCAGGGTGCTCACCTCGGTGAGCACCAGGGTGCCGGCATAGCCGGGCAGCCGCTCGGCGATGTCGACGACCGAAGCCTGCACCCGATGCACGACGCCGAAGCCGTCGGAGACGAACGCGCCGCCCGCTCCCACCAGGGCGGCGAGCTGGTCGGCCAGCGCGCCGCGCTCGGTGGCGTCCTTGGATGTCTCCCGCGGGTCGAAGCGGACGTTCTCCAGCAACGCGACCGCTCCGTCGGACAGACCTGCCACTGCGGCGCGGGCCGAGTCACCGACGATGTCGGTCGCCGCCGCCACCGGGGTACCCAGCAGCTCACCGAGCCGGGCCGCGACCGGCGCCAGCGAGTACTCCGGATCTGGAGCTCCTTTGGGACGCCCCAGGTGGGCGGTCACCACTACCCGCGCACCGGCCCCGGTCAGCGCCCGCAGAGTGGGCAGGGAGGCGCGGATCCGCCCGTCGTCAGTGATCCGACTGTCACTCGAGGATTTGGCGTCCAGCGGCACGTTGAGGTCGGTTCGAACCAGCACGGTCCGGCCCGCTACGCCACTGGCGAGCAGGTCGTCCAGTGTTCTCACAGTCGGGTCCTCACAGCTGCGTCCTCACAGTCGGGAGCCCACCAGGACAGTCAGGTCAGCCAGCCGGTTGGAATAGCCCCATTCGTTGTCGTACCAACCGACGATCTTGACCTGGCTGCCGATCACCTTGGTCAGCGGCGAGTCGAAGACGCACGAGGCGGGGTCGGTGATGATGTCCGAGGACACGATTGGGGCGTCGCTGTAGCGCAGGATGCCCTTGAGCGGGCCGTCGGCGGCGGCTCGGAAAGCCTCGTTGACCTCCTCGACGCTGGTGTCCCGGGAGACCGACGCGGTCAGGTCGGTGATCGATCCAGTGGGGATCGGCACCCGCAGCGCGTAGCCGTCGAGCTTTCCGTTGAGCGCCGGCAGCACCAGCCCGATGGCTATGGCGGCCCCGGTGGAGGTCGGTACGACGTTGATCGCGGCTGCCCGGGCCCGGCGCAGGTCCTTGTGCGGGGCGTCCTGCAGGTTCTGGTCCTGGGTGTAGGCGTGGATGGTGGTCATCAATCCCTGCTCGATGCCCAGCGCATCGTTGAGCACCTTGGCCATCGGGCCCAGGCAGTTGGTGGTGCACGAGGCGCAGGAGATCACCGTCTGAGAGCCGTCCAGCCTGGAGTCATTGACCCCGAGCACCACGGTGAGGTCCTCGCCCTTGGCCGGAGCGGAGATGATCACCTTTTTCGCGCCGCCCTCGTCGACATGCTTGCGGGCGTCGGCTGCCTTGGTGAAAAAGCCGGTCGACTCGAGCACCACATCGACGCCCAGCGCTCCCCAGGGAAGCGCGCCCGGGTCGCGCTCGGCGAGCGCCTTGATGGTCTTGCCGCCCACCGCGATGCCGTCGTCGGTGACGTGCACGTCCTCTTTCAGCCGGCCAAGCACACTGTCGTACTTCAAAAGGTGCGCCATCGTCGCGACATCGCCGAGGTCGTTGAACGCCACTACCTCGATGTCGTGGCCACCCGACTGCACCGCGCGCCAGAAGTTCCGCCCGATGCGGCCGAATCCGTTGATCCCTACCCGAACCGTCACGTCAATTGCCTTCCTCTTGCACACAGACCAGCGCCACGCCGGCACGACTCGATGCCACCCTATCGGCCGACGCGCCGCCCGCAGTCCCCCCGGTAGGGGGAGCCGCGGGGTGTTTGCGCGGTCAGGCGTCCAGCATGTCCGGTGTTACCGCGGATTCGGTGTCCGGCACCCCGAGCTCCTCAGCCCTGCGGTCCGCCATAGCGAGCAGCCGGCGGATCCGGCCCGCCACCGCGTCCTTGGTCAGCGGCGGGTCGGCGAGCTGCCCCAGCTCCTCCAGCGAGGCCTGCCGGTGTTCCAGCCGCAGCCGGCCCGCCGTGGTCAGATGCCCCGGGATGTCCCCGCCGAGCAACTCCAGGGCCCGAGCGACCCGCGCCGCCGAGGCCACCGCCGCGCGCGCGGATCGGCGCAGGTTGGCGTCGTCGAAGTTGGCCAGCCGATTGGCGGTGGCGCGGACCTCACGACGCACCCGGCGTTCTTCCCAGGCCAGCACCGAGTCATGCGCGCCCAGCCGGGTGAGCAGCGCCCCGATGGCGTCGCCGTCGCGGATCACCACCCGGTCAGCACCCCGGACCTCGCGTGCCTTGGCCGCGATGCCGAGCCGGCGAGCCGCGCCGACTAGGGCCAGCGCCGCCTCCGGCCCGGGACAGGTCACCTCCAGCGCGGCCGAACGGCCGGGCTCGGTGAGCGACCCGTGCGCGAGAAACGCGCCGCGCCAGGACGCCTCGGCATCGCACAGACCGCCGGAGACCACCTGCGGGGGCAACCCACGCACTGGGCGGCCGCGGACGTCCAGCAACCCGGTCTGCCGAGCCAACCCTTCCCCGTCGCGGACCACCCGCACCACGTAACAGGTTCCTTTACGCAGGCCACCAGCCGTGATCAGGTGCACATCGGAGTTGTGCCCGTACAGCTCGTGCACTTCCCGGCGTAGCCGGCGGGCGGCCGAGCCGGTGTCCAGCTCGGCCTCCACCACCACGCGGCCGGCGATGATGTGCAACCCCCCAGCGAAGCGCAGCAACGAGGAAACCTCGGCTCGCCGGCAGCACGTCTTGGTTACCCGCAGCCGGCTCAGCTCATCCTTGACGGCGGAGGTCATGGCCACTGGCGCTCCTCCTCCCCTTGCACGTCTACCAGTATCCGGCGCAGCGCTGCGGCCAGCGCTACCGGATCGTGGCGATCGGTGAATCCGTCGTCGGCGACCCGGTCAAGGTACGCGTGCCCACCGAGCGCGGCTGCGCACCGGTGCAACCGAGCGGGCGCCGCGACAGTGTCGACATCGGCGAGCACCGCGTGCACGGTGAATCCGGGGGGCGCGTGGTCGCACAAGACAGTCAAGTACTGCTCCGGGGAAAATCCTGCGGTTTCCCCCGGTTGCGGGACGAGGTTGAGGATCAGCACCCGGCACGCCTGCGTGCTCACCAGCGCGCTGGCCAAGCCGGGAACGAGCAGATGCGGTAGCACGCTGGTGAACCATGAACCGGGCCCGAGAACCACGAGATCAGCCGCACCGACCGCGCGGACCGCCTCAGCGCAGGCCTGCGGCCGCTCGGGCCGAAGCCGCACCCGGTGCACCCGACCCGGCGTAGTGGCTACCGCTACCTGGCCCCGGATCCGGCTGAGCCGGTCTGGGTGATCAGCATCACCGTCGAGACCAGCCACATCGGCCTCGATGTCGAGCGGTTCGACAGTCATCGGAAGTACCCGGCCGGTCACTCGGAGCAGCGCACACACCTCGTCCAACATCGCCACCGGATCGCCGAGCACCTCCAGCAGCCCGGCCATCACCAGGTTACCCACGGCGTGTCCGGCCAACGCGCCGGTGCCGCCGAAGCGATGCTGGAACACTTCTCGCCAGCGGCCGGCCGCACCGTCGTCGGCCGCGAGCGCGGCCAGCGCCATTCGCAGATCGCCGGGTGCCAGCATCCCCAGCTCCCGGCGCAGCCGCCCGGATGAGCCGCCGTCATCGGCCACCGTCACCACCGCGGTGACGTCCTCGGTGATGGCTCGCAACGCCAGCAGCGTGGCGTACAGGCCGTGGCCGCCGCCCAGCGCGACGGCCTTGACCGAGCGGGTCACTCGCGTCCCACGTCTCGGTGCACGACCTTGACAGTGATCTTGTCGATTCCGCTGTTGCGGTCCATTCGGCTGGCCAACGCCTCGGAGACGACCACACTGCGGTGTTTACCACCGGTGCACCCCACCGCGAGAGTGAGGTACCGCTTGCCCTCCCGCCGGTAGCCACCACTGATCAGTCGCAGCAGTTCGAGGTAGCGGTCCAGGAATTCCTCGGCGCCTTCCTGGGACAGCACATAGTTGCGCACATCGGCGTCCAGACCGGTGAACTCGCGAAGTTCCGGTATCCAGAATGGGTTGGGCAGAAATCGCACGTCGATCACGAGGTCGGAGTCCATCGGCAGCCCGTATTTGTAGCCGAAGGACACCACAGTGATCCGGGTCCGGGTGCTGGATTCACCACCGAACGCGTGCTCGATCTTGGCCCGCAGCTGGTGTATGGACAGCCCGGTGGTGTCCAGGACGAGGTCAGCCTCGTCGCGCAGTGGGGCGAGCAATGCCCGCTCGGCGGCAATCCCGTCAGCCAGCCGGCCATCGCTCTGCAGCGGGTGGCTGCGCCGGACCTGCTCGAAGCGACGGATAAGCACCGCGTCGGTGGCTTCCAGGTAGAGCACTTTGGGCCGGTAACCGCGGGCGTCCAGATCCTTGATCACCGCGGCGAGATCGTCAGTGAATGCCCGACTGCGCACGTCCATCACCACTGCGACCCGGGTTATCGCGCCTTGCGATCGGGCGCCGAGCTCGACCATGGTGGCGATCAGTTCGGGCGGCAGGTTGTCGACGACGAACCAACCCAGGTCCTCCAGCACCTTCGCGGCCGTGCTGCGACCCGCGCCGGACAGGCCGGAGACGACGGCGACCTCGATACCACCCTGCGTTTCGCTACCGCGCTGGATCTCGGTCACCGCGCTACTCCATTGGTTGTTTCGGCGCCGACGGGCGGCTCCTCCGCGAGCGCCAGATCGTTCTCTGCGATGGCCAGGGCTGCGAGCACCGCCCGCGCAGTGCTCGGACCGATCCCGGGTACCTCGGTGAGCTCGGACACGCTAGCCTGCCGGATACGGCGCACCGAGCCGAAGTGCTTGAGCAGCGCGGTGCGCCGAGTCTGCCCGAGCCCGGCCACATCGTCCAACGCAGATGCCGTCATCCGCACTGAGCGCTTCTGCCGGTGGTATCTGATCGCGAACCGGTGCGCCTCGTCCCGCACTCGCTGCAGCAGGTAGAGACCCTCGCTGGTGCGCGGCAGGATCACCGGGTCGGCCTCGCCGGGCAACCAGACCTCCTCCAGCCGCTTGGCCAGCCCGGCGATCGCGACATCGGTCACGCCGAGCTCGAACAGTGCCTGCGCCGCCGCGGCCACCTGCGCCGGGCCGCCGTCGACAACCAGCAGGTTCGGCGGGTAGGCGAACCTGCGGGGACGCCCGGTGCCGGGGTCCAGGCCAGGCTGCGCGTGGTCGTTGTCCCGCAGATAGCGGGCGAAGCGCCGGCGGACCACCTCGGCGATGCTCGCCACGTCATCAGAGTGCCCGTCACCGGCCGCGTCCCGGATCGCGAAACGCCGGTAGTCGGACTTGCGCGCCAGCCCGTCCTCGAAGACCACCAACGAAGCCACCACATCGTTGCCCTGCACGTGGCTGACGTCGATGCATTCGATGCGCAGCGGGGCGGTGTCCAGGCCGAGCTGCTCCTGGATCTCACGCAGTGCCGCGGCGCGGGCGGTTAGGTCACCGGCCCGGCGAAGCTTGTGCTGCGCGAAGGCCTCCGCGGCGTTGCGCGCCACGGTGTCGGCCAGCGAACGCTTGTCCCCCCGCTGCGGTACCCGCAGTGCCACCCGGGCGCCACGCAGCCCGGAAAGCCATTCGGTCAGGATGTCGGCGTCCTCGGGTAGTTCGGGCACCAGCACCTCACGCGGCACCGGCTGCATAGCGTCATCCGCAGCCTCGGCCAGCGCGGCCTGCTCCCCATAGAACTGGGTCAGGAACTGGCTGACCAGGTCGACCTGCTCGACCCGCTCGATCACCCAGCCCCGCTGGCCACGGACCCGTCCGCCCCGAACGTGGAACACCTGCACCGCAGCCTCGAGCTCATCACAGGCGAAGGCGATCACGTCCGCGTCGGTGCCGTCACGGAGCACCACCGCCTGCTTCTCCATCGCCCGGCGCAACGCTCCCAGATGGTCGCGCAACCGAGCGGCGCGCTCGAACTCCAGCTCGGCGGCGGCCATCTCCATCTCCCGCTCCAACCGGCGGATCATCTTGTCGGTCCGGCCGGACAGGAAATCGCAGAAATCGTCGACGATGGCGCGATGTTGCTCGGCGGTGACATTACCTACGCACGGCGCTGAGCATTTGTCGATATAGCCCAGCAAGCATGGTCGACCGATCTGACCGTGCCGCTTGAATACCCCCGCCGAGCACACTCGGGCCGGAAACACCCTGGTGAGCAGGTCGAGCGTCTCCCGGATCGCCCAGGCGTGCGCGTATGGCCCGAAGTACCGGACGCCGCGCTTTCGGGGGCCGCGGTAAACCTGCAGGCGGGGATACTCCTCATTGAGCGTTACCGCCAGCACCGGATAGGACTTGTCGTCGCGATACCGGACGTTGAATCGGGGATCGAACTCCTTGATCCAGTTATATTCCAGCTGCAGCGCCTCGACCTCGGTGCTGACCATCGTCCACTCCACCGACGCCGCCGTGGTGACCATCTGTCGGGTGCGTGGGTGCAGACCGGACAGGTCGGCGAAGTAGGAGTTCAGCCGGCTGCGCAGGCTCTTCGCCTTGCCAACGTAGATCACCCGGCGGTGCTCGTCACGGAACCGGTACACCCCCGGCCCGTCGGGGATCGTCCCCGGCGCCGGACGATACCTGGCGGGATCAGCCATGGCCGCCTCGTGAGTGGCAAACAGTGTTATAACACTGTTTGCCACTCACGAGCTCGATCCTTCTGAGGATCGAGCGAATCCGCCAGCCCCACAGCGGCGCCAGCACGTAGCCGGGATAGGACGCCAGCCAGCTGGCACTGCCCAGGCTCACTGCGTCCGCACCGGCCCAGAAATACTCCCGGCAGTCGTCGAAGGTCCTGATTCCCCCGGTCGCGATCACCGGCAACGTGATCCCCGCGTCGCGCAGCTCGGCCACCACCCGCAACCCGATCGGCTTCACCGCGCGGCCGGAGAGACCGCCGTAGCGGTTGGCCAACAACGGTTGGCCAGTCCGCGGGTTCAGCCGCAGCGCGCGCACGGTATTGATCGCGGTGAGCGCCGAGACTCCGGCGGCGGCGGCACGGCGGGCGTGCCCGACGTAATCCCGGTCCGGTGACAGCTTGAGGATCACCGGGTGTCTACTGGCGGCCACCGCGTCGGCGAGCACCCCGTCCAGGATGGGTTCGAAATCGTGATCGACGTTCGGGCAGGAGACGTTGAACTCCACGGCCGCGATCGCGCCGGTGGGCACCGCCGCGTTCACCGCGTCGACCAGGGCGACGAACTCCTCGGCAGCGAACCCGCCCACTGAGATGATGGTGTTCTGGTCGCGGGTGCGCGGGTAGTAGTCGCGCAGGTAAGCCTCGATCCCGACGTTGCACCAACCGAAGGCGTTGATCCAGCCGCCGTCGACGCCCCGCAGCACCGTGGCGTAGCGGCGCAGCAGGCCGGGCAGCGCGTGCAGCGGCCAATCGGTGCGGTTGGTGAAGTGCCCGTCGCGGGGCTGCACCGTCAGGGTCCTGGTGGTGACCGCGCCGAACCGTTCCAGCGGCACGAACCGGGAGATCGGGCTCATCCCGTACGGCACCAGACCCGGGTCGGGGGCGCCATAACCGAGCAGGCTCGACGAGGTGACCAGCCGGTTGCGCAGGCGGATATCGCCCAACCAGACTTCGCCCACCGGCCCTCCCTGGATCGCGGGACCCCCACAGGATAGGTCGCACTGGCGGGGGCCACTCCACCGCATTCAGCGGGCTCAGCGGGGCTATTCGGGACGTGCACACCCTGCTGAACCCGCTGAACGGTCTGGCGGTGGCTCAGGAACGCGGTGGCACTATCCATCCGGCGACGGCGGCGACGAAGTCATCGAGGTCCACGAGGTTCCTGAGTCGGTCGAGCACGATGCCGTCGTCAACCTCGACATAGTCGTGTACGAGCACGTTCCGGAAGCCCACCGCGCGGCGCAGGCGGTCCGCGAGGTCGAGGGGCAGCACTCCATGGACGCCCAGCAGCCGGACCGCGTCGCCGTTGTCCCGCGGCGGACCCCAGCCCTCCGACGCGCACACGTGTTGGGCGACGTCGACGCTCGCCTCGATCGCGGTCACGAATGTGTATTTGACGCCGCGCAACCACAGCGGATCGCCGCGCCGCAGGGGGTCGGCTGCGGCCTCGGCGCGCAGCACGCCGAGGTCGTCGCTGATCGACCGGAGCAGCCGGAGGACTCGGACCTCATCGACCACGTCGGACGGCCTCAGCGAACTCGTGGTGGCTGCGCTGCAGCCGCGGTCCTTCGTCGGCGTAGATCTTGCGCGTGGTAGCGGTCCAGCGGATTCTCGCGGGTGGATCGTCGTCGAACAGGACGCGACCGTGCAGCGCTATCCGGCCGGCCAGCTCAAGGGGCGCGCCGTTGAGCACCACGAGATCGATCCCCGGCGGCACCAGCACCTCAAAAGCCGGCGGCGGGTGCGACGGCCACCACGCCGCGACGTCGACGTCAGAATCCGCTCGGGCCGAACCGGCCGCCCGGCTGCCGTGCAGGAGCGCGAATCGGGCCCCGGCGCCGCGCAACACCGCAACGATCTCGGCGGCAAGACCATCCGGCACCGCACTGCTCATACAGCCAAGTCTCGCACGGACTCCGTTGCACGCCCCGGACCGCCATTCGGAGCCGAATCGCGATCCCGGACCCGGGTTCAACCGGCGATGCGGGCCAGTTGGGCTGAGAGGTGGGGCTGTAGGGGTAGGCCGCGCAGGGCGCGTTCTTCGGCGTAGACGAGGTCGCCATTTTCCAAGATGCCGTACAGCCGGGCCGCCGCAGTGGTCTCGCGGGCCGTGTCGGTCCGGGTGATGGCGTCGGTTTCGAGCTCCCACGCCGTCTCGCCGGTTCGACCGCCGTAGTAGATCTCGCAGATGCCGAACATGTGCGCGAGCACCACCTCGATGGTCTCCTCCTCGTCCATCCGCCACCACCCGACTTCACGGGCCGCCGGGCGCAGCACCTCACCAGCGGAGTTCAGCAGCCACGCTCGCGCCTCGTAGACCAGGAAAGGCCTGCCGTCATGGGCGAAGGTGATCTGCTGGCCGTAGCGGAACTCGCCGAGTAGCGACGGGTACTGCGCCAGACCCTCGCCGCGCCACACCCCCAGCAGTGGTGCGAGCGGCGCGCATTGCGGGTGTAACTCGATGCTCTGCCCCAGCGTGACGGCGTCCATGCTGATCGGCAGATCATCAAACCAGGGCAGGGTGCGGTCAGTGGCACCGTCGCCCGCGTTGGTGTCTGGGCTGCTGTCGGACACATCGCTGTTCACCACTGAATCCGATCACGAATCGGCCCGCTGCGCTAGGCAACCGATCGGTCGCAACTGCGTCCTTATCGGTGTTCCTTCGGGGGAGTCCCGGAAGGCACCGCCTGCCGCCGAAGCTGACGGGCGGGCGCGTCGGACCCGGCTGGAACCGGACACCCTCCCCCCGCCCGGGGCCGGCCGGGTCACGCGTAACTGGTGAATAACACACTACGTACGGACTGTGTCGCAGCGGTAGGCTTATCCTCGGTTACCGAGGGGGTCTCTGTGATGCGTTTCTTTCGCCACGCCGTGATATCGCTCACCATCGCCGCCGGATGCGCGGTATTCACTCCCGCGATGGCGGCCGCCGCCCAGTCGGCTGCCGCACCGTGCGGAGCGTCGGCATCAGCCTGTATCAGTCTCAGCAGCCACCAGGCTTGGCTGATGAGCGGTGGTCAGGTCACCTACGGGCCCACTGCGATCACCTCCGGCAAGCCGGGTCAGCGAACCCCTCCGGGCGTGTTCCACGTGTTGTGGAAAGACAAGAATCACCGTAGTTCGGAATTCCACAATGCTCCTATGCCCTACTCAGTGTTCTTCACTAACACCGGTATCGCTTTTCATGAGGGCAGCCTCAGCAAGGCATCAGCCGGATGCATTCATCTCAGCCACACCGCTGCGACCACATTCTTCAACAAGCTGTCGGTTGGCCAGGTCGTGCAGGTCGTGAGCTGAAGTCACGACCGCGGGGAGACCGACGTAAGCAGCTCCCGCAGCGCGGGCAGCAGGGCACGCAGCGCCCGGCCACGGTGCGATAAGGCATCCTTCTCGGCTGGCTCGAGCTCGGCGGAGGTACGCCGATCACCATCCGGCACGAAGATCGGGTCGTAGCCGAAGCCGTTGCGGCCCCGAGCTGCGCGGGTCAGGGTGCCGCGCCAGTGTCCGCGGACTACAGTCTCGGTCCCTGACGTATCGGCCCTAGGCGGTACGACCAGCGCCGCGGCGCAGATGAACGCTGCACCACGACGATCTCCTGGCACGTCCGCCAGCTGATCGAGCACCAGTTGCAGGTTTGCGGCGTCATCGCCGTGGCGGCCGGCCCACCTGGCCGACAGCACCCCGGGCATTCCATTGAGCGCGTCGACGGCCAGGCCCGAGTCGTCGGCGACAGTGGCCAACCCAGTGGCTGCCGCCGCATCGCGGGCCTTGGCCAGCGCGTTGCCTTCGAAGGTGTCAGCGGTCTCCGGGATCTCCGGGAACAGCGGCACGTCGTCGAGTCCCCACACCTGCACGCCGCTGATATCCGAGGAGGCCAAGATCCGCCGCAGCTCGACCAACTTCTGCGCGTTGCGCGTCGCCAGCAGAACCCGAACCGGGCTCACGACCGGGGCAACTCACCTGGGTAGGGCTTGGCCAGCGCGGTCGCTTGGAGCGCGGTCAGCTCTTGGCAACCCTTGAGCGCCACATCCAACATCTGGTCCAGGGTGGACCGCGCGAAGGTGGCGCTCTCCCCGGTGCCCTGCAACTCCACCAGCGTGCCGGTATCGGTGGCAACGACGTTCATGTCGACCTCGGCGCGGCAGTCCTCCTCGTAGGGCAGGTCCAACCGAACCCCGCCGTCGACGACTCCGACGCTCACCGCGGCGATCGAGCAGGTCAGCGGTTGCGGGCGGCGCAGCCGGCCGGCTGCCCGCAACCAGGTCACCGCGTCGGCCAGCGCCACATAGCTACCGGTGATCGCCGCGGTGCGGGTACCGCCGTCGGCCTGGATGACGTCGCAGTCCAGCGAGATGGTGTTCTCCCCGAGCGCAGAAAGGTCGATGCAGGCGCGCAAGGCGCGGCCGATCATCCGGCTGATCTCATGCGTCCGGCCCCCGAGACGGCCCTTGACCGACTCGCGGTCGCTGCGGGTGTGGGTTGAGGACGGCAGCATCGCGTACTCCGCGGTGAGCCAGCCCTGCCCGGAGCCCTTGCGCCAGCGCGGTACGCCCTCGACCACGCTGGCCGCGCAGAGCACTCGGGTGGCTCCGCACTCGATCAGCACCGACCCCGCGGGCCACTGTTGGTAGCCACGGGTGATGCGAACCTCCCGCAGCGCCTCGTCGGTTCTACCGTCCGCTCGGGTCACCGGGCCAGCCTACCCACGCCGTCGCACCGTCTGATTTGGCGACGGCTGAGCCGTCAAATGTCGACGGCTGAGCCGTCAAATGTCGTAGTGCGTGCCGGCACGGGCCAACTCGGTCGGTCCGCCGAAGGCGGCCTTGGCTTCGTTGAGAACCTGTTCAGCATCGGTCCACGGTGGCACGTGGGTGATCAGCAGCCGGCCGACTCCTGCCGCCGCGGCGGCTTCCCCGGCATCCTTGCCGGACAGGTGTATCCCGGCAGGGTTGTCCGCCCGGTCCGGCCAGGACGCCTCGGCGAGCAGGACCTCCGCGCCGGTGGCCAGCTCGACGAGCTGCGGGCACGGGCCGGTGTCTCCGGAGTAGACCAGCGCGCGCCCGGCGTGGCTGATCCGCACGGCGTAGGCGTCGCAGGGGTGTTCGACGCGTGCCGCGAGTATGCCGAGCGGACCGATCCGGGCCGTCGCGCCGCCGTAGGACCGGAACGCGTAAAGGTCGGACAGGTCAGTCCGGTTGCGTTCGAGGGCGTTGGGTGCATAGGCAGCGATCAGACGCTCGGCCGCATCCGGCGGCCCATACACCGGCAGCACCTCACCCGGCGGTGGGTGCGGATGGTAGCGGCGGTACACCGTCAGTGCCGAGATGTCCGCGCAGTGATCCGGATGCAGGTGGGACAGGATGAGCCCGTCGAGGGTGAACGGGTCGAGATAGCGCTGCAGCGCGCCGAACGTTCCGTTGCCCAGGTCGAGCACCACGCTGGTATCCGCGGCTCGGAGCAGATACCCGGATGCGGGCGATTCCGGACCGGGCACGCTGCCGGAGCAGCCCAGTACAGTCAGCAACATCCCGCTAGCATCTCAGCCCTCATCAACCCGCGACGGGAGCTGTCGCCGTCACCGACGGACCCAGGAAGCGGCGGGCCAGCCGGGCGAAGGACACCGGATCCCCGGTAGCGGTGAACACGTGCTCAGGCTCCTGCATCTCGGCGCGCAGCAGGTCTGCCTCGCTGAGCACCCGCAGCACATCTTTGGCGGTCTCCTCCGCGCTGGACACCAAGGTCACCCCGTCGCCCATGACGATCTGCAAGACGCCGGTGAGCAGCGGGTAATGCGTGCAGGCCAGCACGAGGGTGTCCACATCGGCCCGCTGCAGTGGCTCGAGATACGACTGCGCCAACCCGAGCATCTGGCGTCCCGAGGTCATCCCGCGCTCGACGAAGTCCACGAACCGCGGGCAGGCCACCCCGGTGACCTGCACGTGCGGAGCCGCGGCGAAGGCGTCGTCGTAGGCCCGAGACCGGATCGTGGCCTGAGTCCCGATCACCCCCACCCGACCGGAGCGGGTGGCGGCGACGGCTCGTCGCACCGCCGGGCGCACCACCTCCACCACCGGGATGCGGTAGCGCTCCCGCGCATCGGCCAAACACGCCGCCGACGCCGTATTACAGGCGATCACCAGCAGCTTCACCCCACTGCCCACGAGATCGTCGGCCACCGCCAGGGCGTGCGAGCGGATCTGCGCGATGGGCAGCGGACCGTAGGGACCGTGCGCGGTATCGCCGACGTAGTGCATCCGCTCGTGCGGTAGCTGATCGGCGATGGCCCGCGCAACCGTCAGCCCCCCCACGCCGGAGTCGAACACGCCGATTGGGCCGTCCACACCGGTCACGCGCACCGACCCTACCCGAGGGGGTCCCCCGGGTCGGTGCGCTACGCCCAGAGTTGGCCGTCTAGTCGGGCGGCGGCTTCCTCGAGGTCTCCGGAGTAGGCGCCGGTGGAGAGGTACTTCCAGCCGGCGTCGCAGACCACCATGACGATGTCGGCCGGCTCACCGGTGCCGGCAGCCTTCTCGGCGACGGCCAGCGCGGCGTGCAGGATCCCGCCAGTGGAGATGCCGGCGAAGATTCCCTCGTGTTCCAGCAACTCACGAGTGCGGCGCAAGGCGTCGAGCGAGCCGACGGAGAACCGGCCGGTGAGCACCTCCGGGTCGTAGAGCTCCGGCACGAACCCCTCGTCGAGGTTGCGCAGGCCGTAGACCAGCTCCCCGTAACGGGGTTCCGCGGCGATGATCTGCACGTCGGGTTTGTGCTCCCGCAGGTAGCGGCCGACCCCGACCAGCGTGCCAGTGGTGCCCAGGCCCGCGACGAAATGAGTCACCGTGGGCAGGTCGCGCAGGATCTCCGGGCCGGTGGTGCGGTAATGCGACGCAGGGTTCGCCGGGTTGCCGTACTGGTAGAGCATCACCCAGTCCGGATGCGCCGCCGCCACCTCCTTGGCCCGCGCCACCGCCTGGTTGGAGCCGCCCGCCGCCGGTGAGAAGATGATCTCCGCACCGTAGGCCTCGAGGAGCTGGCGCCGCTCGATCGAGGTGTTCTCCGGCATCACGCACACCAGCCGGTAGCCCTTGAGCTTCGCCGCCATCGCGAGCGAGATACCGGTATTTCCCGAGGTCGGCTCGAGGATGGTGCAGCCCTTGGTGAGCCGGCCGGAGCGCTCAGCGTCCTCGACCATCGCCAACGCCGGGCGGTCCTTCACCGAGCCGGTGGGGTTGCGGTCCTCGAGCTTGGCCCACAGTCGCACGTCGGATGAGGGTGAGAGGTTGGGTAGCCCTACGAGCGGTGTGTCACCCACCGCGTCGAGCAGCGAGTCATAGCGGGCCATGGCGCTCCCTCCGGTCGCGCTCGTGCGTGGCAAGGAGTGCTATAACACTGTTTCCCACTCACGACCGCCGGCGACAGCCGGCAGGATCGTCACGTTGTCACCATCATGCACCGCGGCTTCCAGACCCCCGGCGAACCGGACGTCCTCGTCGTTGACGTAGACGTTGATGAAACGGTGCAGGGATCCGTCTTTCACCAGCCGGCCTTTGATCCCGGAGTGCCGGGTATCCAGATCCTCGATCACTTCAGCAACCGTGGAGCCGGACGCGTCGACTGACTTCTCCCCCCCGGTGTGAGTGCGCAAGATGGTAGGAACGGACACGGTGACGGCCATGGTCGGATTCTCCTCTGGGTGCGGTCTTGCTCACCAGTACCAGTACGCACAACCAACCTCGGGCATTCCAGGAGGTCGTGCCGATCAGGGCGCGTCGGGGACGTCGTCGGCACCGGTATGAGAGAACATGTACGACTCGACAACCTCAACCGGCTCCTCGGTGACCTCGCCGTCGATGATGCGGTAGGACCGCAGCTCGTGGCTGTCGGGATCGCGGGTGGAGACCAGCACGTAGTGCGCATCGGGCTGCGAGGCGTAGGAGATGTCGGTACGCGAGGGATAGGCCTCGGTGGCGGTATGCGAATGATAGATCACCACTGGTTCCTCGTCGGCGGCATCCATCGCGCGCCACACCCGCAGCTGTTCGGTCGCGTCGAATCGATAGAAGGTCGGCGAGCGCTCGGCGTTGACCATCTCGATGAGCCGTTCCGGACGATCCGAACCCACCGGTCCGGCCACCACACCACACGCCTCGTCCGGGTGGTCCCGCCGAGCGTGTCCGACCATCGCGTCGACGAGGTCGCGCCGGATCATCAGCACGCTGCCATCCTACGTGCCAGCCAGCGCTTGGATGAGGGATTCCTGCACCCAGGTCAGCCAGTGGTACACCACCAGGTGCGGCGCGCGCGGGTCATCGGCGGGAAGCTCGTCGGGCATGTCCTCGGTCACCTCGAGCACAGTGCCCAGCGCCAACCGGACGTCGTTGAGGGCCGCCAGCCATGCTTGCGCCTGTTCGTCGGTCAGGCGAAGGCGGCCACCGCGCGCGGGGCAGGTGTCCAGTACGACACCGGCCATGCCGTCTTTGACGGCCAGTAGCTCGGGTTCGTGCAGGGCGCGCAGGCCGCCGGACAGGGTGGCGTCCTCGCGGTGGAAATCGGGAAGCAGCCGGGCCAGCACCCGGTCCTCGGGCGGCGTGGTCGGCCCGGCGGTGATGCCGGTGAGTTCGGCGAGCTCGTCGCGCGGGAGCGCCGCGACCCGCGCCTCGAGCATGTCGCGGACCTGACCGACCATTCCCCGTAGGAGCCCGGCCTCCCGCTCGGTCAGGTGCGCCACCAGCAGCCCGCCGCGACGCCGCCAGCCGTTCACACGTCCCGCTGCATGGTCGCCCAGAGCCCGGCGCCGTGCAGTTTCGCGACATCGACCTCCACTTTGTCCCGAGAGCCCTGGGTCACCACCGCCCGGCCCTTGTGGTGGACGTCGAGCATCAACTTGGTGGCTTCGTCGCGGCTGTATCCGAAGAGTTTCTGGAACACGTAGGTGACGTAGGACATCAGGTTCACCGGGTCGTTCCAGACGATCGACAGCCAAGGCCGGTCCTGCGACTCGACCTCGTTCACCGCTGGGTCGACCTGGGTCTGTTCCAGTTCGACGGGTGTGGTCATAGCACCAATGTTCCCACCAACGCTGGTCATAAGCTCACCAGATGCCCCGGTATACGCCGAACAGCACCGCGCTGCTCACCGACCAGTACGAGTTGACGATGCTCGCCAGTGCGCTGGCGGACGGATCAGCTTCGCGGCGCTGCACGTTCGAGGTCTTCACCCGGGGGCTGCGGGGCCGCCGATACGGAATCGTCGCCGGTATCCCCCGGCTGCTCGATGCGGTGGCTCGGTTCCAGTTCGGCGATGAGCAACTGGCGTTCCTGCACCGGATGCTTGACGCCCGCACCCTGGACTGGCTGGCCAGCTACCGGTTCCGCGGCGATATCGACGGCTACCCCGAAGGCGAGCTGTATTTCCCCGGCTCCCCGGTGCTGACGGTGACCGGCAGCTTCGCCGAGGCGGTGATGCTGGAGACGCTGGTGCTCTCGGTGCTCAATCATGACAGCGCGGTGGCCTCCGCGGCGGCCAGGATGGCCAGCGCCGCCGGGCAGCGCCCGTTGGTGGAGATGGGGGGCCGGCGCACCCACGAGGAGGCCGCCGTGGCCGCCGCCCGTGCGGCCTACCTGGGCGGTTTCAGCGCGACGTCCAACCTCGCCGCTGGGCAGCGCTACGGCATACCAACCACCGGCACCGCGGCGCACGCCTTCAGCATGCTGCATGACAGCGAAGCGGACGCGTTCACCGCGCAGGTGGGGGCGCTGGGCACGGACACCACCTTGCTGGTCGACACCTACGACATCACCGATGGCATCGCTACCGCTATCGACGTCGCCGGTCCGGGGCTACAAGCCATCCGGATCGATTCCGGGGATCTCGGGGAGCTGGCCCGGCAGGCTCGCGAGCAACTCGACCGGCTGGGTGCGCCGAATGTGCAGATCGTCGTCTCCGGCGATCTCGACGAGTACTCGATCGCGGCGCTGCGCGCCGAACCGGTGGACTCCTACGGGGTCGGCACGTCGGTCGTGACCGGTTCGGGCCTGCCGACCGCGGGGATGGTCTACAAGCTGGTCGAGGTGGACGGGCAGCCGGTGGCCAAGCGCAGCACAGCCAAAGTCTCCCGGGGTGGAGCCAAGAGCGCGCTGCGCCGGTACAAGCCCAGCGGTACCGCGGTCGAGGAGGTGGTGTTCCGGCAGGGAAAGCAACCAGAGCTGGAAGCACACGACCGGGTGCTGCCGGTGCCGTTGCTGCGCGAAGGGCAGCCGGTGGGCTCACGGCCCACCATCCAGGATGGCCGTGAACGCGTCACCGCGGCCTTGACCAGTCTGCCCTGGGACGGCCTACGCCTGTCCCCCGGCGAGCCGGCCGTCCCGACCCTGTTCCTCTGAACCTGCTCAGTCGGCAGCGGTTACCCGATAGGGCTTCCCGGTGATCCATCCTCCGCCCGGAGGGGGATCGGCATCGAAATCGATGACTTCGGCTCGCTGCCCGACCCGGATCCGGCCGCCGCGGACGACCCAGCAGTTGAGAGCCATCGTTCCGTCGAACTGGCGGTGGATTCTGCGCAGGACGTCCAGGTCCTGCTCGCCGGTGTCGGGGTCGATCGTCGTGATGATGCAGCGACCGCGGACCGACTGCACACCGATCAGTGTCTCGCCGATCCGCAACGCCTGGCCGGGCCAGGAACGTTCGGCCAGGCCGGGCACGCTGCCCAGCACGATGTTGGGCCGCAGCCGCCGACCGTCCACGCCGAGCGCCTTGATGGCGCCGTCGGTGGCGACGAGCAACGGGAGCACGTCGAAACGCTCGGGTCCGTCGTAACCGGCCATCCGGGCCCCCGCACCCGCCGCTTCCCGGACGGCCGCCGCGGTCGCCGGGTCGTTCCAGGGGCGACCGTTGACCAGCGGCTCACCGGCCGAGCCAAGGGTGCCCGCCAGCCCGAGCAGGCGGGGTCGGGTGCGTGCGGTGAGCACGCCGCGGGGTCCGTAGACGTGCGCAAGGCGGTCGCCGGTGACACCGTCGTCAGTGAGCACGGCGTCGTCAGTGAGCACGGCGTCGTCGAGCCGCTCTCCCCGCATCGACTTGACGGGGTAGCGCCACAGTTCGGTGACCCGCATCAGCTGCTCGCTCCTCTGCCCCAGCCTGTGGACCTAACGTTTGAAGTCGCTTTCCACAGTTATATGATGGCACGCATACCTTATGGTTACAACAGTGAACTACCATAAGAAAAATGAGTGCTGATCAGACCGACGGGGCTCCGGGGGGTGGCTCGCCGCTGCTCGGTGAGCCGCTGGCGATCGAGTTCGCCAACACCCACTACGCGGTGCGCGGCGCGG
>DASUII010000273.1:0-5396 GCA_036279835.1 Pseudonocardiaceae bacterium
TCGCGCAGGCCTACGGCGAGCACCCCGAGACCGCGCTCACCCGGATGCGCTGGGCGCTGACGGCGGTGGCCAGCACCTTCGGCGGCTCACCGGCAGGACCGGCCCGCGCCCCCGCACCCGGCCACTGCACCATGCCCTGCATCGTCCGTGCCGCATGAGCCACCGCCTGTGGTTTCCGCGCCACGCGGCAGGCCCGCTCACGGTGACCGGCCACGGGTCCCGGGTGCGAACGCGTCGGCGACCCTCACCGCTGTTCGCATACCTCATCGGTGACTCCCCGCAGTAATGAGTGAGGGCGGCGAAAGTGACAGCAGTGCCCATCAAGCGTTGCCGAACCGTGCTCACGGAGCGCTGCCACGAGATCACCAAATAACGAGGTCGCTAACAACCCTCCGCCCGGCCGTGCCTAATCACCCAAGGCGGCAGGCTAAGACTGATTGACGTGACACGATCGTGGGACAACGCGCGATGTAACGGGCTGGGACGTTGAACGTCGTCGCAGGTCACGGCAGTACCAGGTGACGCGAAAACAGGGAACCTACATGCTTGTAGGGTCGCATTTAAGACTGCACTTTCTCAAAGATGCCTGCACCCGTGCTGCTGTAGGGCCTCATTTTCGGCTGCACCTTCTCAGGGATGCCTGCACCTCGGTTGCACATGTGCAGTGCGGCTGAGAAAGTGGGAGGCCCGCGGAGGACATCTCGCGCGAATCTGATCGCGCCGAAGCTCATGACCCGCGGCCGAACGGGTGGGCTGCCTGTGACTTTCATCGTTAGACGGCGCGGAATCTTCGGCGCTATCCGGCCGGTCGCCTGATGGCGGCTGGGCTTGACGGCGGCAGCCGAGCCATCACAGGTCCCGCCTGGACTTGGCCCAGCCAGTTGGCCGAGCTGGTACTAAGGCGACGACCGTAGGAGTGGTGACGGACCGTTATCACGCTGCGAGCCTTTCTTCGCTGTCCTATGGGGCTGGCGCAGTCACCTTGCGCAGCGGCTCTCCGCCCCCGGCTGCCGCTGGCGAGCTGCCTAACCTCACTGCCGTTGCCGGGCTCCAGGCGTGTTCTGTGCCGCTGCGCCTACCTTCCAGCATGAAACTCCGCCCCGGTGCATGACCGATAGGGAGGCGCGCTCCAGACGGGGAGGGGAAGGTGGCGAGCACGTGTGCGGAGCATGCGAGCAGAGTGCCGGTTGACCTGCTCTGCACATTCCGCAGCCGCACCCGGTCGTCGTAGCCGCCGGTGACCACCCGCCCGTCCGGCAGCACCGCCACCGCCGTCACCCCGCCCTCGTGGCAGCCGAGCTCGACCGAGACGGCCCCCGGGTCACCCGGGTCCCACATCAGCACCCGGCCGTCGCCGCCGAAATCGCCGCCGGTGACCACCCGCCCGTCCGGCAGCTCTCGGCACCATTCCGCCGCCTCGCGCAACCTGTCATGCTAAACGAATGAGCGGCGTCGAACGCTCCCAGTCCGTCGGCACCGACGCGGCACTCTCTGCGCTGCTGCACAGTGAGTCTGACCATGGTGCGGGTAGCTACAACAGCTTCGACCGGTGGTCGGTGGCGCTCCAGGGGAGCGCGGGCTCGGTCGGAGCTAGGTTGGTCACCGCCCACGAGGCGATGCACGCCACCCTCAATGACGTGACAGCCTACGGCGTACTCTTGGCTGCACGCGTCGCCATCGCCCGCGGCGTTGGGCCGGATGAGAGTTTCGCCGAGGACGACCAGCTGAACAGGCTGGTCGGATCCTGCCGGGGCACCCACGAGGCCTTCGCAACATTCGAGAGCCTGTGGACGGTAGCCGGATCCGACACAAGCCTTCTGGCCGGCTACCCCCGGTACGAGGGATGGTTCAAGGATGCGAGCGAGCTCGCGCCCGGGCCTGACACGTCACAGCGCAAGGAACTGATGGTGCAGGCAGCCCTCCTGGCCTGCATGCAGCCGCCGGTCCTCCAACGGCTCGTGGCCGACGCCAACTCCGGCTCCCAGGCTTGGTGGCCACAACGGTTGGAGCGCCCAGACGAACGCCTCTCGTTGCTGCACGCACACCTCGACGCCCAGTTCTGGACCGCCGCTTGGACGGCCTGCATCGACCACGTCCCGGACGCAGCCCAAGTCGACGAGTGGGACCGTCATCCCCAGTCGCCGGACCTGCCCGAAGGACTGCAGACATCCTGCGTCCAGTTCCTCTACCGCGAAGTCGCCAACCTTCTTGCCGTCAGTGGCGCGCCGACCTTGGAGTACGACGGCCATCGGCCCCACCTAGCCCGCGTCGTCGAGGCCGTCGAGGCGAACGGCGCGCCAATCGGTTCGCTCTTGGCCTCCCGCGATGACGAGACAGTGGCGGATGAGATGTTCGAGACCTGGTCTCGAGAGCGGCTCATCGTCCGGGCCGCCCCACGCCCCGCGGTCCTGAGGCATTTCGCCGACGTGCTCGGAACCGGACGGATGGATGTGGTCTCGGAGATGCTCGGAGTCCGGCACGTCTTCGCATCGGTCAGATCGGCAGGCCGACTGCTGGACCAGTTCTCCTTCGGCGACAGCGATGCCCGGATGCTCAACGGCCTGGGCTGGGAGCCGGTCGTCACGTTGAGGACAGCCACATCGTCAGGCAACGTCGAGCTCACCGTCGTCAACGACCCCCAGCAGATGGGCGACCTCGTCCGCTCCTTGCCGCGAGGGATGGAGGCGTACTGCAACGTGTCGCTCGCCTTCCTCGGTGACGAACCCTGGCTGAGCCGGTGGAATCGCTCCCTGAAGCGCTGGCAGTTGAGCGGTCTATTCGACCTCTCGCCCAGCATCTTGTTCGACCTGTGGCGTCGCGACAAGGAACGGGTCGCCTTCGCGCCGGGCACCATGGCCGGCGACGACGGCGAGCGTGGGTCCCTGATCGTCCTGCGTGTGGGACTGTCCCCGGTTCCGGTGCTGCTCGTCTGCACGTCGGTCGCCGGCGCAGCCATCGAAGAGCACCTGTCCACGCGGATGCCGACCGCCCGGGAAGACGTGCGATTGCTCACGGGGAACCCTGGTGTTCAGGTGCCCGTCGGCCACATCCTGACTGAGGAATTTTTCGTGGACTTTGGGGCCTATCCGCCGTGATCGGGGTGCCGAGGAGGAATCCGATGGAAGACGAGCCCGTCAGCATCGTCGAGACGCTAATTGCCACCCCCACCCCAACAAGTGATGTCGAAGTCACCAGCGCCGAGCTCGAGGAGTTCTGGCAGAAACTGTTCCCCGACACCTACGAGGGAAGGCGTGGACAAAACGCGTTCCTCGACGCCGTGCGAGGTCACGCAGAGAACCGCTCTACCGAGGCGACGCTCGAGTTCCGGCCGGGTGGCTGGCAGGTGAAACTTGCCGGTTCGTCAGTGAAGGGCGTCCTGGTCGGTGCTCTGCTAGCTGGACTGCTCGTCGCCGTCGGCGCGACCGGGATTCCCGCTGCCGCGGTGGCGGCCATCGTGCCGAGCCTTTTCGACATCGAGAAGGTCAGGCTCACCCCCAGTCAGGAGTACGTCCTAGCGGATCTGGTTGGCCACCGAGACGCGTTCGACCCCACGCTGACCGCCGACGAGCTCTACGACCGGCTGTCCGCGCAGACACGGGCAGAGGTGTCGCGCCTGGACTTCACCGAGTTCCTGGACGCATGCCGTCGCGCCGGGCTGGCCGACCTCGGACCCGACGGCACCGTGACGCTGCGACCCTCGGACAAGGCCAGGTTCCGAATCACCTGGCGGTGACGGCCCCGGCGGCTCGCCGCCGCGCCCTCTGCCACCAGCGCACCTCGACCATGGCCGCCACCGCGCCGGCGCGGCTGACGGCAAGGAAATGCCACGAGTCTGAGACTGATCTTGGTGTCATCGCCGTGAGACAGCCGAGGAAGCCCTGGTAGTGCAAGATCGACATGTCATGCGTCGTGAAGCCCTACACGAGCGTGTAGGGTCTCAGATTCGGTGGCCAAATCTCACGGTCGATGTCGTACGGGTGGCGCATACGGCAGGCCCCGCTGAGGTTCCGCAGGTCACGGGCGCGCGACGCCTGGCAGCTGGAGCGGTTACGGCTGAGGAAATGCCACGAATTTGAGATTGATCTTGGTGCAATCGCCGTGAGACAACTGAGAAAGCCCAGGTCAAACAAGATCAACATGTCACGTGACGTGAGATCCTACAGCAGCCGTGGGCAAAATCATGGCGTCAGGCTGATCCGTTCGGGGAGGCCGCGCACGACGGCCGTTGACTGCCTGCCAGACCGGCCTTGATCGCGGCGCGCACGACGCGGGCGTAGAGGCGGGCGCCGGCCGGGCGCGGGTGGATGCCGTCCGGCCAGAGCAGCGCGGGACGGGCCGCGATGGCCGCGTGCCAGTTGGCCAGTTCGGTGTGCTTGCGGTGCCGGGCTGCCGCGGCGAGCACCGTGTTGACCGCGTGCTCCCAGGCCTGCGGGCCGAACGTGCTGACCAGCACGAGCTCGCGACCAGGTCCGGCGGCGCGCTGCAGCTGCCGGAGCTGGCGGGCGGTGATAGGGCCGTTGGTGCCGAGGCTGACCACGACGACATGGCGGAGCCGGCCCGCGGCGGCCAGGCTCCTGACCAGCGTCAGCCCGGTCGGCATCTGCCGGTCGACCTTGGCGTCGATGTAGACACCGGGCAGCGCCGCCTCGAGCGCTGTCGCCGAGGCGAGCATGACCGAGTCGCCGACCGCCGTCACCTGGCTACCGGAGACCCGCGGCTGTGCGGGCCGGCACGCCGCGGGCGTCGGCGTGGCCCTGGCCGACGCGCGGCCGACCGGTGACGGGGCGGACGAGGGCGAGGGAGCCGCCGGAGTCGACCGGGACTCGCTGCTTACCCGCTCGCCGTTGGCCACCTGGCGGAGCAGCCCGCCCGGGGCAGCCGCCGCGGGTGGCCGGGCCACGCCGTAGCAGGCCAGCACGAAGGTGATGGCCACGGTCGCGGCCATTGTGACCGGGACGGCGCGTCGTGCCGGGCTCGCTGGCGGCCGACGGCTGGCCGCGCCGATGAGCTGTATCCAATGCCGGACGGTGACACCCAGACCGTTCCGCATGATGGGTGTCTCGATGAACCGCCACGAGGCCGACGCCAGGGCGATTGTGACACCCGTCTCGACTAGCCACGACCAGGGTGAGTTGGCTCCCCGCCCGGCCAGCGCGGTGCCGAGCGCGATCACCGGCCAGTGCCACAGGTAGATCCCGTACGACCTGACGCCGACCCAGCGCAGCGGCCGGATGCTGGTGAGCGCGGCGATGACGCCGTGTCCGGCCGCCGCGGCGACCAGGCCGGCCGCGGCGAGCGCGGCCAGCAGCAGGCCGACCGGGTAGACGACCGGATCGCCGCCGGAGAAGTGCCCGACGGCCCAGGCCAGGACGACGAGCCCGGCGATGCCGGCCATG
>DASUII010000274.1:0-18982 GCA_036279835.1 Pseudonocardiaceae bacterium
GGAGTACCAGAACCGCATGCTCGGTCCGTACCAGGCGGCGCTGCCGTGCGCCGCGGGAGAAGCCCCCGAGCTCTTCGCCATTCCGGGAAGCCATGACTGGTACGACGGGCTGGTCAACTTCACCAGCATCTTCTGCCGCAAGCGCTGGATCGGCGGATGGAAAACGGTGCAGCGTCGGAGCTATTTCGCGCTCAAACTTCCGAACCGCTGGTGGCTCTGGGGCGTCGACATCCAGTTCGGGTCCTATATCGACGAAGCCCAATTGCGGTACTTCGCTGGGGTCGCGCTGTCCCATGTGAAGCCCGGTGATCGGATCATCCTGTGTACGGCCAAGGAGGTCGACAGCGGCAGGAAGGGCACCGAGATCCATTCCGACCGGGATGTGGAGTTCCTCGAACGCGAGATCATCACACCCTGTGGTGCCCGGCTGGTGGTGTACATCAAGAGTGGAAAGCACTACTACGCCCGATACGAACAGGAGGATGGCACTCGTCAGCACATCACCTCCGGCGGCGGCGGCGCCTTCTTACATCCCACCCACAACCTGCCCGAGCGCATGGACCTTCCCGGCCCAGCCGGGCCCATCGCCTACCGCAAAGCGACCACTTATCCGTCACCGGAGGAATCGAAACGGCTCAGAAAGCGGATCTGGCTGCTCGCTCCATACAACCTTCCCCTTGCCGGGGTATTCGGCGCCGTCCAGGTACTGTTGGCGTTGATGCTGGGGCTGCATCTCCAAGACCGTCACGTCGCTCTGGGTCTCAGCGACGTGCTGCACGCGGTGTGGCAGAGCCCGACATTGTTCCTGCTCATCCCGCTGGTGATCGTGGTGCTGGTGGGAATGGTGCGCTTCGCCCACGACGCCCGTGGCCTGCGCCGTTTCCTCGTCGGGACTGTCCATACGACGGTACAGTTGGCAAGCGCGGCCGGGTTCATGATCGCCTCCTCTTGGCTGTCGTCTGCCTTCGGGCTTCGGGGAGCGTGGTCCCTGGTCGCCTTCCTCGGCCTGATCTTCCTGGTGGGTGGAATCGGAGGAATGGTGGGAATGTCAGGCTACCTCTGGGTCGCCAACTGCTTTGGCCTGCACGGAACAGAGGGATACGCAGCCCAACACCACCAGGACCTCAAACATTTTATCCGTTTACACATCGAGGCCGACGGCGCCCTGACCGTGTACCCGATAGGCGTTGACCGGGTCGGCCGGAAGTGGACACTGTGCCCGGATGCGCCGGCATACGCTCCCTGGTTCGCCGCACACGGCGCTGAGCCCGAACCACACCTCATCGAAAAACCGATCACAATCAGCGGTATAGGCCGCGCTTGCTGAATGTCGAGCAGCGGGAGGCGATCGTGGCTTCAGTTCCGACCCTTGTACTCGTGCACGGGGCTTGGCACGGTCCCTGGTGCTGGGACCTGGTGATCGAGCGGCTCAGCGGCGTCGACATCCGCACGATTGCGCTGCCGAGCAGCGGCCACGATCCGTCCAAGCTGGGGGATCTGTATAACGATGCAGAGATCGTTCGATCTATTGTCGCGGACGTCGACGGGCCAGTGGTTGTCTGCGCCCATTCCTACGGCGGTGCACCTGTCACCGAGGCGCTGGTTGGCATGGGAAAGGTGAGACATCTGGTTTACCTCTGTGCATGGCAGGGCAACGTAGGAGATTCGCTTCTCGGCGCGAGACACGGCATACCTCCGCCATGGTGGGAGATGCACGAGGCTGAGGGGTACATCGATCCACTTCGACCGCGTGAGATTTTCTACGGGGACGTCGACCCGCCTACCGCCAAAGCGGCAATCGCCCGCCTCGGACACCAATCGCTCGCAGCGGTGTCGCAGCCGTTGACCCAAGCCAGTTGGCGCAACATCTCTAGCACCTATGTGATCTGCGAGAAAGACTGCGCAATCCCGCCCGCCGCTCAGGAGCAGACGGCGCGACGGGCGCACCGCGTCGAGCGTCTCGACACATCCCACTCCCCGTTCTTGAGCCGGCCATCACGAGTTGCTGATATACTGCGCAACGAACTGCGGGTGGCAGCGGCGGACTGAACGAAAGGAATAGCATTAGTCGGCGACCTCGGTCACTTTGAGTAGCAGCTTTCCAGTGTTGCCGCCGGCGTAGAGCATGTTGTGCGCTTTGACGGCGTTTTCGAGGCCGTTGAGGATGGTCTCGTGGTAGGTGAGCTTGCCCTCGGCGATGAGGCCGGCAAGATATTCGATCGCTTCGCCGTAACGGTCTGCATGGTCAATCACCAGGAAGCCTTGGATACTCGCGCGTCGCGCCATGACCCGCACAATGTGGTACTGGGGCATCCAGCCCGGCGCGTCGTCGGCGCTGTTGTAGTGATTGTACTGGGATATCATACCGCACAATGCAATACGTGCGCCGACGTTGAGGCGCATGAGCACGTGGTCCATGATCTCACCGCCGACATTTTCGAAACCGACGTCCACACCGTTGGGCGTGGCAGCGTCGAGCTGGGCACGCCAGTCGCTCGCCTTGTAGTCGACACAGGCGTCGAAGCCCAGAGCCGTGGTCACGTGATGGCACTTCTGCGGCCCTCCAGCGATGCCGACGACGCGCGCGCCCTTCGCTCTGGCTATCTGGCCGGCCACCGAGCCCACCGAACCGGCGGCGGCGGAGACGACGACGGTCTCGCCAGGCTGTGGCTTCACAATGTCCATGCCGATGTAGGCGGTAATACCACCGGTAACACCCAGCACGCCGAGGAAGGCCGGCAGCGGCGCCGGCAGCGGGTCAGGCAGAACCGCGAGCGGCAGCTCGAGGCCGTCGTCGTCGGCGACGCAGTAGTCCTGCCATCCGGTCAGTCCGGCGACCAGCGAGCCGACCGGCAGGTCGTCACGTCGGGACTTGACTACCTGGCCGATACCCACGCCTCGCATCACCGCGCCCACCGGCGACGGCGGCATGTAGCTGCGGTGATCGCTCATCCATATACGCATTGTCGGATCCAGCGACAAGTACAGCGTACGCACGAGCGCCTGCGCGGGTTTAAGCTCTGGTACTTCCTCTCTCACCAGTGCGAAGTCGGACTCGGCGCATAGGCCCTGCGGGCGCCGCCGCAGATAGTACCTGCGATTGACAAGAGCCGAAGCCATGGCCGCTCCTTTTTTAGTTGCCCGCGCCCGCTGGATGCGATGGCGCATTGGGGTCGTCGAGCTATCCGCCGACCTACCTTAGCCCAACCATTTCGAGCACCACGCCACTCGCGAGATCTTCATCGAAAGTTCGGACCGATTCCAGAACGGCCGGCGAGGCCGGACCCTCAGTCGTCGTAGGGATCGTCTACCCGAGCCGAGCCGGCCGCGAGGTCGGTTTCTGCATCGACCCGATCGGTGGGGTCGATCAGCGCGAAGGTGGCTCCGGAAGGGTCAGCGACCCGGGCGATTCGCCCCAGCTCGGTGTCGTAGGGATCGATGTCCACCCGGCCGCCCAACGCAAGGACCCGATAGGCCGCTGCGTCCGCGCCGATCTGCGGGTCCACCGCGAAGTGCAGCATCCAGTGCGCAGCGCTGTCCGGGTCCGCCCAGCTCTCGTCCATTTCTAGCCTGCCCAGCATCGTCTTGCCGTCGCGTGACCAGGTGGTGTAGTCCACCTCGATGCCGTCACCGATCTGCCGCTGCTGGTAGCCGAACAGGTTCGCAAAAAACTCATCAGCCCGTGGGCCGTTCCAGGTATCCAGCTCAGCCCAGTACAGCGATCCAGGGACGGTCCGGCGCAACATCGATGGTCGTGCGGGCTGCCAGAAACCAACCACGGCGCCCGTCGGGTCTACTCCGATGAGCACCCTGCCCTGTCCTGGAACCTCCGTCGGCCCCGACAAGACCCGGCCACCCAGCCTACCGAGCACCTGCGCGGTGCGCGTCACGTTGGCGCTTTCCAAGTACAGCGTCCAGGCCGCGGGTTGACCCGTCTGCACCGGAGTTCCCGACAGACCAGCCACCGGGCGACCGCCACACAATGCGGTCACGTACTCCTGGCGGCGCTGGCCAGAGTGGATTTGGTAGGTCCAGCCAAATAACCCGCTGTAGAATTCCCGGCTACCGACCGGATCGGTGCTCGACACATCAACCCAACACACCGACCCGGCACTAGGCGATTCGTCCCGGCTCGCCCCTTTTGTGCCCACTCTGTTCGCCCGCATACCTGAAAGAGAATCCAGCGGCGCCTGCAAATACACTGGCGCCACCTGCGACCCCTCCCCCAGGAGCGCGCACGCTCGTGGCCGACAGGTGGAGGCACCCGGTCGTGCGGATGTCAGCCTCGAAATGGCTGTGACCGTTCATGGGCGATGGCCGTACCGTTCGACGGCTAGCGGTCCAGGCACAGCCAAGCTACAGATTTAGGAACCCCCTCAACTTACATCATTTGGTGTAGTGGCACTGCCTGATCCGCGGTACTTGGAAATTGATCTGTAGAGATGATGACCATTACTCGACCGTCCGGCACTCTCGTGATGGGGTGAACCAAACTTATTGCCCTCAGGGCGTGTCTTGGTGCCCATGCAAGGAATGGAGCTAGAGCCCATGGCTGAATATCTAGTCATTCGTGGCGGCGGCGACAAAGACGATGGGCGGCCCGGATGGATGCACCGCGAAGTCCGCGACCACGACCGCCGCTATGAGTGCGACGGACATATTTTCGTCGACGGCCCGTGGGGTGGGCTCGTCTGCGAGAAGTGTGGCCGGTAATACCAGCAGCAACATCGATGCCGTCGACCAGGAACGATCTCGTGCTCACCCCTGCCAGCGGACTTCTTCATCGACGAGGTCGCGGAGGCATCTCCGCCTAATGCCGGTATAGCCCGCGCTTGCTGATGTACTGGACCACCCCGTCGGGCACGAGGTACCAGACTGGCTGGCCGCGCCCGACGCGCTGCCGGCAGTCCGTGGAGGAGATCGCCATGGCAGGCACCTCTATCAAGCTGACTGCCTGGTCCGGCAGGTGTTGGCCGTCGAGGTGGAACCCCGGGCGGGTCACCCCGACCAAATGGGCCAGCGCGAATAGCTCGTCGACGCGCTTCCAGGACAGGATCTGCGCCAGCGCATCGGCGCCGGTGATGAAAAACATCTCATCATCGGGAAACTGGCTGCGCAGGTCCGTGAGCGTGTCGACGGTCAACGTGGGAGCCTGGCGTTCGATGTCGACCCGGCTGGTGGAAAACCGCGGGTTGGACGCCGTCGCGATGACCGTCATAAGGTAGCGGTCTTCGGCTGGGCTGACCTCCCGATCATCTTTCTGCCACGGGATCCCGGTGGGCACGAACACCACCTCGTCCAACTCGAAACGGGCCTGCACCTCGCTCGCGGCCACGAGGTGACCATGGTGAATCGGGTCGAAGGTCCCGCCCATGATCCCGAGTCGCCGGCCGGACATGGGCGCAGCCTAGGCGAGCCGCTTGGGGTCAGCTCCGGCGGCGATAAGCTGGACGCTCAGCGGGCCTGAACTCAGGGGGCAACCGGCGGTGGGACAGTCTTTGGCGAGCAGGAGTCTCAGCGAGGCCACATCGAGGGAACCCGCGCTGATCGATGCCTTGGCATCTGGCTGTGCGGTCGAGTACAGCAAGCTCACCGTCGAGCAGCTAGCAGCAACGGAGAACCCCCGGTACACCATCCGCGCCGAGTTGCTGCGGGAGTTGGTGCTGGGCCGCACTGGTGAGCGCCTTGATCCGCTGGGCGTTCGGGTCCATGGCGCGCGGATCACCGGAATGCTTGACCTCACCCATGTTCCGGCCGCAGTGGGCATTGAGCTGCGAGGCTGCGTCTTCGAGCGCCCTGTGCTGATGGTCAGCGCCCGCCTACCGTGGTTGACCTTGGCGGGTTCGCAGCTGTGTGCGCTGGACTGCGACGGCCTCCAGGTCGACGGCGATGTGCTGCTCGGCGACGGGTTCACGGCCACCGGACAGAGCGACTACGGTGCCGTACGCCTACTCGGCGCCCACGTCAAAGGCCAGCTCAATCTCAACGGTGCGCGCCTGACTAACGAGACCGGCCCGGCCCTTGTCGGCGACGGGCTGCACGTCGACGGCGACGTCTTCGGCGGGGGCTTCATCGCCACCGGACACGGCGAGCTCGGCGCGGTCCGGCTGCCGGGCGCCCACATCATCGGACAACTGAATTTCAATGGTGCCGAGCTTGCCAACCAAGCGGGGCCGGCCCTCATCGGCGACGGGCTCCATGTCGACGGTGGCCTGGTGCTCGCCGAGGGCTTCACCGCGAGCGGCCACTATGAGCGCGGCGCGGTGCGGCTACCCGGCGCTCATATCAGCGGTCAACTCAACTTAGCCGGCGCGACGCTGATCAACCCGGTCGGGCCGGCGCTGATCGGCGACCATCTGGAAGTCGACGGCGGGGTGTACCTCGACGGGTTCACCGCCACCGGCCACGGCGAAGACGGCGTGGTGCGGCTGCCCGACGCCCATATCACCGGCCAGCTCAACCTCGACCGCGCAGAACTGACCAACGCCGCCGGCGCCGCTTTCATCGGCGACCACCTCCGGGTCGACAGCGATATGTTCGCCGAGGGACTCATCGCCACCGGACACAGCCAAGACGGAGCGGTGCGACTCGCCGACGCCCACCTCAGCGGACAACTCAACCTCAGCCACGCGAAATTGACCAACCAAGCCGGCCGGGCCCTCATCGGCGATCACCTGCAGGTCGACAGCGACATGTTCGCCGAGGGACTCATCGCCACCGGACACAGCCAAGACGGAGCGGTGCGACTCGCCGACGCCCACCTCAGCGGACAACTCAACCTCAGCCAGGCGCAACTGACCAACCCGGCCGGCCCTGTACTTGACCTAGAGGACGCCGAAGCCAAGCACCTGTTCCTGCCGGCCCAGGTAATCTGCCCACACGCTGCGGCCAAGACGTCACGCTGCGCAGCGCCAGCCCATCAGCTCACGCTATCCGGCCTTGCCTATACGTCCCTTCATGCGGTCGACTGGCGTGAGTGGCTACACCTGATCATCCACCACAGCCGGGCCTATCGACCTCAGCCCTACCACCAGCTGGCCGCTGCGCTGAGGGCCAGTGGCCACGAATCCGCCGCTCGGGAAGTACTCATCTGCCAGCAGCAGGATCTGCGCCGCCGTGGCGACATCGGCGGCCCACTGGGCAAAGGCGCGCATTGGCTCTGGGGAGCACTCGCCGGATACGGTTACCGAAGTAGTCGCGCTGTCGTCGCCCTCGTCCTAGTCCTCCTGATCGCGGCGGGGCTCGGTATCGCCGCCGGGCACACCTCCCTGGGTCCGGGCCGCTACGTCACCGCACACACCAGCCAAGCTCAGAATCCCGGGTCGCCGTGCTCCCTGGTCGAGCAGATCGGAGTCGGCATCGACCGCAGCGTGCCGCTAACCCCGGCACGTATCGGCAACCGCTGCGATTTCGACACATCCAGTCCAGCCGGCGAAGCGTTCACCGCATCCACCTGGGTACTCCAGGCGCTGGTGTGGACGCTGGCGGCACTCGCCGTCGCCGGTTACGTCGGTCTCATCCGGAAGGCCAGTGCGCCGGGATGATCACGAACTGCCGCAGGTACAGGTCAGCGAAGGTGACCGGTCCACGCGGCCCCGGCACCCGATCGACGTTGATCCCGGTCTCCGGGACGCGCCGAAGCTTGAACCCGTCGAGCAGCCGGGTACTGGCATTCCAGAACGCTCCGGTGCCGGCGTAGCTGTCCAGGAACTCATTCGCGGCGGCCTCATCATGGGTGACGATCGTGGCGGCAAGTCCGGAGGTTTCCCGGTTCGCGACGTGTGCAGCGTGTGCGGGACCGGTCACCCGGCTCACGGTCAGCGTCGCCTCCCGCCCGGTGTCCAACGCCCACTCGTGTCCCAGCGGGTGGTCGTGCGGCGGCAGGGACAATGCGATCCCGCGCTGGCTGGCAGCATCGAGCAGCGCAGCGTATAACCGATCCGGCACGCCGTCGGCGACCAGCAGGAGATTGACCCGGTTGCACACGCCCAACCGGTCCAGCCCGGCCACCAGCAACTCGACGGCCAGCACGGGATCAGCGGCCGCGTCGACGTAGAGCACACCACCGCCGTCGGCGTGGGCCAGCACCCGAACCCCGTGACGGGCTCCCTCAGCAGCCAACATCCGGGTGGTCTCGCCGCTGCCCCGCACGATCACCAGCGGGATCAGCTCGGCCCGCTGTACGAGGGCGACGGCGCTGTCCCGGCGCGGGTCAGGCACCAGTTGCACGGCATCCGGGTCCAACCCGGCGTCGGTCAGCGCGGGCGCGAGGACATGCTCACACAACGCCAGCGCGGAGCGCAGGGCCGCCGACCCAGTGCGCAGCACCCCGGCATTGCGGGACTTCACCAGCTGAGAGGCGACATCGACGGTGACGTTGGGGCGGGCCTCGAAGGTGGCACCCACCACGCCGACCGGGCGGCGGCGCTCGATCAGCCGCAACCCGTCTGGACGGTCTTCCAGTACCCGGTCCCGGGCCGGGAACGGTATCCGGGCCAACAGGACGAGCTGGCCGGCCATCTCAGCCAGCCGCGCCTGTCCCAGCCGCAGCCGGTCGATCAGCGCCGGGCTCATCCCCGACTGCTCAGCCGCGGCGATGTCTGCGGCGTTGGCAGCAAGCACCTCAGCGGCGGAGCTGATCAGCCGCAGGGCCATTGCATCCAGCGCGGCGTCGATGGCCTGATCGGACGCGGTAGCCAGGGTAGGAGCGGCGCGCTGCGCACGCCGCGCACAGTCGGCGACGACCTGAACCGCCGACGACTCGGTCGAAAGCTGCACGGCTCCCGAGCCTACTGCTCGTGAGTGGCGTTGAGTGCTGTAACACTGTTTCCCACTCACGAGCCGGTGTTTACACCGGCACGAGATCGTCGGCGTGTACTACTTCGCGGCGCAGTTCGGGGGGGAGGTCGCGGGTGGAGCGGCCGATTAAGTCGGGCAGCTCCGCGGCGTCGAACCCGACCATTCCTCTGGCGACCACGACGCCCTGTCCGTCGATCAGCTCCACGACGTCGCCGGCCTCGAAGTCACCCTCCACGCCGGTGATGCCGGCAGCGAGCAGCGAACGCCGACGATGCACCACCGCGCTCACCGCACCGTCGTCGAGCTGTAGCCGGCCGGCCGCCCCCGCCGCGTGGCGCAGCCAGAACCGGCGGGCCGATAACCGCGACCCGGTGGGCGCGAATGCCGTCCCGACGTCGGCTGCACCCAAGGCTCGCCGGACCTGCGTCGCGGCGGCGAGCAGCACCGGCACACCGGACTGCGAGGCCAGCGTCGCGGCACCGAGCTTGGAAACCATTCCCCCGGTACCGAGCGCACCACCGGTGCCAACCTGTACGCCGAGCAGATCAGCCGGTCCAGTCACCTCTGCTACCAGCCGAGCAGTGCCGAGCCGGGGATCGCTGTCGTAGAGGCCGTTGACGTCGGAGAGCAACACCAGCCCCTCCGCTCCCACCAGGTGCGCGACCAGAGCGGCCAGCCGGTCGTTGTCACCGAAACGGATCTCGTCGGTGACTACTGTGTCGTTCTCGTTGACCACCGGCACGACACCGAGGCCACGCAGCCGGGCGAAGGTGCGCTGCGCATTGCGGTAATGCGCGCGGCGGACCACGTCATCAGAGGTCAGCAGCACCTGGCCGACGGTGCGGCCATGGCGCGCCCAGGACTGCGTGTAGGCGTACCCGAGCGCCAGCTGCCCGACACTGGCGGCGGCCTGTTGAGTGGCCAGATCACGCGGCCGCCGGCGCAGCCCCAGCGGGGCGAGCCCGGCGACGATCGCACCCGAGGACACCAATACCAGGTAGGTGCCGGCTGCGACGCGGGCGGCGAGCGCGTCAACCAGGGTGTCCAGCCTGGCCCGATCGAGCCCACCCGCGGCCGTGGTGAGCGACGATGAGCCGATCTTGACCACTAGGTGTCGCGCCTGCGCCACCGCCTGCCGGGTCGGGCTCACTCCTGCGGGACCTCACCGCCGGCGACCGGCTCGCGCCGCACCCGTCGGGCGGCCTTACGCTGCCCTGCACCGATCCGCTCGTCGCTGTCCAACCGCCAGTCCGTTCCTCGCCCGCCCAGCCGGATCGCGCCCCCTCCGGCAGGGGTGGAGGGTTCCCAGTCGAAGGTGACGTGGCCGATCGTGACCGGGCAGCCAGCGCGAGCGCCTGCGCCCGCCAAGGCGTCCTCGACGCCGAGCCGAGCCAGCCGGTCGGCCAGGTAACCGACTGCCTCAGCGTTGTCGAAGTTCGTCTGACGGATCCACCGCTCCGGGCGCCCGCCCCGGACGATGAATCCCTCGGGTCGATCGGGGTCGGCCATGACTTTGAAGCCCTGTTCGTCGACCGCCATAGGCCGAAGCACCACCCGGGTCGGTTCGGCGGGGGGCAGCGACTCGCGGTGCTGGCGCACCGCTGCGCCGAGGGCGAATCGCAGTTCCCGTAGACCTTCGGTGCTCACCGTGGAGACGCAATACACGGGTAATCCGCGCGCCTGGAGTTCGGGCCGCACCATCTCGGCCAACTCCCGGGCGTCCGGGACATCGATCTTGTTGAGTACCACCAGCCGGGGACGAGACACCAGTTCACCACCCAGCGACGGGGTGTAGGCGGCGAGCTCGTGTTCCAAAGCATCCACGTCGGACAGTGGATCGCGGCCGGGCTCGACGGTCGCGCAGTCCACCACGTGCACCAGCACGGCGCAGCGTTCGATGTGCCGCAGGAACTCCAGCCCGAGGCCCTTGCCCTGGCTGGCGCCGGGAATCAAGCCGGGGACGTCAGCGACGGTGAACACCGTTTCCCCCGCGGTGACCACACCGAGGTTGGGCACCAGAGTGGTGAACGGGTAGTCGGCAATCTTGGGACGGGCCGCTGACAGCACCGAAACCAGCGAGGATTTGCCCGCTGAGGGGAAGCCGACCAGGCCGATATCAGCCACCGACTTGAGCTCAAGTACCAGATCCCGGGCTTCGCCCTCCTCACCGAGCAGGGCGAAGCCCGGTGCCTTGCGAGCCTTGGAAGCCAGCGCCGCGTTGCCCAGGCCGCCGTGCCCGCCCGCCACGGCGACGAATCGGGTTCCGACACCGACCAGGTCAGCCAGCACCTCGCCGTCGGGAGTGAGTACCACGGTGCCATCGGGCACCCGCAGCTCGAGATCCTCGCCCACGGCGCCGTTGCGATGGCCGCCTTGGCCCGGTTTGCCGCTCGAGGCCCGGGCCTGGGACCGGTAGTGGAAGTCGAGCAGGGTGTGCACGCCGGGGTCTACCACCAGCACCACGTCACCGCCGTGACCACCGTTGCCCCCGTCAGGCCCACCCAGTGGCGTGTACTTCTCCCGGTGGACCGATGCACAGCCGTGGCCGCCATCGCCCGCGGCGACGTGAATCACCACCCGATCCACGAAGCGGGACACCTCTGGCTTCTCCTCTTTTCGGCGTTACCGGTTACTGCCTCATAAAAAACCGACGAGGGGCGGGCCGGTCACCGCCGGGCCGCCCCTCGTCGGGTGCGTTATGTGGGGCCCGGGTTCAGGGCTGCACCGGGACGATGTTGACGGTCTTCCGGCCCCGCTTGGTGCCGAACAGCACCTCACCCGTCTCCAGCGCGAACAGGGTGTCGTCACTACCACGCCCGACGTGCACGCCCGGATGAAACTTGGTGCCGCGCTGGCGGATGAGGATCTCACCCGCGTTGACCAGCTGGCCGCCGTACCGCTTCACCCCGAGCCGCTGAGCGTTGGAGTCGCGGCCATTCCGGGAGCTGGACGCGCCTTTCTTGTGTGCCATCGGTGCTCACACCCTCGTCAGGAGTTTCTCAAGGTCGATGATCAAACGGCGATTCCGGCTCACCGAACCGGAATGGCAAGGTCACTAGGAGATGCCGGTGACCTCAACGCGGGTCAGCTGCTGCCGGTGACCCTGACGCTTGTGGTACCCGGTCTTGTTCTTGAACTTGTGGATCCGAATTTTGGGTCCCTTGACCTGCGCGACAACCTTCCCACGGACCGAGGCGGCGCCAAGAGCAGCCGAGTCGGTGGTCACGCTGGAACCGTTGACGAGCAACACGGCGGACAAGCTGACCTCGGTGCCAGGGTCGCCGTCAAGCTTTTCCACCTCGACGATGTCCCCGACGGCCACTTTGTACTGCTTGCCACCGGTCTTCACGATCGCGTACATCGGGTGGTACTCCTGGCTGTTCGGCGTGCTTGGACTGACTGTGACGTGACCTGGCTGCAGCTTGCGCCTGATATTGCCTGCGCAGCGGACAAACCTCAGGGCCGCCGAGCTGGCGGGCCGCGCCAATGAGCGTACGGCCCGCCGTTCAGCTCGGTCAAACCGGGGTCCTCACCTCGCGTGCGGTACGGCGAAGGACTGGTCTGTCGACTCCGCACTCTCCGCCAGCTCTGTGGCGGGCGGTCCGGCAGGACGTGAAGCGGCCCGACGGCGCCGCGCCATCGTGCGAGTCGCCGGCTGCGTGGGCACTGTCGGCGCGTCGGCCGCCGGTGCCTCCATGTCATCCGGGGCCACCGGGTCTACCGGGTCTACCGCAATCTGGTCTTCAGCGACGTGGTCCGCGGCGGCTTGATCAGCCGCGATGTCTGCCCCGGGGAGCCCCTCGATCACTGTCTGTTCCGTTGCTGCGGCGACAGCCCCTGCCCCACGTCCCCGGGACTTAACCCGACGGCCGTTCCCGTTGCCGGAGTCCCGGGCCCCCGAAGGCACGCCCGACGCCACAGACGACACCACTGCCGGAGCCGGCTGGCGCACGTTCACCGGCTCCGCGGATACCAGCACTCCGCGACCCTTACAGTGCTCGCAGGTGCTGGAATACGCCTCCAGCAGCCCGGTGCCCACCTTCTTACGGGTCATCTGGACCAGCCCGAGCGAGGTCACCTCAGCGACCTGGTGGCGGGTGCGGTCCCGACCCAGGCATTCGGTCAACCGGCGTAGCACCAGGTCCCGGTTGGATTCGAGCACCATGTCGATGAAGTCGATCACGATGATCCCGCCGATGTCCCGCAGCCGCAGTTGCCTGATTATCTCTTCAGCGGCTTCGAGGTTGTTGCGCGTCACTGTCTCTTCGAGGTTGCCGCCCGACCCGGTGAACTTGCCGGTGTTGACGTCGACCACGGTCATCGCCTCGGTGCGATCGATGACCAGGTATCCGCCGGAGGGCAGCCACACCTTACGGTCCAGCGCCTTGATGATCTGTTCGTCGATCCGGAACTCGGTGAACACGTCGGCCACGCCAGCGTACCTACGCACCCTGGGCATCAGCTCCGGAGCCACGTGCTTGACGTAACCCTCGACGGTGTCCCATGCCCCGTCGCCCTGAACAACCAGTTCGCGGAAATCCTCGGTGAACAGGTCCCGGACCACCTTCACCAGTAGGTCCGGCTCCTCATAAAGCAACTCCGGTCCAGCGGGCTTGCCGCGAGCATTGCCGGCGGAAGCACCCGACTTGGTTTGGATAACCTCCCACTGAGCCTGCAACCGGCGGACGTCGCGGGCTAGCTCCTCCTCGCTGACTCCTTCGGAAGCAGTGCGGATGATCACGCCGGCATCCTCGGGGACGATCCGCTTGAGCACCTCCTTGAGGCGCTTGCGCTCGGTGTCCGGAAGCTTGCGGCTGATCCCGGTGGCCCGACCATCCGGCACGTAAACCAAAAACCGGCCAGGCAGGCTGATCTGGGTGGTCAGCCGGGCACCCTTGTGACCCACTGGATCCTTCGTGACCTGCACGAGAATGCTGTCGCCGCTCGACAGTGCCTGCTCGATGCGGCGCGCTTTGCCCTCGAGCCCGGCTGCGTCCCAGTCCACCTCGCCGGCGTAGAGCACCGCGTTGCGGCCCCGGCCGATGTCTACGAAGGCGGCCTCCATCGACGGCAACACATTTTGCACCCTGCCGAGATAGACGTTGCCGACCAGCGAGCCCGAGCCGGACGTGGTGACGAAGTGCTCCACCAGAACGTCGTCCTCAAGCACCGCGATCTGAATGCGCTCAGGGCGCTCTCGCACCACCATGGTGCGCTCGACGGCCTCGCGCCGGGCCAGGAACTCCGACTCGGACAGGATCGACACCCGCCGCCGGCCGGCCTCCCGACCGTCGCGTCGGCGCTGCCGCTTGGCCTCCAGACGGGTCGAGCCCCGGATGGACTGGACCTCGTCCTCAACAGGCGGACTGCTGCTCTTGCTGTCCCGGACATGCACGACGGTGTCCGGTGGATCATCTTCGCCGATGACGACGTCCTCGTCACCGCCGTCTCGACGGCGTCTGCGGCGACGGCGGCGGCGAGCCACGCTCTCGCCAGGCTCTTCGGCCGTCACCTCCTCGGTCGGCCCGTCCGAGGAGTCTTGTTCGTCAGGTTCGTCTGAGACGTTGTCACCCCGCTCGGCGGCACCGTCGTCGCCAGCTCTGCCTCGACCTCGGCCACGGCGGCCCCGCCGGCGACGGCGACGGCTGGCGCTGTCGCTCTCCGCCTCGTCCGCGCCGGGTTCGCCCTCATTGTCGTCCTTCTCGTCGTTCTCGTCGTCGAGGAGATCAGGCTCGTCAGCAACGGCGGGCTGCGGGGTCGGCGACAGGAACACCGGCACAGCCGCGTTGAACACCGCCGGCGGTGCCGGCGGATTGAATACCACCGGCGGCGCCGGTGACGCCAACAACGGTGTCTCCGGCGCACTCTGCTGCGCCACTTCGTCGAGCTCCGTTAGCTCTGGCTCGGGATCGGGCAGCAGTACCGCAAGTGTCCGCATCGCCGTCTCGCGGTCGATGCTGGACTGCGCGCTGCTTACCACGATGCCGAGCTCAGCCAGCGCGCCGATGACCTCCTTGCTGCTCACCGCAAGGAGCTTGGCCAGGGCATGCACCCGCAGCTTCCTGGGCAGCGAGTCTGCTAGATCAGCCCGGCCGGTTGGGGTGGTCGCGGATGCCTCTGTCCGCCCGCCGATGCCGCTGGCGGGCGTTGTCGTGTTCGCCATTCAACTCCTCCAGCCCCCGGGCGCGTCCCACAAGTGGGAACGCGACCGCACAGGGGCTCTGCGCGTCATCCGCCGCCGAGGTCGGCGACGGCAATCCTGTCAAGCACCGGCAGCTCCGCGGTCCGGAGCGGTCAACCGGTGTGTCCTGCGACGTCGAGCTGATGCCACCCATCGTCGGGCTGCGCCAAAGCTTTCCCGACCACAGCCGTCCGGGCGGATGCCCGGTCCGCAGCGAGCGGATCGACGAGACCCCCGTCGTCGTCAAGCCAGCCTTGCGCAGTCCGGATCGCTTTCACGAGCACCGACGACGGAAGTCCGGCGACGGCGCCGAGCGCGCTCAGCACATCGTCGGGTCGTACCGCAGGGCTGACCTGTCGCACGACCGCCATGAGTATCCCACACTCGCCAAGGTGATCGGGTTCAGGCAGCACCGCCGGACCATCCTCGACTTCCAAGGAGACGATCGCCGCCCGCGCGTCGATCGACCGCGGGCCATCCTTGGTGACGCGTTCGACGAGTAACTTCGGGGTGGCGAGCAGCAGGTCCGCTGCCTCCCGTAGCCGTGCGCCGTCCACTCCGCGGACCTCGATACGCCAGGCGCTGGCATCGATTCGGTCGGCAAGGGCCCCGGGGCCCGCCAACACGCCCTCAAGCACAGCCAGCCCATCGGGCAGAGCAGCGTCGAGTTGCGCACGAACCATCTCAGGATCGAGGTGCTCCACGAGCGCGATCTCGACATACTCCGCCTCACTGGCCGCTCCGGTGGGCGCCGCGCCCAGCCAGGACACTTTCGGATGCGGGTGGTACCCCTGCGAGTACGCCATCGGCAGACCGGCCCGCCGCAATGCCCGCTCGAAGGCCCTGGCGACGTCACGGTGTGAGGTGAACCGCAATTTGCCACGCTTGGCGTAGCGCAGCCGCACCTTGCAGACCGGTGCTGCAGACGGGTTGGGGCTCATTCGAAACCTCTCGTGAGTGCGTAAGAGTGTTCTAGCACTCAACGCCACTCACGACCCCGGTGTGGGACGCGCCCGGGGCGCCTTACTAGGGTCACGGCGACCTTTCCACGGGCGCAGGCCCTGTCCCACCGGGAGGCTGCGGGTGTTGCTCCGGCTCCTCCGAGTCGTCGCGGTGCTGGCAGCCGTGGTCGCCTTGGCTGGTCCGGCAATCTCAACGGTCACCGCCATGGCATCCGCGGTGACGGACTGTGAGTCGACCGGCCCCGTGCTGCGCTACGTGGTGCTGTTCGACGCCGAGGCGTCCGCACCGCAGGCGACACGAGCGGTCCGGGCCGCGTGCGGCACCACCACGGCCTACTATCCGCAGATCAGGGTGGGAGTCGTCACCTCCGCCGAGCCGACATTCCGGACTCGATTCGGCGCCGATCGCGCCTACAGTGCGCAGGCCGAGGCGCTGGTTTCCGCACAGCGGGCAGAGCTGGCCAGACCGATTCCGCCCACCGCGGCCCGAGCTCCCGAGGCCGCGCAAGCGCTGGGCGTCGACCGGTCGGCCGAGCAGTGGGATATGGC
This sequence comes from Pseudonocardiaceae bacterium, assembly GCA_036279835.1. Lineage (GTDB taxonomy): Bacteria > Actinomycetota > Actinomycetes > Mycobacteriales > Pseudonocardiaceae. The sequence continues at coordinate 16,492 of DASUII010000274.1, forward strand.
GCTCATCCACGCTCCGCAGGCCAGGACAATCAACCGGGGCAGCCCGGAAGTGCTGGTCGGAGTGTTGGACTCGGGGATAGACGCGACCCACCCCGACCTTGCCGCCGCAGTCGATCCCACCCGATCGGCGGGCTGCCTGTCGGGTGAGCCCGACCAGTCGCGCGGCGCGTGGAGTCCGACCACGTCGGCACACGGCACGCACGTGGCCGGCACGATTGCCGCGGCCGACGACGGGCGCGGCATCACCGGGGTGGCGCCGGGGGTCCGGTTGGCTTCGGTGAAGGTGGTCGACGACGATGGGTTCATCTACCCGGAGTACGCCGTGTGCGGCTTCATGTGGGCCGCCCGGCAGCAGATGCGGATCGCCAACAGCAGCTACTCGCTGGACCCATGGCTGTTGACCTGTTCCGACGTACCGGGTCAGGCGGTGGCCTACGAAGCCGTCCGGCGCGCGGTCCAGTACGCAACCGCCCATGGCGTGCTGAGCATCGCCGCCGCCGGCAACGAACGGATGGATCTGGCCAATCCCCGCCAGGACCTGCGCAGCCCGGACAATGCGCCCGACCCCCGGCCGCGGCCGGTGGACCAACACTGCAACGTGTTGCCCGCGGAGTTGCCCGGCGTGGTCGCGGTGTCGGCCATCGGCGCCCAGCGCGTCAAGGCGGAGTACAGCTCTTACGGGTCGGGGGTGGTCGCGGTGACGGCCCCTGGAGGGGACTGGGCGCAACCGTTGGGCGTGGGTTCCAGCGGATGCGTGCTGTCCACCGTTCCTGGCGGGTACGGCTATCTGTGCGGCACGTCCATGGCGGCGCCGCATGCCTCCGGGGTGGCGGCGCTGCTCGCCTCGGTCCGACCCGAGGCCGGCCCACAGGAGCTGGCCACCCTGCTGCGCGATCAGGCCGACCCGCTGCCGTGCCCAGCGCGCAGCGCTGACCGCGACGACTTAGCTGCGGGCTGCGCCGGTGACGCCTTTTACGGCCATGGCGTCGTCGACGCGCTGACGGCGGTGACTGCGCAACCCGCCGCTGCCCGATCCGACTCAGCGGCCGTTGTCCGCAGCGACCGGACGCAGCGGTAGCAGCTGCCGGCCACTGGGCCCGACCTGGATATCGGTGCCCAGCGACGGGCAGACCCCACAGTCGAAGCACGGAGTCCACCGGCAGTCGTCCTGCTCACGGCCCGACAACGCATCCTGCCAGTCGTCCCAGAGCCAGTCCCGGTCCAAGCCGGAATCCAGGTGGTCCCAGGGCAGAATCTCCTCGAAACCGCGCTCGCGGGTGGTGAACCACTCCAGCGACACTCCCAGCAGTGTTAGCTCAGCTGCACACGCCGCGACCCACCGGTCGTAGCGGAAGTATTCGCTCCAGCCGTCGAACCGGCCACCGTCACGCCATACTCGCTCAATCACCCGGCCGACCCGCCGGTCGCCGCGCGACAGTAGTCCCTCGATCAGGGATGGCTTGCCGTCGTGATAGCGCATACCCACGTTGCGGCCGATCTTGCGGTTCGAGTTGATCTCGGTTCGCAGTTTCCGTAACCGCTGGTCGACGACGTCGGGATGCTCCTGGGCCGCCCACTGAAACGGGGTGTGCGGCTTGGGCACGAAGGCGCCGATTGAGATCGTGCACCGGATGTCCTTGCTGCCACTGGCGTCCCGGCCGGCCCGGATCACCCGATGGGCCATATGGGCGATCTCCAGCACGTCATCATCAGTCTCGGTGGGCAGCCCGCACATAAAGTACAGCTTCACCTGCCGCCAGCCCGCGCCGAAGGCAGTGCAGACGGTGCGGATGAGGTCCTCCTCGGACACCATCTTGTTGATCACTCGCCGGATCCGTTCGGAACCGCCCTCGGGGGCGAATGTCAGCCCGGAGCGACGACCGTTGCGGGAGATCTCGTTGGCGAGGTCGATGTTGAAGGCGTCCACCCGGGTCGACGGCAGGCTCAGGCCGGTGCCGGTGCCCTCGTACTGGTCGGCCAGCCCCTTGGTGATCTCCCGGATCTCCGAGTGGTCCGCGCTGGACAGCGACAGCAGGCCGACCTCGTCGAACCCGCTGGCCGCCAGACCACGCTCGACCATCTCGCCGATACCTTGGATCGACCGTTCCCGGACCGGACGGGTGATCATCCCGGCCTGGCAGAACCGGCACCCGCGGGTGCAGCCGCGGAAGATCTCCACGCTCATCCGCTCGTGCACACTCTCCGCGATCGGCACCAGCGGCTGCTTCGGGTAGGGCCACTCGTCGAGGTCCATGGTGGTTCGCTTGGCCACCCGCCGTTGGGCCCGTGCGGCGTTGGGGACCACCTCGGCGATCCGCCCGTCGGGAAGGTAACTGACGTCATAACAACCCGGCAGGTAGACGCCGTCGATCGTAGACAGCCGCCCGAGCAGTTCCGGTCGCCCGCCGGGGCCCCCGGCAGCCTTCCAGTCCCGCACGACCGCGGTGATCTCCAGGACCGCTTCCTCGCCGTCTCCCACCACGGCGGCGTC
>DASUII010000275.1:0-5477 GCA_036279835.1 Pseudonocardiaceae bacterium
GGCATCGGCTGCCATACCGAGTGCACGACCCCGATCGCGGCGTAGCAGTCCCGCACGTCCTCGACCATGATCCGTACCCCGACCAGGTCGTGGATGTCATCGAAATCACGGCCGCGCACGATCATCTTCTGATAGATCGAGTAATAGTGCTTGGGTCTGCCTTCAACGGTGGCGGTAATCCGCGACCCGGTAAGCTGTGCCGAGACCTCGTCAATCACCGTCCGCAGGTAGGTGTCGCGAGACGGCGCCCGGTTGGCCACCAGCCGAACAATTTCGTCGTATTTCTTCGGGTGCAGGATCGCGAAGGAAAGATCCTCAAGCTCCCACTTGATGGTAGCCATGCCCAGCCGGTGTGCCAGCGGGGCGAAGACCTCGAGAGTCTCCTTGGCTTTGCGCGCCTGCTGCTCCGGTGGCAGGAAACGCATAGTGCGCATGTTGTGCAGCCGGTCCGCTAGTTTGATCACCAGGACGCGGGGATCACGGGCCATCGCGATGACCATTTTACGAATGGTCTCAGCCTCGGCGGCGGCGCCGAGTTTGACTTTGTCTAGCTTCGTGACGCCATCGACGAGATGTGCGACCACCTCACCGAAGTCCGCCGAGAGTCGGGCCAGCGAGTAGTCGGTGTCTTCCACAGTGTCGTGTAGCAGCGCGGCTACCAGCGTGGTGGTATCCATCCCCAACTCGGCGAGAATAGTCGAGACCGCCAACGGATGGGTGATGTAGGGATCTCCAGACTTGCGTTTTTGGTGCGCATGCTTTTCTGCCGCAACATCATAGGCGCGCTGCAGCAGTGCGAGGTCGGCCTTGGGATGTAACTCCCGGTGCACCGCAGCGAGCGGTTCAAGCACCTGCCTGATCGGGCCGGGTCGCTGCGCGGTGATCCGGCGCGCAAACCGGGCCCGTACCCGCCGGGTCGCCGACGGAGGCCGCTGCGAACCCGTGTCTGCGGTGGAGGCAGCCGTCGCTGCATCGGCACGCTGCAGGTCCTGGCTCACAGCGCTCACTCCCGCCACGTGGTGACAAACAGTTCTTCAGCGTACCGCCCACGTTTTCTCGCCACTTCCACACCGACCGCGCCGGTCCTGGCGTTCGGCGAAGCCACGCCGTCCGGGCGTAGTCTCCTCCAGCTACAGGTTAGACCGTCAGCAGGACGTGCAGCGATCGCCCGGCTAAACGATCACGGCCGGCTAGCGAAGCGATCTCGAGCAACACCGCGACGCCGCTGACCGTGGCCCCGGCCCGCTCGACCAGGGCGCAGGTCGCCGCCGCTGTGCCCCCGGTGGCCAGTATGTCGTCGACCACCAAAGCCCGCTGACCGGGCCGCAGGACGCCGTCGGCCAGTTCCAGCGAGGCGACGCCGTACTCAAGAGCGTAACCCTCCTGGTCGCAGACCACGGGTAACTTGCCGGGTTTGCGAACCCCGACCACGCCGGCGTCCAGCGCGTAGGCGGCCGCGGCGCCGAGCAGGAACCCGCGGGCCTCTACCCCTATCACCACGTCGATCTGTTGTGCCGGAGCGATCAACGCGTCCACCACCGCTCGGAACGCGGTCGCATCGGCGAAAACCGGTGCGAGGTCCCGGAAGAGCACCCCGGGCTGCGGAAAATCCGGCACCTCACGTATCAACGGCACGAGCAGGGCGGCCAGGTCGTCCATGCTCGTCGTGGTACGCACCATAAAAGTTTACCGATTTCCCTGCCCGGAGGATTGCGAGTCTCCCCGTCCAAAGGAGTTCGAGTTTCCATGGTCCGAGGACTTCGAGTCTCCCGATCTCTCCGAGTGTCCCTGCGGTCGGTTCGTCGAGTAACCCGTTTTACCGCTAGTGCTCTGGTCGGGCGAGATCTCCCTCCAGCCCCGCGAATCAGTCTTGATTTGAGCGTCCTTGGGGACCGCAGCGCCCTGGCGCGCTTGGATTTTTTTCTGGACCGGAACCGACTTGGGGACCTGAATCGGCGCCGGAAGCTGGACCGGCACCTTGACCGGCAACTGGACCGGCACCGCGAGCGGGACCGGCAACTGGACCGGCGTCGACACCGCCGCCGGGATCACCTGCGATGGATCCCATGCCGTCCCCGCCGAATCCGCCGTCGACTGATCCGGGTTCAATGCCGAGCAGGAAGCTTTATCAATCAGTCCCTGGGCGCACGCCGATGAGGTGGATGTGGACTCGCCCGGTCCAGAGCGGCTCGACGTGGAGCGGCTCTTGGTGACGCCGTCTGAGTCCGCGGAACCTTGAGCCGCCGCATCCGCCATGGGATGCCGATATGGCACCGGGTAAGTATTCTGCGCCGGTATCGATGCTGCTGGCGGTCGCGCCTTGGCAACCAGCGGGCCGGTCACCGCCTTAGCCGAAGGCGAACGGTCGGCCAGCGGACCGTTGGTTACTACACGCACCGGAACGGTATTCTGATCGGGCTCAGGAAATGCCAGTACCGGCGATCTCCCCGAACCGAACATGCTGACGCCTGGCAAAATGACCGCTAACGGCGGGCTGGACAAGCCCGCAGCCAAGGCCAACGCACCACCCATCACCGCAGCCAGCCGGACTGGTTTGCGGTGCGCCCAACCAGCGCGATCGCTCCGGCGACCGAGCGCCGACACACCCGGTAGCGAGCGGCGACTGCCGAGCAGCGTCGCCAGCTCACGTCGTCCGCGCCGTTCCCAATCAGAGCCGACCGCATCGCCTGCCACATCGCGGAGATGAGCGAGCAGCGCCCGTGCGTCAGCTCGACTATGCGAGTCCTTGGCGAGACCGCGCAGCACCATCTCTCGTACCGGTTCGGGGACTACATCGGCCGGTGCGGTGCTGCGTTCATGCTTGACCAAGAGCTCGGCCACGCTGTCGGCGTAGAAGGGCGGCGCGCCGACGAGGCACTCGAAGAACGTGACCGTGGCGGCGTACACGTCCCCCGCCGAAGTGGCCGACCACTCACTCCACTGTTCGGGAGCCAGGTAGAAGGGCGTCGCCCCGCCGAGCAGCCGCCGACCGCTGGATGTCCAGAGTCCGAAATCGACCATCCGAACCCGGCCGGTAGACGTGATGACCACGTTCTCCGGTTTAACGTCCCCGTGCGCCAGGCCTGCCTCATGGCAGGCGGCTAGCGCAAGCAGCGAGTCCTTGAGCACAACCAGCGCAGCCTCGATGCCGACCGCACCGTGCGCCAGGAGCAGCGCACGCAGCGCAGTGCCCTTGACATGATCGCCGATGACGGCGGCGCCATGCTCACCCTCAACGTAACGGTGGACCTGGGCCACTCGGGTATCCCGAACCTGCGACAGCCGGGCGAACTCACGTGCGAACCGAGTACGGAATCCAGCATCCGCGAGCAGTTCCGGAGAAACATAGGTGATCGCGAGCGATCGGCCGGTCATCCGGTGGCGGGCAACCACCCGGCGACCTACCACGTCCTCACGTACCTCCCGGGGATGCACCACACCCGGAATGGACCACCCCGCCATCCCCGATCCTCCCTGGTCGCCGAGACGGCGCCGCCCCGTTCCCCTCACTCCCCGGTGCGACATCCGGCGCCTGACTACAGAGCGTTCCCCCAAAGCGGGCCGGAGGCAAGGACTGAGGGCGACAAGGCACCACATTAGTGATGGAAAGTCGAAAAATGGTGCCAGTTCGTCACCGAGACATCACTCTGAGCAACGAAGGCCACGCAGCGTAGTTGAGCGCGCTGACCGCCGTTAGCGGCGGGAGGACCTGCCAGCCTTGCCGGACGGTCTGCTGTTCTTGTTTCCAGCGTGCCCGCGACGCCGTCCCCCCGGTGCGGTTTTGCCGACCGCAGTGGGCACTGCAGCAGCGGGCAATGCGTCCCCGGTCGAGGTGCTGTCAGCGGCGGCCGACGCGGTCTCGCCCGCAGGGTCTGGGTTCGTGGCAGCCTTGCGGGCCAGCTTCTCCCGACGCGCGGCGACCCGTTCGGCTTGCTGCCGGTATGCCGGTCTGCCCATGGTGAGGTCCACCACCAACGGGGTCGCCAGGAAGATTGAGGACATCGCCCCGGCCGTGATGCCCACCATCTGCACCAGAGCGAGATCCTTGAGTGTCCCCACACCTAGCAGGCCCGCGCCGACCAGCAGCAAGCTGAGCACGGGCAGCACCGCGATCAAGGACGTGTTGATCGAACGCATCAGAGTCTGGTTGACCGCGAGATTGGCGGCCTCGGCGTAGGTGCGTCGGGTCAAGCCGAGCAGTCCGCGGGTATTCTCTTGAACCTTGTCGAACACGACGACGGTGTCATACAGCGAGAAGCCAAGGATAGTGAGCAGGCCGATCACCGACGCCGGCGTCACTTCGAAGCCAACCAATGAGTAGATCCCCGCGGTCACCAGCACGTCGTGCACCAGGGCTATCAGCGCTGCAATCGCCATCCGGGGTTCGAAATACACCGCGAGGAACACGGTGACCAAACCCAGGAACACCACCAGCGCGATCAGCGCCTGACGGCTGATCTCGCCGCCCCAGGTCGCGCTCACCGCACTGTCACTGATCGCCTGTTCGCTGGGCCGCCCGTCTTTTCCGAGTGGGTGCAGCTGCTCGTACAGTGCCCGTTTCAGGACAAATGAGGTGCGGGTGTCCAGCGCTGCTGAGCGGATCAGGATGCTCGCCGCGGAACCGGTACCGACGGTCTGCACCGACTCTGGTGGCTGGCCCACGGTGGCGGTGAAGACGCGTTCGACCTGCTGGGTGCTGATCGCTCCGGTCGTCCCTTGCGCCGGCAGCTGTACCCGGGTACCGCCCTCGAAGTCGATGCCGAGGTTGAACCCGCGCAGCAGCATCGACAGGATGCAGATCGCGACGAGCACACCGGATATCGAGTACCAGATCCGCCGCCGGCCGACGACGTCTAACGCTCCGGTCCCGCTGTAGAGGCGGCCCAGCGTACCTGCCATCTCAGGCCCCCTTTCCCGCCGTGGCCAGGTCCGATCGGCTTTCGGCTCCGGCGCGCTGCGCAGCTCCGAGCCCGGACAGTCCCGGTTGGGACAACAGCGGGGACTGCGACGCCATTGCCACCAGCGGATGGGTGGCCAGGAAAACGACTACCAGGTCGAGCACCGTCGACATGCCGAGGGTGAATGCGAAACCCTTCACCTGCCCAACCGCTAGAACGTAGAGCACGGCGGCAGCCAGGAAGCTCACCGCGTCCGCGGACAGGATGGTGCGACGAGCCCGGACCCAGGCCCGCGGCACCGCGGAGCGGAAGGTCCGGCCGTCGCGCACCTCATCCTTCAGACGCTCAAAGAAGATCACAAACGAGTCCGCGGTGATGCCGATCGCGACAATGAAGCCGGCGACACCGGCCAGGTCCAGGGTGAAGCCGATCCACCGTCCGAGCAACACCAGAACGGCATAGACGATCAGCCCGGACAACGCCAGGGACAGGATCGTCAGTACCCCGAGCGCCCGGTAGTAGAACAGGCAGTAGACGAACACCACAGCGAGCCCGAGCATGCCGGCGATCAGTCCCGCG
>DASUII010000276.1:0-9901 GCA_036279835.1 Pseudonocardiaceae bacterium
CTAGCACCCGGTGGCCCTCTAGTTTGCTCCAGGAGTCCGCAATGAGGGGAGTGGCCGGTGTCGGGACTTGGTGACCGGCTTGCCGAGCTGCACTTGCCGGACCACAGTGTCAAGCGGGTCGCGGTGGTTGTGGCCGTCCTGCTGCTCGCGGCAGTCGCCGGGCTGGGCGTCGGGTTCGGCGTCACCGCACTGGGCACAACAGGGCTGGTTGACCGGGTCGCGGCGACCGTGCCACCACCCCCACCGGTGGTAGTGCATCCGGCGCTGCGGCCGGTGGCTGGCGATGGTCCGGCACCGAGTCCCACCGGCGTCGGCGCGGTGCTCGACCCGCTGGTCGCCTCGGGCGGGCTGGGCACGCTGTCCGGCGAGGTGCTCGATCCGGCCACCGGCACCATGCTCTGGCAGCAGGACCCAACGACCGCGCTGATGCCCGGATCAACCGCCAAGCTGCTCACCGCGTCGGCCGCGCTGCTCACGCTGGATCACCAGGCCCGGTTGCGCACCACCGTGCTGGCCGGCGCGGAGCCAGGCACCGTCGTGCTGGTCGGCGGCGGTGATCCGACACTGTCCGCGGCTCCATCCGGCACGGCGACCGGCTACCCGGGTGCGGCCCGGCTGGATGACCTGGTCGCCCAGGTACGGGCGCACGGCCCAGTACGCCGCGTCCTGGTCGATGTGAGCCGCTACGTCGGCGACGCGTTCGCGCCGGGCTGGTTCCCTGCCGACGTCGCCGGCGGGTACATCGCGCCGATCGAACCGATCATGCTCGACGGCGGCCGGGCGGATCCCACCCAGGAGGTCTCCCCGCGATCCGCCAAACCTGCCACCGCCGCCGCGGCGGAACTGGCTCGCCGGCTGGGGGCCGACCCGGACACCGTCACGGTCGGCTACGCCCCGCCTGGTGCTGCCGTGCTCGGTGCGGTGTCGTCCCCGCCGGTGCAGGATCTGGTCGCCACCGCGCTGACCGAGTCGGACAACGTGCTCGCCGAGGCGTTGGCCCGGGAGGTGGCCCGCGCGACCGGCGCGCAACCGTCGTTCTCCGGGGCTTCCCAGGCGGTGCTCAGCGTGCTGCGCGGTCACGGCTTCGACGTCAGCGGCGCCGCCATGGTCGACGGCAGCGGGCTGTCGGTCGACGATGCAGTGCCGGCGACGCTGCTCACTGAGCTGCTGGGCGCGGCAGCCGCCCCCGACCGCAGCAACACCGACCAGCAGCGGACTGTCGCGTTGCGACCTCTCCTGGTCGGGCTGCCGGTGGCTGGTGGCAGCGGCACGCTGGCCGACCGCTACCACGGACCGACCGCCGGTGGTCGCGGCTGGGTGCGGGCCAAGACCGGGACCTTGACCGGTGTCAACAGCCTGGCGGGCACAGTGCTGGACACCGAAGGCAGGATGTTGGTCTTCGCGCTGCTGTCGAACGGTCCTAACCCGGCATCGGTCCGGCCACGGCTCGACGCACTGGCTGCGGGGCTACGGTCGTGCGGTTGCCACTAGTTCCGTACCGTCGTGGGTATGGGACAACCCGCGCTCTACACGCCGCAGGCGCCCCGGACAGGTCCGGCCGGCGCTCCGATCGACTGGGCGGTGGCCGCAGTCACCGCGCAACGCCTGCTACCAGCAGGTCCTGCGCTGCCCGTCGACGATGCGGCCGCGGCCGTGCGCCAGATGCGGGCCATGTCGGTGACCGCTGAGGAGCACGTCCGCAAGCTCACCGGGCTCGACGATGGCCAGCCACCGCGCCCGGCCGAGGTCGTCGACCGACCCGGATGGGTGGATGCGGCGGCCGAAGGCCTGTGCCGGTTGCTAGCCGACTACCGGACTCCGGAGGGGCGGGCGCGGCGCGTGCTGGCCACCACCACCGGCATGCAGGTAGGCGTCGCGTTGGCGTTTTTGGCTTCCCGGGTGCTCGGGCAGTACGACCCGTTCGGCGGCCCCTCGGAAAATCCCGGACGGCTACTGCTGGTGGCCCCCAACGTGGTCGCGGTCGGCGAGACCTTGGACGTCCCGGCAGATGAGTTCCAGATGTGGGTATGCCTGCATGAGGCCACCCACCGGTTGCAGTTCAATGCCGTGCCGTGGTTGCGCGAGTATTTCTCCGGCCAGGTGCAGTCCTTCGTCTCCTCCACCGAAGACCCGGACACCGTCACCAAGATGATCGGCAGGTTGCCCACGGCGCTGCGTGGGGTCCGGCGCGGGGAGGCACCCGACGCCCTGGGCGTGTTGAGCCTGCTTCAGGATCCCGAGCAGCGCGCGGTGCTGGACCGCCTGCTCGCCCTGGCCACCTTGCTGGAAGGCCATGCCGACCACGTGATGGACGCGGTCGGACCGTCCGTGGTGCCCTCGGTACGGCTGATTCGCCAGCGGTTCACCGCCCGCCGCCAGGGTGGCAGCATCATCGAGCGGGTGCTGCGGGCGGTGCTGGGCATGGACGCCAAGCTGCGTCAGTACGCCGAGGGCGCGGCGTTTACCCGCCACGTTGTGGATGCTGTCGGCATGGACGGGTTCAATGTGGTGTGGACCTCACCGGAAACGTTGCCCACCCGCGCCGAGATCACCGACCCGGCGGCGTGGCTGTACCGCATGGCCCCAGCCTGAGCCCTGCCAGTGTGAAACCGGTCAGCCCCGCGGTCAGCGAGGTGCGCGCCGCGGTCCGCCGGTTCTTGGCTGCTCACAACGCCGCGGACAGCGTCGCGGTGGCCTGCTCCGGCGGTGCCGATTCGCTCGCTCTGGCTGCTGCGACGGTGCACAGCGCCGGACGGCTGGGCCTGGCGGTGCACGGTTTAGTCGTCGACCACCAGCTGCAGCCGGGCTCGGCGCAGGTGGCGCAGACCGCTGCGCAGGCGCTACGCCGGCTCGGCGCCACCGTGGTGCGGGTCCTGCAGACCACCGTGGACGGTCCGGGTGGACCGGAAGCGGCGGCCCGCCGAGCCCGGTACGCGGCGCTGCGGGAAGCCGCGCCGGCTGGGGCGCTGGTATTGCTCGGCCATACCCTGGATGACCAGGCTGAGACGGTGTTGCTCGGGCTGGGTCGAGGCTCCGGACCACGGTCGGTCGCGGGAATGCGGGAGCTAGACCGACCCTGGGGCCGGCCGTTGCTCGGGGTGCGCCGGGCGGTCACCGCCGCGGCTTGTGCCGCGCTGGATCTCGTTCCGTGGCTCGATCCGCATAATTCGCAACCCCGGTTCCGGCGGGTCCGGCTGCGCACCGAGGTGCTGCCGCTGCTGGAGGATGTGCTTGCCGGCGGGGTGGCGCAGGCGCTGGCCCGCACCGCCGGTCAGCTACAAGAAGATCTCGATGTGCTCGATGGGCAGGCGCGCGGATTGCTGGTTGCAGCTCTGCGCGAGGCCGACCTCGACGTCGCAGCGCTCGTTGAGGTGCCGTCCGCGTTGCGCCGCCGGGTGCTGCGTCGCTGGCTGCTCGACGCCGGGGTACCCGAGCTGACCGACGCCCACCTACGGGCCGCCGACGATCTCATCGGCCGGTGGTCGGGCCAGGGTGCGTTGCGGTTGCCGGGCGACGTCGAGCTGGTGCGGGCACAGGGGAGGTTGCATGTCTGTCGATGACACTGCTCTTGATGACACCGGCGTCGGTGACACCGATCACGATTCCGGTGATGGACTGTACCCCGGCGATATCGCCTCGGTGCTGGTCACTGAAGAGCAGATCCGGTGCCGCACCGCGGAGCTCGCGCATCAGATTGCGGCCGACTACCGGGCTGACCACGACAAGGGCGATCTGCTGCTCGTCGGGGTGCTCAAGGGCGCGGTGATGTTCATGACCGACCTCGCCCGCGCGCTGCCCATTCCGGTCCAGCTGGAGTTCATGGCGGTGGCCTCCTACGGCTCAGCGACCTCATCGTCAGGGGTGGTGCGGATCCTCAAAGATCTCGACCGGGACATCGCCGGCCGCAATGTCCTCATCGTGGAGGACATCCTCGATTCGGGGCTGACGCTGTCGTGGTTGCTACGGAACCTGGCGACGCGCCGGCCGGCCACATTGGAGGTGTGCACGCTGCTGCGCAAGCCTGACGCAGTCCAGGTTGATGTGTCGGTGCGCTACATCGGCTTCGATATCCCGCAAGAGTTCGTCGTCGGGTACGGCTTGGACTACGGCGAGCGCTACCGCGACCTGCCCTATATCGGGACCCTCGCGCCGAAGGTCTACGCCGACTAGCGGTTCCCCGAGCACCCATTTGTGGTGTAAGCCGAGACGCCGATACCTACACGGCAGGGGTTTACCCCACCCCTGCGCGTCAACTCTGCTTCATCCGCCAACCGGCAGCCGGGGCCGGCAGGTAGGGTGGTGACAACGGGAGTGCTCTGCTGTCCTCGATAGTGGAGAGGTACTAGCAAAGGACAGCACAGTCAGCTCAGGAGGGTCGAGGCCACCGAGGGGCCGTAGTCGCATGGACCGCAAGAAAATACTTCGCAACCCGCTGTTGTGGGTGTTAGCCGGGTTGGTGCTGTACTACGCCTTTGGCTTCCTCCTCGATGACACCCGAGGGTACAGCCAGGTCACCACCTCACAGGCGTTGCAGCAGCTCGCTGACCACAACGTCAAGCAGGCGACGCTTGAGGACAAAGAACAGCGGCTGCGGCTGACGTTGGATCACCCGGTTCCGGGTGTCACCGGCACCAAGGTGCTCACCCAGTACCCCGAGCAGAGCACTGATCAGATCACCCAGGCGCTGCGCGCTTCACCGATACCGGACGGTTGGGACACCAAGGTCACCCAGCAGTCCCTGCTGTTCCAGGTGTTGATCTACCTGATCCCGCTCGGCCTGTTGTTGCTGCTGCTCATGTGGATGATGAACAACGTCCAAGGCGGCGGCAACCGGGTGCTCAACTTCGGTAAGTCCAAGGCTAAACAGCTGAGTAAGGACATGCCCAAGACGACGTTCGGCGACGTCGCCGGCGCCGACGAGGCCGTCGAGGAACTCGAGGAGATCAAGGATTTCCTCGCCAATCCGAGCCGCTACCAAGCGCTCGGTGCCAAGATCCCCAAAGGCGTGCTGCTCTACGGCCCACCCGGCACGGGCAAGACGTTGTTGGCCCGCGCGGTGGCTGGCGAGGCCGGCGTGCCGTTCTACTCGATCTCCGGCTCCGACTTCGTCGAGATGTTCGTCGGGGTTGGTGCATCCCGGGTGCGGGATCTGTTCGAGCAGGCCAAGCAGAACTCTCCGTGCATCATCTTCGTCGACGAGATCGACGCGGTGGGTCGGCAGCGTGGCGCGGGCCTCGGCGGCGGACACGATGAGCGCGAGCAGACCCTCAACCAGCTCCTGGTCGAGATGGACGGCTTCGACGCCCGGGGCGGCATCATCCTCATCGCCGCGACCAACCGTCCGGACATCCTGGACCCCGCGCTGCTGCGTCCCGGCCGCTTCGATCGGCAGATTCCGGTCTCCGCGCCGGATATCCAAGGTCGTCGGGCCATCCTCGAGGTGCACTCCAAGGGCAAGCCGTTCGATACCGATGTCGACTTCCAGGGGCTGGCCAAACGCACGGTCGGGTTCTCCGGGGCCGACCTGGCCAACGTCATCAACGAGTCTGCCCTGCTCACCGCCCGAGAAGGCGGCAAGCTGATCAACGGCGCCGCGCTGGAAGAAGCGGTCGACCGGGTGATCGGTGGTCCTCGGCGTAAGAACCGGATCATCTCCGAGCGCGAGAAGAAGATCACCGCTTATCACGAGGGTGGGCACGCACTGGCGGCATGGGCGATGCCCGACCTCGACCCGGTGTACAAGCTCACGATCCTGCCTCGCGGACGCACCGGCGGGCACGCGCTGGTCGTGCCCGAGGACGACAAGCAGATGATGACCCGGTCGGAGATGATCGCCCGGCTGGTGTTCGCCCTGGGTGGACGGTCGGCGGAAGAGCTGGTCTTCCACGAGCCGACCACCGGGGCATCCTCGGATATCGAGCAGGCCACCAAGATCGCCCGAGCGATGGTCACCGAATTCGGGATGAGCGCGCGCCTGGGTGCGGTGAAGTACGGGCAAGAACAGGGTGATCCGTTCCTCGGTCGCTCGGCGGGACGCCAGCCGGACTACTCCCTCGAGGTCGCACACGAGATCGACGAGGAGGTGCGGGCGCTCATCGAAGCGGCGCACACCGAGGCGTGGGACATCCTCAACACCTATCGAGACGTCCTCGATGAGCTCGTTGTCGAGCTCATGGAGCGGGAGACGCTGCACCGTAAGGACCTTCAGCGAGTCTTCAGCCGGGTGGAGAAGCGACCACGGATCACCGCGTTCAACGACTTCGGTGGCCGTACCCCCTCGGACAAGCCGCCGATCAAGACCGCTGGCGAGCTTGCCAAGGAGCGTGGTGAGCCGTGGCCTCCGCCGGACCGGACTCCCACTCCGGTGGGCGTGGTGCCCGGCGGTGATGACCTGCCGGGTGGCCCGCCGCACGGCCCGCCCGGTCACCCCGGTCCTAATGGAGCGGGTCCGCACCCGGGCTACCCAGCGGCGGGATCGGTCAACGGCGGCGGCACTGGATATCCGGCACCGGGCCAGCCGACACCAGGACCGACGCAGGTCGGATTCCCGCCCTACACCAAGTCCTATCCGCTGCCGCCTCGCGGATCGGACGGCCCGCAGGGGGGCCCCGGCACCGGCGGCGGTCCGCCGAGCTCAGGTCCGCCGAGCTATGGCGCGCCGCCGGGATGGCGACCAGCCACCGAACCGCCTGCGCCGTCCTGGCGACCCGCGCCACCTGGCGCTCGGCCGCCTCAGGAGCCTCCTTCCGATGACCAGTCGACGCCCTGGTTCGGCGAGGACGGGAACCGCTGACCCTTTTCGAGCTGGGCGCGCACCGAGTGTTCGACCACGCCCGGGCGGAGGCGGCGGTGCGTGAACTACTGATCGCCTGCGGGGAGGACCCAGACCGGGAGGGTTTGCGCGAGACTCCGGCACGGGTTGCGCGGGCCTACCAGGAGATGTTCGCCGGCCTGTTCGTCGATCCCGATTCGGTGTTGGAGCGGACCTTCGACGAAGGGCACGACGAGCTCGTGCTGGTCAAGGACATCCCGATGTACAGCCAATGCGAGCACCACCTGGTGCCCTTTCACGGCATGGCGCACGTCGGCTACATCCCGAACGCGGCCGGCCGGGTCACCGGGCTGTCCAAACTCGCCCGGTTGGTCGACCTCTACGCGAAGCGCCCTCAGGTCCAAGAGCGGCTCACCTCGCAGATCGCCGACGCGCTGGTGCACCGCCTGCAACCGCGCGGGGCCATCGTGGTGATCGAAGCTCAACACCTGTGCATGGCGATGCGTGGCGTCCGCAAACCCGGAGCGATCACCACGACGTCAGCCGTCCGGGGGTTGTTCAAGACCAGCGCCTCGTCCCGCAGCGAGGTGCTCGCTCTGATGCGGAGGTGATCGTGCACCCGGCGTTGTCTGATCCCGGCCGCTGCGTGGTGATCGGCATCCTCAACGTCACCCCCGACTCCTTCAGCGACGGCGGGCGGTATCTGGACCGCGACGACGCGGTGGCGCATGGCTTGGCGCTGCATGCTGCGGGCGCTGATCTGGTCGACGTCGGGGGGGAGTCCACCCGCCCGGGGGCCCAGCGCGTCGATGCACCCACCGAGATCGCCCGGGTGGCACCGGTACTACGTGAGCTGGCCGCCGGCGGCGTGCCGTGCAGCGTGGACACCACCCGAGCGGCGGTGGCCGAGGCTGCCCTGGAGGCCGGCGCGGTCATGGTCAACGACGTCTCAGGGGGTCTGGCCGACCCGGCGATGGCGCTGGTGATGGCCCGCTGCCGGGTGCCGTGGGTCCTGATGCACTGGCGCGGGCACAGTGCGCGGATGGACGAGCTGGCCAGGTATTCCGATGTGGTCGCCGAGGTACGCGCTGAGCTGCTGGCCCGGGTGGACGCTGCGGTGGGCGCTGGGGTCGACCCCAGCGCGCTGGTGCTGGATCCTGGGCTCGGCTTCGCCAAGACGGCGGCGCACAACTGGGCGCTGCTGAGCCACCTGGAGGTGTTGACCGAACTGGGCTTCCCGGTCCTCGTGGGACCTTCGCGCAAACGGTTTCTCGGCACCCTACTCGCCGGCTCCACCGGAACCCCACGTCGCTGTGATGGCCGGGACGCCGCCACCGCCGCGGTGTCCGCGCTGGCCGCGGCGGCTGGCGCCTGGGGAGTCCGGGTGCATGACGCGGCGGCGTCGCGCGACGCGGTAGCTGTCGCGGCGGCCTGGCGGCTGGGAGCCGCCGTTGCGCCACGTGCGGGGTCGCTGTGAGCTCCCCAGCAAGCCCCCCAGACGGGATCAGCGGCGATCGGATCACCCTGACCGGGTTGCGGGTACCTGGCCACCATGGAGTGCACGAACACGAGCGAACGCAGGGCCAGGAGTTCGTCGTCGACGCGACGGTCTGGCTGGACCTCGGGCCTGCCGGGGTCACCGATGAGCTCTCCGCGACGCTGGACTACGGCGCGCTGGCCCAGACAGCCGCCAGGATCATCGGTGGGCAGCCATACAACTTGATCGAGACGGTGGCTACCCGAATCGCCACCGAGGTGCTCACCGACCAGCGCGTCCAAGCCGTAGAAGTCACCGTCCACAAACCCCAAGCCCCCATCCCGCTGTCCTTCACCGACGTCTCCGTCACCACTCACCGCGTGCGGTGAGTAGGGCGGTGTTGTCGGTTGGGTCGAATGTGGGGGATCGGTTTGGCTATCTACGGGGTTGCGTTGAGCGGTTGGGGGATTGGGTGGTGGGGGTGTCTGCGGTGTATTCGAGTGAGCCGTGGGGGGGTGTGGTGCAGGATGAGTTTCTTAACGCGATCTTGCTTGTGGAGGACCCGGCAGCCGACGCGCCGGAGTGGCTACGCCGAGCGCAGGCTTGTGAGACCGCCGCGCAGCGCACCCGCGAGATCCGGTGGGGACCACGCACTCTCGACGTCGACGTGATCGACGTCGAGCTGACCCGCCGGCAGGATCCCCAGCTGACCCTGCCGCATCCCCGGGCACACCAGCGGGCCTTCGTGTTGGTGCCCTGGCTCGATGTCGTCCCCGATGCGGTGCTCGCCGGCCATGGCAGGGTTGCTGACCTGGTTGCCGCGTTGCCAGCCGCCGAGCGGCGTAGCGTGCGGCGCCGGGAGGACCTGGTGCTGCGCAGACTGTGATGGGCGCTAACCGTGATGGGCGCCAACCGTGATGGGCGCCGACCGTGATGGGCGCCGACCGTGATGGAGGGGTGACTGTGAATGGGGGGCCCGTGACGTTCACCCGGGCGCGTGATCTGGTCGCCGCCGGTGTGATCGCGGCGGTGCTGGTGAACCTGCTGCTGCAGCTGTCCTATGGCGATGTGCCCACGTTGCCGCAGGCGGCCGGAACGACGCTGCTGGTCTTCGCGATCACCGAGGTGGTGTTGGGCACGACGTTGCGGGCGCGGATCCTCCGGCGTCCCGGCGCCCGGCCGGTTCAGCCGCTCACCGCGGCGAAGGCCCTCGTGCTAGCCAAAGCGTCCTCACTGGCCGGCGCCATCACGGCGGGAGCCTGGGTCGGGGTGCTGGGCTACGTGCTGCCACAGCGGTCGCTACTGCAATCCGCCGCCTCGGACACCGTTGCCGCTTCGGTTGGGGCGGTCTGCGCGGGGGCGCTGGTGGGGGCTGCGCTGTGGCTGGAGTACTGCTGCCGGACCCCAGACGGGCCCGACGATCCCGAGCCGGAGGACGTCTGATCCGCCTGCACCTCCCTAATGAGAGTTAGCGGGTTGGCCATCCGGCAAACTCGTGTCTGGTAGCCGGGAGCAGGTGAGCACTTCGTCTCCCTGGACTGTGAGTCCTGATGACAGATCGTGCCCCTGCTGGTGGTCGGGAGAGTTGATCGCTGATGGGATGTTGTGCCCGCTGTGGGGTGGCGTGAGCACTGCTTCATTAGGTCGCTGAT
>DASUII010000277.1:0-6621 GCA_036279835.1 Pseudonocardiaceae bacterium
TGCCGGTCGCATGAACAAGCGCGCACAACTCGGCGATCTCGTCTTTGCTGAAGCCTGTAGTATGGTACATGCGGCGGGCCGTCTTTCGGAGAACGAGTGTCGGAACTCAATTCTCTCGGAATTCGGCCCGTCGTCCTATGCGCCACGCCGACGGGAATCAACAAGAGACGCCCATGAATAACCCTCCATCCCTCGTTTCTCCGGGCCGGCCCGATGAGGAGAGTGCGATGTCGAGTACACAGGCCTCACTCGGCGGACGATCGGAAATACGGGACGGATCAGCCCTGGCGATGCGCCGCAGTCGTGGTGCGATGACCGGTTTCCTGCTCGTGCTGCTCGGCGTCTGGGGGGCCATCGTCCCCTTCGTCGGGCCGTATTTCGGCTACACCTTCGGTGTCGCGGCTCCCTGGTTTTTCACCTACGACCGGCTGTGGCTGGACATCCTGCCCGGCATCGCCGTATTTCTTGGTGGCCTGATCCTGGGTCTGAGCGCAAACCGGGCCAGCGGCGGGCGGGCCGCGTGGTTGGCTCTGATCGGCGGGATCTGGTTCACGATCGGCCCGGTGATCAGCCAGTTGTGGCGCGGAGGAGGGCTGGGCGCACCGATCGGCGAGCCGCTCGGGTCGAACTCACTACAGGTGCTCGAGCAACTCGGCTACTTCTCCGGGCTTGGAGTACTGGTCATGGCCTTGTCGGCGTTCGCGCTGGGCCGGCTGACCGTGCGCTAGGCATAGTGCGGGAGTTGCGGAGTCGAGCGGTGCGCCAGGTACTCGCCGACGTGGTGGTGATTACCGCGGATGGTCCGGCGCAGTTGCCAGATCCGTAGCGACCCGGCGATCGCAGCCAGCAACACCGCGCCGACTGCAGACAACAGCATGGCCATAGCCAAAGGCAGGTGGCCACGCAAGGCGAGACAGGAGATCTGCACCGACTGCCGATTCTGCAGGGATGAAGATGATCATAAGCAACAGCACGAGGCAGAACAGGACGATTCCTACCAAGATCCCGTCGATGCGCGTGCCCGGCGGTAGTTTCCCAGCCGGAGGTGTTGAGTTGGACGGTTCGGGGTTCTGCAGTGGCTCGCCCGGAGACGCCTTGCCCACGAGACCGCATCTCTCACACGGGCTTCCAAGGAATGATCTCTCAGCCGCGGGCCGAGGTCGACGCCGGAACGGACCCGGCGCACCGGCTTACCCATGAGCTGGTCTACTGGCTGATCAATGATCTCGGTAATCACCTCGAAGTCCTTGTCCAGGTGCAGACGGTGAGACCGGACAGTTCAGCTGTGGCCGCGACCTGCCGGTCGCGCGAAACATCGAGGCTAGACGCACGCGGTACCCTTGGTGCTGGTAATCGCACACGGTCGCCCGGATGGCGCACCATAGCGACACTCGGTACCGTGGGCCAGACCTGCAAGCTTCGAAGTGGACGCGCTAAGGACGGCTCCGAAGGACCGCGCACCTATCCGATCGCACCCCTTGCGCAGGAGGGAAATTTCGATGGTAGATGCGGTTATGAAGGTTCTAACTTTCTTCGTGGTTCTGATTTTGATCCTCCTTATCTTGAACTTGGCGGGGGATTACATCGCAGCCCAGATTCCGCAAGCTGCTGAAGTCACCCGCCGCATTGTCCAAGCATTATGGAACGGCCTGCAAAGAGCCGCCCAGCCCGCTGGTTACCAGCATTGATACTGCGCTGCGAACGTGCCCGCTGGGACTCCAGTCTTCGGGCGCTCGCCCGGCTGCGCGACACCGATCCCGGAGCAGGACTTCGACGCCGGGGAGCGCGCCCGGCCGACCGGGCTGGCTGAACAGGTACAGCATGGAGATGGGGCAGCCGCCGTCGGTGAGCGGTGCGGAACCCGCCGTGTGGGTCAAACTTCCGCCAGTACACCGGCCGCCTGGTCACCGTCACCAACGGCGTGATCTTCAAAGAGCCCGTCTACAACTACCCCCGGGAGTTCCCCTACCTCTGGGAGGAGATCGTCCTGCCGGTGACCTACGACGCCGACCGGGACCGCGTCGAGCAGATCCTGCTCTCGGCGGCCCGCAGGCACGCGGTGGTCGACGACCCGGACGCCCATCGGACCCTGTCCACCTTGCGATCCCGCTATGCCCTCGCCGACGCGTCCCTCAACCCCGCCGTCTACTGGCGGATCACCGACAACTGGCTCGAGCTGTCACTGCGCTTCCTGGTGGCCCACCGCGGGGTCCGGGAGGTCAAGGATCGCATCAGCCGCGACATCCTCACCGAGCTGGACGTCCCGGGCGTCGGCATCGCCTCCGCGACATACGACATCGTCGGCCGGCCACCGGTCCGGCTGACCACCCAGCCATCCGACGGCAGCGGGACAGCCGGCCACGGGGACTCCTGCCCACCACGGTGAGAGCAGTACGCGACGTCCACTTCCCCGCGATGAACCCCTCTACCCACAAAGACCGGTCCTGCGGATCCCAAAGAGCAACACCCTCCTGGCGGTCGCCCGTATCCCCGCCCCCCGGTACTGGGAGAGACCACTACCTATTGCAATCAGACCGCTTCGCCCACTGGCGCTAAGGGCAGTGTTCCTCGATCTTGACTGCGCCGAAGTCAATTCGGGTGCCACTATCTATCGTGGTGCCGGGCGGGATGTTCTGTGAACAAATCTTCCAGTTCCTGTCCCACACCTGGTGCCGGCCCGCGCCAGTCGCGTCATGCGCGGTCGTCAGGGCTATCCCAAAGCTGGTGAGGCTTTGGATCCGGTCTTGAGCGCTCTGCAACTGAGAACCGACGAGGTCAGGCATCGTCCAGCTCGTCGCGGAGGCGGCCGCCTGCGATGGGCCGGTTGGTGCTGACGATAAAGGAGCGCCGGGAGCCTGCTCGGTTATCGACGAGCCACACGCCCCCAGGACAACCGCCAGCAGGGTCAGCGCACAGAGCAACGCCGGGTGGAGGGACCAGTAGCGGTTACGCATCATGCTCAGTGGGGGGGCGGTGCTTGTCGCGATAGCTCAGTGGGTTGCTTGTCGCGATAGCTGTCCGGCGCCCCCTCGTCCTTCCGCACCCGGCGGGGGGACGGACGAAAAGAGCGCCCACCAGGCTACCGAGGGCGGTGATCCCGGTCCCGGCCGCGAGGCCCCCGTATGCTGTGGCTTTCGCTTCTAGGACGGCACGATCGATCGTCGGACGAGGGTCGGGGATCCTGATTCCGAACCCCTTGGCTATCGCCGTGTCCTTGACCGCCTGTGCTTGACCGTGCAGGTCGAGGTAGCGCAGCCCGGACCATCCCGCGACCAACCCGAACAGCAAGGCGACGACGGCCATCGCCGCGGCCACCCGCTTCAACCATGACGCTACGAGACGGTAGAGCAGGTACGCGCCGTCGGGCGCGGGGGCGCTACCGGGGGCAGGCGCCATGGGCCGCGACGACGCCCGGAACACCTGCTGTTTGGCCTCATCGTACTCGGCAAGAGAGAGGTGCTCCCGCTCGCGCAGCTCAGCCAGCCGGTCCAACTCGTCAACCATGCTCATTTTCTTATCCACCGCCGCCGCACTGCTCATAATTCCGATATTCCCAAAAAGTCCCTTCCCTAAACGTGACATACGGCACTCCCGCCGCGCCTACACCGAAGTCAATTCGCGTGAACTGCCGATCGTGCGCTCATCGACGGTAATCGTTGGTGACAATCACGATCAGGCCCGGGCTGGCGTTTACGATCCCTAGGAAGCGAGGCAGGACACGCATCCCGAGCTTGGCACCAATCGCCTCAGCGTCGGCGTGCTGACCGGTCCCCTCCTGGTAGTAGACGGTGGTCGTGGGGATCGTCCCCCAAGGGTAGTTTCCAACATCGACCACCGTCCAACCTGCCGCAGTAAGATCACGCGCCACCCTTGCGGCCAAGCCCCGAATGGTGCTGTTGTTGTAGACACGGACCTCGACTGTATTGTTCTCTTTCTCGCCTTTGCCCTGGCCCACATCGCTCACCGGTGGGTATGGCGCTGGCTCCAACGGCCCAGGGGCGGTTATTTCGGGCGCTTCAGCGGGACCCCCGGTCGCGGGCGGAAGATATGGCGCTTCGGCGGGACCCGACGTCGCGGGCGGCGGATACGGAATGACGGAAGGGGCCACCGACCCGCCGCCGGGAGGGTGGGGCGGGGTGGACAGAGGGGGTCCGTTCTCCACGTTTCGCTGTCTACAGGTGACGGCCACCAATCCGATGAGGACAGCGATTACCGCCAACGCCACCAGAGTTAGTCCGGCGGTACGCCTGCGCGATCTGGTCCCGTTCGGCGTGCTCATGGCGCTGCTTCGGGGCGGAGTCGAGCCGGCGGCGACGGGGCCTGCCACCCTGGGTCGCAGCCGACCAGACCGCCGGTGTAATGCCACCGCCGCCTTGGCAAGACCAACATTTCCTGCCCTTGACAGCTCGCACCGTCCGAATGGTCGTCGAGCGAGTGCAGGCCCTCTCCGGTGTCCATTGCGCTCCTCAGCTCACGATCCGCGCCCGGGAATCACAGCGATGAAAGGTTCCGCCGTAGTGAATCATGCGCCTGCTTCAGGAGCTCGAAGGCGCGCCCTCGACAGATAGCGATTCACGGGATGCATTCACGGGATGAGTGTCACGGGGTGAGTGGAGATGTAAGGACATGACCGGCCGGTTGCGGGAGACCTGTAGTGTGCCGGAAGAAATACCGTTCGGGCGAAACACTCCTGGTCACGGTCAGCGTAGCCGCGATGGGCGGCATCGACCTATCGGTGAACGAGGACGTAGTCGCGCAGCGGTGGCCAGCCGGTGTACCGCCCGGCCGCCGGGTTCGTGGCCGGCGCCGGCCTTCGGCCCGCGCCTGAGCGATCAACCGTAGCCACTGGTCCAGCGCCGCCTTGCGGCTTGGGATCCTCGGTCAGCAGCGCCGCGATCTCTTCGAGCCGCAGACCAACCTGCTAAGCCGGGTCACAACGCCCGGATGTTGACCCTATTCCGTATCAGGTGAAATATGACCATTGGGGTAAATCCCGGGACCACGGCGAGATCCGGGACTCGCAGGGGCCGGTCGGGGAGAGGTCAGCGATGCAGATTCGATCCGGGTACTTCGTCTGCGCCGCGGCACTACTGCTCGCTGGGCTGGTCGCCTGCGGCGGTGAGAAGATCGACGAGCCGGTCACCAAGCTGTCCGATCTGGTGGCCCTGTGCAGCGGCCGCCATTCCACCACGGCCGCCGCGTACGCCGGAGCACCCCCGCATCCCATCCTCGTCGTCCGGCCACGCGGTGCGGTCCAGGACATGTTGGAGAACCCGAGGTTGGCCGGGTTCGGACCGGCCTGGAACCCTCCTGGCCCGGCAGTCGTCCAACTGGTGGCGTGCACCGAGAGCGACGGTGGCGGCGCGGACTCGGGCATGCTGTGCCCGTATCCCTCCGGTCGGTCACCGTCGCTGCGGGTTGCGAACTACACCATCACGGTCTATGAGGCACGCACCGGCACCAAGGTGGGCCAAGCCCACATCGAGGCTCGAGACACCTGTCCTTTATCGGCATCGGTCTACCGGCCGGAGCCCGTGGTGTATGCGACGCCATCCCCTCAGCAGTACCTCAACGCACTCGAACCCTTCGTGAACCGGAGATAGCTGATCATGGGGGTTAGGTCGCCGCCGCACCCTCGCCACGGCTGTCTTGCGCACCGTGCACCAGAAGCGCGACCAGTGCCCCAGCAAGGAAGCCGAAGACGTGGGCCAGGTATGCGACCGATCCTCCTGGGGAGATCGCATATCCGGCGGTGTAGACCCACTGCACCAAGAACCACAAGCCTAGGACCAACCATGCGGGCAACCGCAGCGGAATGAACAACAGCAACGCACCAGGCTCCAGACCCGCGCCCGCGGGTAGAGGATGAGATAAGCCCCCAGCACCCCGGCGATAGCCCCGGAGGCGCCGATGAGCACCGCGGTCGAGTGCCGGTTGATAAGGGCGAAGCCGTAGGTGGCGACCATGCCGCACGCCAGATAGAACAACAGGTACCGGAGCCGGCCGAACCGGTCCTCTACGTTATTGCCGAAGATCCACAAAAACAGCATATTGCCGAGTAAATGCAGTCAACTGCCGTGCAAAAACAACGAGGTCAATGCCGATAGCACTGGATCTTGTGCTAGCTCGGACGGTCCAGGACGCAGCCGGGGCCTCGCTCGCCTACCCCGATCCGCCCGTCCTGAGCCGGCGCCAGCGGCCGGTTGTATACCAGATCGACTGGGATCGCCGCGTAGCGGTCATAGAACGCCTCCTGCCGGCAGAGTTGCGCCAGGCTGGCCGTACCCGTCGCCGCGGTCGCCGAGGTCGACGAGAGCAGGAAAACGACGATATTCGCCACGATCAGCGCGTAGGTGACCCACGGAGTCTGGTGCACTGGGTTGACATCGCGGACCGGGATTACCATCTCGCCAGCTTGCCCGACCGACGCCTGTAGTCACGGGCGGCCGCTGCCGGATCTGTTCTTGGCGGTCGCCGCTTCTGAGCGTGGGACTGTTCGCCACGTTGATTGGCGGTCCCGGCGCTTACGCGGTGACCCCGGTCGAGCGCCATGTGTGGGGTGGTTACTACGAGCAGGGCAGTCTGATCTGGCGCTCCCGGTGGATCACCACGTCTGGGATC
>DASUII010000278.1:0-11607 GCA_036279835.1 Pseudonocardiaceae bacterium
GGGTTAGTGGTCCTCCGCGCAGCATGTGCACGTCGATCTCCAGACCCGCCAGGAACAGCAGGAACGCCAGGCCTACCAGGGCCAGTACCTGAACCGGCGGGTCGACGTGCACCCAGCCCAGCACCGAGGGACCGAGCACGATCCCGGCCACGATCTCCAGCACCGGGGAGGGGACCCGCAGCGCGGGTATCGCGTTGACCACCAGCGGGGCGAGCAACGCCACCACCATGATGATCAGCAGGTTGGTGAAATGCATCAGGCCACCTCGCTCTAGTCGGGCAGGTCTGCCAGGGCGTCGAGCACACCGCGGTGAAACGTCGGGTAGGCGTAGATCATCCGACGCAACGTGGTGACCGGCAGCCGGGCGTGTACCGCAAGGGTGAGCATGGACAGCACCTCACCCCCGCGCGGGCCGACCGCCGTCGCACCGACCAGCACACCGCGGTCGCAGACCAGCTTGATCAGCCCGTCGTTGCCCGGACCGTGGATGAAACCCCGGCTCGACGCCGATACCAAAGCGCTGCCAGTGCGCACGTCGAGGCCCGCTGCCCGGGCAGCCGCCTCGGACAGCCCCACCGAGCCGACCTCCGGATCGGTGAACGTCACCCGGGGCAGCGCGGCGTAATCGGCGGCGAACCCGGGGATGCCGAGAATGTCGTCAGCCGCGATGCGGGCCTGGTACACGGCGAGGTGGGTGAACGCGCCGACGCCGGTGACGTCGCCGATCGCCCATAGCCCGTCGACAGCCCGCATCCTGTCGTCCACCGAAACGGCCCGCGCCGACTCGTCCAGCCCCACCGACGCCAGTCCAGTACCGCGCAGGTTGGGCCGGCGACCCACGGCGACCAGCAGTTGCTCGCCCTCGACGGTGCCGCCACCGGACAGCTCCACGGTGATGTGCCCGCCCGACCGGGACACTGCGAGGGCGCGGCACCCGGTACGCAATGTCAGCCCTTCAGCCTTGAGCACGGCCTCAATCATCGCGCTGACCTCGGGCTCCTCCATCGGCAGCAGCCGATCGGCACCCTCCACAACGGTGATTACCGACCCGAACCGGGCGAACGCCTGGGCCAGCTCCAACCCGATAGCGCCACCACCGAGCACGACCAGCGAGCCGGGCGGCTCCGTGGCCTCGATCGCCTCCCGATTGGTCCAGTAGCCGGCGCCGGCGAGCCCGGGGATCGGTGGGCGGACCGGCGCGGAACCCGTGGCCAGCACCACCCCCATCGATGCCTTGTACACCGTTTCGCCGACCCGGATCCGTCGCGGCCCCACCAGCGTTGCCTGGCCCCGGACGAACCGCCCGCCGTGCTTCTCGAATCGCCGCACCGCGACGGTGTCGTCCCAGTTGTCGGTGGCCTCGGAGCGAATCCGCCGGGCCACCGGGGCATAGTCGGGGTACACCTGCGCGGCGCCGGCGAGCTGGTGAACCCTCCTCGCCTCGGCGAGCGTCTCGGCCGCACGGACGATCATCTTGCTGGGCACGCAGCCCCAGTACGGGCATTCCCCACCGACCAGCTCCCGCTCGACCCCGAGCACGGTCAGCCCTGCGTCGGCCAGCCGGGACGCCACCTCCTCGCCGCCCGGCCCGAGCCCGACCACAACCACGTCCACTATCTGCTCGATGCCTGTCACGGTCGTTTAAGACCCTGTAGCCACTGCAGCCGATACAGCCGTCCTTCCATCGATAACCGAGCACCGGCGTCCGCGCCTTCAACCGGACCGCCTGAACCCCTAACGTGCGGTCATGACCTCGCAGGTCAGTGTGCCGTCGTTGGTGTGGACCAAGCTGGAACCGTGATCCGCGCGCCGGCCGGCTAGGACAAGACGACGTGCTGGTGCTCGACAACTACCACGTGATTTGACCCCGCCAGCCGCGTTCTGGATGCAGAACGTCGTAATCCCGGTCCTCATTGCCGAGTTCTGGAGACAGAATGCGGTTAAAATCGAGGTTGCGACTGGGTGTACCTGGAGCGGTCCCTATCGGGGCGGGCCGCGATCGGGGACTCTTAGGGCGTGCCCGGGCCGACGCTGCTGGCTACCAAGCTGCAGCCGCCGGTGCGCCGCGGCTTGATGCACCGGCGGCGGCTGGTGCAAGTGCTGGATGGCGCGGCCCGCCATCGGCTGAGCCTGCTTGTTGCACCGGCGGGCTGGGGCAAGACTTCGCTACTGGCCGACTAGCACGCCACCGGCCGGCGAGACCGGGTCTGCTGGCTGGCCTTGGACCCTGAGGACAGCGACCCGGTGCGGTTCTGGAACTACCTGATCGCCGCGTTACGTACGTCGCTACCTGGTGTGGGCGAACACGCGCTGGCGACACTGGGCGTGGGCGGCCGGGCCCTGCTGGATGCGGCGCTGCCTGCGCTACTCAACGACCTTGCGACCATCGGCGAACACGTGCATCTGGTGCTCGACGATTATCACGTCCTGTCCGACCAGGATCTACACCGTTCTGTGGCGTTCCTGCTGGCTCACCAACCACCGTGCCTGCACCTGATGGTCGCGACGCGCAGCGAACCCCCGTTGCCGTTCGGGCGGCTCAGAGCGCACGGGGAGCTCCTGGAGATCCGGACCCCAGACCTGGCCTTCACCGACACCGAGGCCACCCAGATGCTCAACGGGGCGCTGGCGCTTGACCTCGATGTCGGGGACGTCGAGCGGCTCAGCCGGCGTACCGAGGGCTGGGCCGCCGGGCTGTACCTGGCCGGGCTGTCGCTGCGCGAGCACACCGACCGGGTGGCGTTCCTCGACGAGTTCACCGGCACCGACCGTTTCGTGGTCGACTTCCTCGGCTCCGAGGTGCTCGCCGCGCAGCAGGGATGGTGGTCGACGGCCATCAAGTGGCGGCGGCAGCGCTGAGCCGGGCCGTCGCCCCAGGCGTCGCGGAGCATTTCGTCACCGGCCTGCCCCAACTGGCACAGGCGCTCGCGCTGGCGGCCACCGGCCAGGTGGAGCAGGCGGCCCCGGCTGCGGCCAGGGCAGTGCAACTGGCCCGGCGCGGTGCCGGGCGCCTCGAGCTCGCCCTCGCGTTGGCCACTCATGCGCAGGTCCTGGGCGTTGCGGGCCAAGATGGCGGCCCGGCACTGGCTGAGGCCAAGCGGGTAGTGCGGATCTGCCGGGACCCAGGGTGGCTACCCGAGCGGCTGACCCGGCTGGGCCGCTCGATGGCTCCGGCCGCGCAGCACTCGTCGGATGATGGCGCTGGGGCGACGGTCACCCTCAGCGACCGGGAGTGGGAACTGTTGCCGCTGCTGGCGGGAACCCTGTCGCAACGCGAGATCGGCGCGGTGCTGCATCTCTCGCTCAACACGGTCAAGACACACAGCCGCCTGCTATACCGAAAACTGGGCGCCTGCTCCCGAGCTGAAGCAGTACAGCGGGCCCGGTTGATCGGGTTGCTCGCGACGACGAATACTCACCCCGGGTCGTCTCACCCGGGTGAAAGGCTTCCCGAGTACTGACCCGCGCGCCCCCGCGACCAGCGTGATTGCATGACCATCAAGGACCACCAACCCGCCCCGACCGGGCCGACAACCGCTGCCAATTCCGCGGAAGAGCAAGACCTCGTCGAGGCCCTGCGACGCCGGGATGAGGCCGCCTACCGGATTCTGGTCCACCGCTACACCCCGCTGATGCTGCGGCTGGCCCGGCAGTACGTACCCAATCAAGCCATTGCCGAAGAGGTCGTGCAGGACACCTGGGTGGCGGTGCTGCGGGGTATCGACAGCTTCCAGGGCCGTTGCCGGCTGGTCACCTGGCTGATGCGGATCCTGATCAACACCGCCCGCAAGCGAGGTGTCCGAGAGCACAGCCCCGTACGTTGGGACGCTCTGGGCGCCTCACTCGAACCCGTGACGGCGCCGGAGCCGTCGCCGGAAGCCGTTGTCCTGGCCACCGAGATCCGCGTCGTGCTCGAGGAGGCGATCCGCGAGCTGCCCGAGCGGCAGCGCACCGTCCTGGTACTGCGCGACCTAGGGGGCTGGGCAGCCGAGGAGGTCTGCACCCTGCTCGATGTCTCGACCGGCAACCAACGAGTGCTGCTGCACCGGGCCAGGGCGGCAGTGCGGTCAACGCTGGACTCGCGCCGCAGTCGCCTCGATCTTGACGGTCTCGTTGCAGTCTGATGAGGCGCAATCTCGTCACAGGATCGAAACCTGGGCGTGCTGAACTGGGGGAATCATCCCCATGACGGTACGCAGGAAGTGGTCTCGGCGCTCTGTTGAGGTATTACGCCCGGGAGTACGTCGTCGCGAGCCGGGCACGGCCAGTGGCGCAGGAGGTTTCCGATGCCTGACACACACATCGCGGTCGCGCAGGAAGTCGACCAGTACGCCTCGCAGCGGATGGCTGCGGCCGCCGCTGCGAAGGCCGCGCGGTTGTGGCCGGGAGTAATCGGCGAGGTGCTCGCTGGCGAGATCATGGCGGTGCTTGATCTACCGTCGTGGATGCAATCGCAGACCCGGACGCAGCGGCTCATCGGAGCGATTCTGGACATCGCGGAGGACTCAGGACCATCCTGCGGTGAGCGACCGGCTGCTTAGCTCATCCGCTGGAGTTTCCTCTGCTGAGGTGTTGCGCGGTCGGAGCGACAACCGCCGATATGTTCAGGCCTGTGCCTACTCCGATCGCCGTACGTCGGGCCAGGGTCGGGGACGTCCGCCGGATCAAGGATCTGGTGGACTGCTACGCCGGCGCGGTGCTGCTGACCAAACAGCTCGTCACGCTCTACGAAGACATCCAGGAGTTCTGGGTGGCCGAGGGGCCTGAGGTCGTGCTGGGCTGCGGTGCGCTGCACGTACTGTGGGAGGACCTGGGCGAGATCCGCACCCTGGCCGTATGCCCCGACGCCGTGGGCCACGGGGTAGGGCACGCGCTCGTCGCGCAACTGGTGGAGCACGGACGGGCGCTGGGGCTGCGCCGGTTGTTCGTATTGACCTTCGAGGAGCGCTTCTTCTCCCGGCACGGCTTCCGGACCATCGAGGGGGCACCGGTGACCGAAGAAGTCTACGACGAGATGCGCCGCTCGCACGACGAAGGCGTCGCCGAGTTCCTCGATTTGCCCTACGCCAAGCCCAACACCCTGGGCAACATCCGGATGCTCCTCGAACTGTGATCACTGTTTGATCATGGACTGCTATTCGCCATCGCCGCCCGCTGGGTCGCCCCCGCGAAGCGAGTACAGCAGTCCGTCGAGCTCATCAGGTTTTGCGAGGACCTCGCGTGCCTTGGACCCCTCCGAGGGCCCCACCACGCCCCGGCTCTCCAACAGGTCCATCAGCCGGCCCGCCTTGGCGAACCCGACTCGCAACTTGCGTTGCAGCATCGACGTCGAGCCGAACTGCGATGTCACCACGAGTTCGGTGGCCTGCAGCAGCACGTCGAGGTCGTCACCAATGTCCGGGTCGACCTCCTTGTGCTCACCGGGTTTGGCCGCGGTGACCCCGTCGTTGTACTCCGGCGCTGCTTGGTCCTTCGCGTAGGCGACGACCTTGGCGATCTCGGCGTCACCGATGTAGGCGCCTTGGATGCGTACCGGCTTCGACGCGCCCATCGGCAGGTAGAGCCCATCGCCCATGCCGATCAGCTTCTCCGCGCCGGGTTGATCCAGGATCACCCGGCTGTCGGTGAGCGAGGAGGTGGCGAACGCCAGCCGGGACGGCACGTTGGTCTTGATCAGTCCGGTGACCACGTCGACGCTGGGCCGCTGAGTGGCCAGCACCAGGTGGATTCCGGCCGCTCGGGCCTTCTGCGTGATGCGGACGATGGCGTCCTCGACATCGCGCGGGGCCGTCATCATCAGGTCAGCCAGCTCGTCGACGATCGCCATGATGTACGGATAGGGGCGGTACTCGCGCTGTGAGCCAGGCGGCGCCGTGACCTCGCCGCTGCGCACCTTGGTATTGAAGTCGTCGATATGCCGCACCTTGGCGGCCTGCATGTCCTGGTAGCGCTGCTCCATCTCCTCCACCAGCCAGGCCAGCGCCGCTGCCGCCTTCTTCGGCTGGGTGATGATGGGTGTGATCAGGTGCGGGATGCCCTCATACGGGGTGAGCTCCACCATCTTCGGGTCGATCAGGATCATCCTGACCTCGTCGGGGGTGGCCCGGGTCAGCAACGACACCAGCATCGAGTTGACGAAGCTCGACTTGCCCGAGCCGGTGGAACCGGCCACCAGCAGGTGCGGCATCTTGGTCAAATTCGCGGTGACGAAGTGACCCTCGATGTCCTTGCCGAGCCCGATCACCATCGGGTGCTGGTCGCGGCTGGTCGTCGGCGCGCGCAGCACGTCACCCAGCCGCACCATCTCGCGGTCGCTGTTGGGAACTTCGATGCCCACAGCGGACTTGCCCGGAATCGGGGCCAGCAACCGCACATTGTCGGTGGCCACCGCGTAGGCGATATTGCGGGTCAATTGGGTGATCTTCTCCACCTTGACGCCGGGCCCTACCTCCACCTCATATCGGGTGACGGTCGGGCCGCGGGCGAAACCTGTCACCTGGGCGTCCACCGAAAACTGGTCGAGCACCCCGTTGATCGCCTCGATCATCGCGTCGTTGGCCTTGCTGCGAGCCTTAGGCGGATCCCCCTTGAGCAGCAGATCGGCCGGCGGAAGCCGGTAGTCACCCTCGGCTACCCGGTGCGTGGATGTCGCTGACCCGGGCTTTCCGGCGGCTCGCTCCGCGGCCAGCTCCTGGACCGCGTCGGCAGGCTTGCGCTGTGCCGCAGGTTGGGCGGGTTCCGCGGCGGTACCCTCCGCTGGCTCCGGCTCGCTCTGGGCAGCCTGCCTACGCCGCGCCGGGCGACGTAACCGCGCGGTGGCCGGATCGGCGCTCGTCACGCTGGTATCGGTGTCCGCCACATCGGTGCCGGCCGCATCGGTGCCGGTGTCCTGATCCGGCAGCGCTACGCACAGCCGGCGGATCCGTTCGGATACCGCTCGCACCGGTGTCCCGGTCAACACCAGTAGCCCGTAACCGGCCAGCAGCGCCAGCAGAGGTGCCGCCACCCAGATCGTGAACCCGTCGACCAACGGACCTGCGGCCAGGAAACCGATCATCCCGGCCGACCGGGACCTTCCCACCGCGTCCGCAGGCGCCCCGGCCGCGAGATGCCACAGGCCCAGGGTCCCCAAGGTCAGCCACAGCGTGCCAAGGGTGCGGCGGGGTCGGGCCGTCGGATTGGGTTCGGTGCGCATCAGGGCCACTCCGACCGCGGCGAGCACCACCGGCAATCCCACCGACGCGGCGCCGAACAGGGCACCCAGTGCCTGCTGAAAACCGGCACCGACCGGTCCGCCCGCGGTCCACCAGACCGCAGCGGCGATGACCACGGCGAGCCCGACCAGACCGAGGGCGAGGCCGTCTCGGCGGTGCTCAGGTTCAAGCTCGCGGGTGCGGCCCAGCGCCCTGACAAGCCCACCGATACCGCGAGCCAGCAGGGACCACGCGCCGCCCAGACCGCGGCGGCCTCGCCCGATTCGGGGCGCTGGTCGGCGGGCTGGACGCTGCGGGCTCGACCGCTGCCTCGGCTTGACGCCCGCGGCGCGGGACCGCGCGGCCGTAGTCTTCGTGGAGCTGCGCCCCCTCATGTGCGACACGCTAGCCGTCCGGCCCTGTTCACATCGGCACGCCACGCCCCAGTAGCCGCACCACTGCTCAGCCGACGGGCAGCACCGTGGGCACGATCATCGGCCGGCGCCGGTAGGTGTCGGCGACCCATTTGCCCACTACCCGCCGCACTGCCTGGGCGATCCGGTGCGGATCGGTGATCCCCTCCGCTTCGGTGCGAGCCAGTTCCATCTCCACCAGCGGCACGACGCCGTCGAGGGCCTTGGGGTCGTCGGAGAAACCCCGGCCCGAGATCGTTGGCGGTGCCACCGCGCGGCCGGTGGCGGCCACGACCATCACGGTGATCGCGATGAACCCACCCTCACCGAGAATGAGCCGATCGGACAGCGTGGATTCCCCTACGTCACCGACCGACAACCCGTCCACATAGACCTGCCCCACCTCGACCCGGCCAACGATCTCCGCCCGACCGTCCACCAGGTCCACGACGACGCCGTCCTCGGCGATCACCACCCGCGCCTCCGGCACTCCGGTGCGTACCGCGAGAGCGGAATTGGCGCGCAGGTGCCGCCATTCACCGTGCACCGGCATGACGTTGGATGGTCGGATCGCGTTATAGAGGAACAGCAGCTCTCCGGCCGGCGCGTGCCCGGACACATGGACCTTTGCGGTGCCCTGGTGCACCACCACGGCGCCCAGCCGGGTCAGCCCGTTGACCACCCGGAACACCGAAGTCTCGTTGCCCGGGATGAGCGAACTGGCCAGCACGACGGTGTCCCCGGGGTGGATCCCAATCTGCCGGTGCTCGCCGCGGGCCATCCGCGACAGCGCGGACAGTGGTTCGCCCTGCGAGCCGGTGGAGACGAACAGCACCCGCCGCTCGGGCATCGCCATCGCCTCCTCAAGGTCCACCAGCAGACCCGGCGGCACCCGCAGTAGTCCGAGATCGGCGGCGACGCCCATGTTGCGCACCATCGACCTGCCCACCAGCGCGACCTTGCGCCCATGCACCGCGGCGACATCCAGGACCTGTTGTACCCGGTGCACATGGCTGGCGAAGCAGGCCACGATGACACGCTGGGTGGCCTTGCCGATCACCACGTCCAGCACCGGGCCGATGTCGCGCTCCGGGGTGACGAAACCGGGCACCTCGGCGTTGGTGGAGTCGATCAGGAGCAGGTCCACTCCCTCGTCGCCCAACCTGGAAAACCCGGCGAGATCGGTCAGCCGCCCATCCAGTGGTAGCTGGTCGAGCTTGACGTCACCGGTGTGCAGCACCAGTCCGGCCGGGGTGCGGATGGCCACCGCCAGCGCGTCGGGAATGGAGTGATTCACCGCGAAGAACTCGCAGTCAAATGGTCCACAGCGATGCCGACCACCCTCCGCGACCTGAATCAGCTGCGGTTTCTGGCGGTGCTCACGGCATTTCTCTCGGACCAGCGCGAGAGTGAACTCAGAACCCACCACGGGGAGGTCGGGACGTAACTTGAGCAGGAACGGCACGGCGCCGATGTGGTCCTCGTGCCCGTGGGTGAGCACCAGCGCCTCGATGTCGTCCAGCCGGTGCTCGATCGCCCGGAAGTCAGGCAGGATCAGATCGACCCCGGGCGCGTCGTCCTCGGGAAACAGCACACCGCAGTCCACTACGAGCAACCGGTCGGCGTGCTCGAAGACAGTCATGTTGCGGCCGATTTCGCCGATGCCGCCGAGTGCGACCACCCGCAGGCCGCCTTCAGGCAACGGTGGTGGTGCTGTAGTTGGCACACCCGGCACGGGCAGCGGGGTTCCAGTAGGGACAGCGCTCAAGTGAGAACTCCGGCCTCAGCCAGCGCTGAAGCGATAGCGGTGATGTGGTCAGGATCTGCGGCGATCTGCGGCAATCGGGGGTCACCGACATCGAGCCCGGTCAGCCGCAGCGCGGCCTTGCCGAAGGCCACCCCGCCGGCCATGAGGAAACTCCGGACTAAGCTGAGGGTGGAGGTGTGAACCTCGCGTGCCCTGGTCACCTCGCCAGCCTCGAATGCGGTGATCATAGCCCGCAGCCGATCTGGCACGACGTTGCCGATAACGCTGGCGAAGCCTACCGCACCCACCGACAGCCACGGCAGGTTGAGCCCGTCGTCCCCACAGTAATACGCCAGGTCGGTGTTGGCGATGATCTCCGCACCGACGACGAGATCTCCCTTGGCGTCCTTGACCGCGACGATCTGTGGGTGTTGCGCTAGCCGGTAGAGACTGTCCCGCTCAATCGGCACCACTGAGCGGGGCGGGATGTCATAGAGCATCACCGGCAGATCAGTAGCATCGGCGACCGCGGTGAAGTGCGCGATCAGCCCGGCCTGCGGCGGGCGGGAGTAGTACGGGGTCACCACCAGCAGGCCGTGCGCACCGGCCCGCGCCGACTGCCGGGCCAACTCGACGCTGTGCGCGGTGTCGTAAGTTCCGGCACCGGCCACAACGGCGGCCCGATCCCCCACTGCCTGCACCACCGCCCGCACCAGATCAGCCTTCTCGGCGTCGGTCGTGGTGGGCGACTCACCGGTGGTGCCGTTGATCACCAGCCCATCGCAACCCCGCTCCACCAACTGGTGGGCGAGCTTGCCCGCAGTGTCCAGATCAAGCGCGCCATCAGCGGCGAACGGGGTGACCATGGCGGTGAGCACCCGACCGAAGGGTCGGCCGGACGCAGACGTCGGCGCAGTACTCATATGTCGACGCTACCGTTGCCGGTCAGCACACCGGTGACGACTCCTCAAGGTACTGGCTAGAACCCCCGCTGGCTGTCCTGGAGCTGCTGGACGTCCATCGGGTCACCCTCAACGTCGACCAACGCTTGCGCACGACCGTAGGCGTGCAATGTCAGTTCCTCGGGCGGACCGACGACGGTAACGCTTCGGCGACCACGCCGTGCGACGCGCTCCGTCCCGTGCAAGCCGCCGTCTGAGCCGCCGTCTGAGCGACGCAGCACGACACCGACGGGCGAGCGCCGGTAGCACAGCCGGGCTAGCTGAGACAGCACCGTCCACAGCGCCTCGGCACGGTCTGAGTCTGCTGGCCGCTGTTGCCACCCCCGCCCGA
Source organism: Pseudonocardiaceae bacterium (assembly GCA_036279835.1). Lineage (GTDB taxonomy): Bacteria > Actinomycetota > Actinomycetes > Mycobacteriales > Pseudonocardiaceae. The sequence goes on from DASUII010000278.1 coordinate 10,647, forward strand.
CCCGTCGCACGTCCTCGTGGTGAACGAAGAACTCAATTCCGTTGATCTTCTCCCCCAGCGGTCCCAGCCGCAGCACCGACCACCACGGCGGCCCGTTGCGGACCATGGCAACGAGCTGTGGCCAGGGCCGTTCGGCGGTGCTGCGCTGCACCCGAGCGGTCAGCGGCGCCAGCGGCGGCAGCAGAATGCCTGCGGCGGCCGCCGGTCGGCCCTCCCTGACCACCAGATGCGCCGCCAAGTCGCGGGTCGTCCACCCCTCGCATAGCGTCGGAGCGTCCGGGCCCAGCCGGTCCATCAGATTGCACAGCTCGTGCCGCTCGCCAGCAGCAAGTGTCCGGTCCCCCACGCCTGTAGTCACCCTTCTCGGTCAGGCCCGGCCGAGGTGAGCTCGACCTGCAAGAGCACTCGCTGATCGTGCTCCATCGCCGCCCGGTAATCGTCCCAGTCCGGGTGTTCGCCGGACACCCTCCGGTAGTAGTCCACCAGCCCTTCCATCGCCTCCGGTAACTCGACTATCCGCACCGAGCCACCCACCTGGATCCAGCGACCGTAGAACCCGTCAGACAGCACACACAGCCACGCGCGCGGGTCGCGCCGGAGGTTACGCACCTTGAACGCGGTCTTGCGGGAGCTCACCACTACCCGGCCCGCTGCGTCCACCGTCGCCGCCACTGGCGACATCTGCGGCGTACCGTCGCGGCGCAGGGTGGTCAGCACCGCGTGGTGCTGCTCAGCCACAACCGCCCGTGCCTCATCGAGGTCCATGACTGCACGTTACTCAACCCTCGGACACGAACGGGCTGGAGGCGATCTCGGTGCCGTCTGGCAGGACGCTGATCTCGAAGTCGCTGAACGCGTTGGGTGCTGCCTTGTGCAGCTGGCGCAGGCACTCCACGGCCAGCTCGCGGATCTCGACGTCAGCGTGCTCGGTGGCACGCATCGCGATGAAGTGCCGCCAGGC
>DASUII010000279.1:0-3046 GCA_036279835.1 Pseudonocardiaceae bacterium
GTTGACGCCTACGCCACCCTGGCCGTTGCCACCATTGCCACCATGGTTGCCGGCGTGGAACATCGACATGACAGTACGTGCGGGGAGCAGCTCCACGTGCTGGCCGTCGATCTCAACAAAGCTCAATGCGTCAGACATGCACATCCTCCTCAAAAGAGGCCCCCAACGGGCCGGGAAAAGCGCACCTCCTCGGCGGTGTTGCCGACTTGGCTTACTTACACCATGGTCAGCACAACGCCCTATGGCAACATCAATTCACTACCTAAATCATGTCCACATTACCTAGGTGTGATCCCGGCTTCGACCTGCTCGGCTACGGCGAGAAGTCGGCGGTACGCAGTCACCCAGCTCAACCATATGCGCAGTTCAGGGCGATCTTGGAGCATCGCCTACAGCGTGTTGACACCGCCCCGACTCCGCGGCTGGCGCCGGGCGGCCTCCCCCACGAGCACACCTAGACCGCGGCGGCGTTTCTCCGCGTCTTTACCTACCGCCAAGGCTATAGCTACGTAGTTTTGGCGCCACCTCGGAGGGGGCCACATAAGTAAGGAGGGGTGGCCACCTCTGGCCACCCCTCCGGCAACCAACGGCACCGCTCATTTGACGGCACTGACACGACTGACGCTGCAGTCGGCTGCCCCAGCACCACCATGAGCGCTTTCGCTGGCCATACCGGTGCCGTTCCCTAGCCAACGGCACCGCGTGCCATTACCCGCTCAGGCACTACCCGCCATCGCCGCCAAAGGCGTCACCAGCGCTGGCGACCCCAGTACCCAGGATGCCGATGCCGCTCAGGATGTTGATACCGAGGCCGCCCTGGGCGTTGCCACCGTTACCGCCGCCGCCCCCGTCGCCGCCGCCGCAGCAACCAGCGGTGAACATAGACATGACGGTGCGCGCCGGGAGCAGCTCTAGGTACTGCCCCTCCATCTCGGCGAAACTCAATGCGTCAGACATACAGATCCTCCTCCACAGTGACCCCCGCAGGGGCCCGGAACAGATCACCTCATCGACGGCATTGCCGATTCGGATAGATCTCACCTTGGCGAGCAGAAGATCGGCTGACAACATGGCAGGCACCTAACTTTTCACGCCACCACTTAGCCGTAAATGCCGGTATTGGAGCACCTAGTCATTTGTATGCACCACGTACAATGCCGACCGCCGGGTACCTACCAGCGCGACGGCGTACCAGCTAGTCGATGTGCCGCCGGACCGGCATCACGACTGGTAGCCGTCGTGCTGGGGAGACCCCTAGGTATCCGACGTCGCATCCAAACAGTCCGTACCCGGTTTGCAATGTTCTCATTAGTCCGATTTAGCCGCGGGCACCCGGACCTTCACGACAATGAGCCGGGGCTGACTACCTAGATTCGGCGATATCACTACCTAGTGCGCCTCGCGCGATGACTACTCAGCGGGACCGAGCAGTAACACAGCGGTGACGACATCCGCCGTTGCCTTTCCGGTTGTGATGCATTTGTGACTTACGTCATTACATTACAGTTTGACGGATTCGTCGGCACGCGCTGCCTGCCGGTCGCAAGAATCTCGCCACTATGGATGATCCGCCGGTGGCGATCCCAGCGACCAGCCGGCGATCGGCTCGTGCAGTGCGGAACCGTCTGGCGCCGCGCCCAGGCGGCTGCGGACGAGCTGCAGCCGGGTCGCCACCCACGGCGGCCCCTGCCACGGTGCCAGCCGCTCGACCAGCGGCCGCAGGTCCACTCCACTGTCGGCCCGGGCCAGGGTGACGTGCGGGCGGTAGGGACGGTGCTCCATCGCCAGCCGGCTACGACGAGCTGCTGCGCTCGTCGAGCCGGCGAGCCTGCGCAGCTTGTCCCGATCGCCACGCACCCCGGTCCACAAGACCCGGTGGCCGAACCGACCGCCACCGCCCAGCGCCAGAGGCAGCGGCGAGTGCCTTGCCGCCGCCCGGGACAGCCGGCGAGCCAGCTCATCAACAATGTCATCGCCGACCTCACCGAGGAAGGCGAGCGTCACATGCCACTGCTGCGGGCGCGTCCACCGCAGCTCCGGCGTGCACTCGCGCAGCTCTTGGGTGACGACGCGCAACGCCTCAATGACCTCACCGGGAGGCGTCAAGGCCACGAATAGCCGCATCAATGGCCCGTCAGGCCACCGCGGGCTGCGAGGCGTGGTCGTGAAGGAGATACTCGGCGGGTTGGAATCTCCGGGTGGCCCGGCGGAACCGCCAGGTGAACGTCGGCCACAGCGTCGTGTTGTGGCCGTGCGCGTCGAGGTACCAGCTTTCGCACCCACCCGCGGTCCACACGGTGCCCGCCATCCGACGCTGCACGGTCTGGTTGTACGCCAGCTGGGCCTCCGGCCGGACTTCCACCGCAGGCGCCCCGGTGCGCTCGATGTGGCGCAGCGCGTCGATGGTGTAAGCAACCTGGGACTCGATCATGTAGATCAGCGAGGTGTGCCCGAGCCCGGTGTTCGGGCCGACCAGTATGAACAGGTTGGGAAATCCGGCCACGGTCGTGCCGCGGTGCGCTTGGGCCCCGCCGGACCAGACCTCGGCCAGGGTCCGGCCATCACGGCCATGGATCCATGAGGCCATCGGCATATCCGTGACGTGGAATCCGGTACCGAAGATGATGGTGTCGACCTTCCGGCGAGTGCCGTCGGTGGCCTGCACCCAGTCCGCGCCGACCTGCGCGATCCCCGACGTGATGACGTCTACATTGGGTCTGGTAAGCGCGGGCAGGTAGTCGTTGGAGATGAGGATGCGTTTGCAGCCGATGGTGTAGTCAGGCGTCAGTTTGGCGCGCAGCTGCGGGTCGGCGACCTGGCGGCGTAGGTGTGCGCGGGCGATCAACTCGGCGCCCTTGAGTAGTCGTGGATTCACCGCGAATCCCGGCACCAACGCCTCCCGGCCACAATAAACTCCGGCCCGCAGCAGCCGCTGGACGGCGGGCAACGTCCGGTACAGCTTCTGCTCGATACGGCCGAACTCCCGTTCGCCGCGCGGCATTATCCAGGCTGGGGTGCGCTGGAACAGCGTGAGGGAGGCGACTTC
>DASUII010000280.1:0-2897 GCA_036279835.1 Pseudonocardiaceae bacterium
GTTAGACAATATGGATTGAGGGTCGTCCGGTCCGGGCGCTAGAAACGGGCCGGTCCCTCCGCGTCGATCGTGGGGGGTGTTGTTTAGCCACGCGGCTGGCACCGCGTGGCGGCCCACAACCGAATAGGTGGAGGAACCAGCCGTGACGAAGGCTAGATCCCTCGTCGGTCTGGACGTGCACGCGACGAAGGTCGTCGCGGCGGTCCTGGACGCCGAGACCGGCGAGTTGCAGTTCTTGACGATGACCGGCGAGACCGAGACGGCAGCCGGGTTCTGCGAGCAGTTGCCAGGCCCGGTTCGGGTGGCCTATGAGGCCGGGCCGACCGGCTATGGGCTCGCGCGCGACCTCGCGAGGCGCGGGGTGCAGTGTGTCGTGGCAGCGCCGTCGAAGATCCCGCGCGGCGCGGGGGATCGCGTGAAGACCGATCGGCGTGATGCCGAGCTGCTGGCCCGGTTGTTGCTGGCTGGGAAGCTGCACCCGGTCCGGGTTCCGGGCCCCGAGGAGGAAGCGCTGCGCGATCTGGTCCGCGCCCGCGAGGGCGTGCGGATGGATCTGATGCGCGCCCGCCACCGACTCTCAAAGCTGCTGCTGCGCCGCGGGATCCGGTTTGATGACGGCAGTCCGTGGACCGATCGTCACCGCCAATGGCTGACGAGCATCGAGCTCGGGTGGCCGGCGGCGCAGACCACGCTGATGGACTATCGCGGCGCGATCGACGCGCTGACCCTGCGCCGCGATCAACTGGAGCGCGAGATCGTCGCGATCCTGCCCGGCTCGCCGTGGATGGTGCAAGCCGGCCGGCTCAGATGCCTGCGCGGCATCGACACGTTGACCGCGGTCGGGTTGTGCGCCGAGATCGGCGACTTCGAACGCTTCGCCCGTGCCGAGCAGCTGATGAGCTACCTCGGGCTCGTCCCCTCAGAGACCACCACCGGCCAACAACGCCGGCTCGGATCGATCACCAAGACCGGGTCCGGGCACGCCCGCCGCTTGCTGACCGAGGCCGCGTGGCACTACCGGCCACGACCGAACCTCGGCAAAACCCTGACCGAGCGTCAGCACGACCAGCCGCCGGTCGCGGTCGCGGTCTCCTGGAAAGCGCAGCTACGGCTGCACCGCACCTGGGCACGGCTCGAAACCCGCAACAAACGCCGCACCCTGATCGCGACCGCGGTCGCCCGCGAACTGAGCGGGTTCTGCTGGGCGATCACCCAAATCGAGTAGCCCAGACCATCACCACAACCAGAATTCCGTCGGCTGGGTCGGTGGCGGCCCGGCACGCGCGGGGAACCCGCGATCCGCCTATGAGCAACCCGTCAAACAGCACCGGTGACGCTCGACATTAGACAGCGGCACCCCACGACGAACCATGGTCCTGCGGCACACCAAACCCGCGTATATCAGTCTGACACGCGTCGCGCACAGCACGCCGGACCGCCACCCACCCAGCCGACCACAAGCCCAACTACCACGACCAGCGAAAGCAGGAAATCCTTGACGTCACTCTTGACAACCCGCGCTCCATATCAGGCGGACTGGAAGAACGCGGTCAGCTCAGCCGCCACCTCACCCGGCTGATCCTCCACCAGGAAATGGGAGGCATCTACCTCGCGGCCGGTGACCGCAGGAGCCCACGGCCGCCACACCTCCAGCACGTCGCTGTAGAAGACCGGCAAGGCGCCGCGGGCGCCCCAGAGGCAAAGCACCGGACAGGCGATCTCCCGGCCCCGGTCGCTCTCGTCGAGCTGGCGGTCGATCGTCGCTCCGGCGCGGTAGTCCTCGCAGATGGCGTTGACGGCGGTGACGTCGTCAAGCTGGCGGCGGTACGCGGTCATCACCTCGGCGGGATAGGCCGCGGGATCGGTGCCCAGGCCGATCATCAGCAGGTGGTAGTCGAAGTACGCGTCGGGGTCGCCGCCGATCAGCCGCTCGGGCAGGGGGGTGGGCTGGGCCAAAAAGCCCCAGTGCCAGTACCCGAGAGCGAGCTTGTCGTCGGCGCGTGCCCACACCTCCGCCGTGGGCACGATGTCCAGGACAGCGAGGGCGCTCACTCGGTCGGGGTGGTCCAGCGCCATCCGATAGGCCACCCGCCCGCCGCGGTCGTGCCCAGCGACCGCGAAGCGCTCGTGTCCCAGCGCCGCCATCGCCTGCACCTGATCGAGGGCGAGAGCGCGCTTGGAGTGGGGGACGTGGTCGCTGGTCGGAGCGGGCCGGAAGGAGTCGCCGTAACCGCTGAGGTCGGCGGCGACGACCGTGAAATGCTCGGCGAGCGCCGGCGCGGAGGCGTGCCACATGAGGTGCGTCTGCGGATAGCCGTGCAGCAGGAGGAGGGGAGGGCCCTCGCCGCCGACCATCGCATGGATCGTTCCCCGCTCGGTGGGGAGATCGCGAGCGTTGAAGCCATCGAACACGTCGCAACCGTATCCCTTCATCCGCCTCGACGAGGCACCGGAAGATGGTTAGAATCGTTTGAGCAAAGCAGTGCTCTGCGAAGGTCGGCCTCAAAGGAGGTGCACCGTGTTCGGTTCAGACCTTTCGTCCGGAGGTGGCGGCCCATCGGGGAAGGGGTCCACGCGCGACCTCGACAGCGTGATGGCTCACGCACAGGCACTCGTCGACACCCCGCGGCTGGAGGGCGGCTATCCGCTGGCCTGGCACGTCGAGGCGATGCTTGTGGGTGACTTTCCGGCCGTCGCGCTCGTGCGCGCACGCGCGTCCGGCCCGCCGGACCACGGGTGAGGTAGAACCTCCGGCCGAACGCCCCGGCTGCACACCCCGATCGGAGACTCATGCCCACTCGTGGTTTCGACGTTGCGCACTATTCGGACATCGAGCCGGTCCCCATGGAACCCGGCGACCCGGAGTGGAGGCCGGTCCGTCACCACTTCGGGCTGCG
>DASUII010000281.1:0-33513 GCA_036279835.1 Pseudonocardiaceae bacterium
CCCGCCGGCCGGTCGGCACCACAAACGCGGGTCGCTCCGGGCAGCCGACAAATCAACACCAAGGCACCACGGCCAGTCGAGTTCAGAGTCAGACCACCCGAAACGATCCACCCCACCATCATCACTGTCGAGTTCACGACGATCAGGCGTTGAGTTGGCCGCGCGGGGCAGCACGATACCCTCAGCGACGACGCTGGTAGCGGGTCAGCACGCGGCAACTCGGAGAGGGTACTGACATGCACGTCAATCGCCTGCCTCGCGGGGGTGGCCCCGCCTCCGGCTACTGGTGGCGCTATCGAATGCCCGACGGTGGACAGTGATCGTTGCTCGTGGCACACCACAAACGGTGGTCATGCGGCGACGGCGGCCAGCGAGTGCCGCCGCCGGGTTAGTCGCGATCGCCTTCATGGCGTCGTGCAGTGGGGCCGGAGGACCGGGCGGTCCAGCCAGTCCGCACCCGCCACCGCAACCGGCGCCGCAAGTGCAACCCAACCCGGATCACGTCAAGAAGCTCACCGCAGTCCTGGATAACATGACCAAGAACTATGCGCAGTACGCCGAATCGTCCCCGGGTCCGCAGGACATCGTCGACTACAATATCGGCGACTTGTGGAAAAAGGGCATCGACGGCACCGGAACGACCATCGCGCTGGTCGAAGGCTGGGACGATCCGAAAATCAACGATGTCATCAAGAAGTTCGACCAGGAATATGGTCTCCCTGATCCGGAGATCCAGACCATTTATCCTTCTGGTAACGGTCACCTGCCTGCTGCGTGCCCGCCTGGAATGGTCGCGCTGGGCAGCTACGGTTCGTGTGAGGCGTGGCACAGCGAGCTCGAGCTCGACGTGGAAGCGGCCCATCTGATCGCGCCGTACGCGAAGATACTGATCACCGCCACTCCGGCGGACAGCGAGATCACCGATGACGCAGCGAGCCAGGTCGCGCCCCCGGAGATGATGCAGGCACTGGAGTACGTCGGTAAGAACCACCTGGCCGACGCCATCTCGATCAGCGACGGAACCGGCGAAAGCACCTACAGCTACGGCAAGGCGGAAATCACCGCGCAGGACCCGGGTCTGCTGTCCGCGGCGGCCGCGGGCATCCCGGTAGTGGAAGCGACCGGCGACTGTGGCGTGGTCCAGAATCTCGCGGTAGCCAACGCGCAGTGCGGCAACACTACGCCAACGCCGGATACCGGGGCATGGAATGACTCCCCGTGGGTCACCGCGGTCGGCGGCAGCGTTCCCAATCTCGATACCTCGGGACGGCGACTGGGGCCCGACCCGTTGTGGGATCGCGGCAAGTTCTCCGAGGGCGCCGGCTATTCAGCGGTGTACCCGCGCCCGGCCTACCAGGACCGGGTCGGTTCGCTGACCCGCTCGGTTCCCGACATCACCATGGACGCCCAAAGTGGGACGTCGGAGGCAGCGCCGCTGTTCGCCGGCGTGCTCGCCCTCGCCGCGCAACTGAACCATGGCAGCGTCGGTCCCATTAACAAGGTGCTCTATGACGTAGTGGGTCCGCGCGGAGCATCCGCCGGAATAGCCGACGTCGTGACAGGGAACAACTCGGTGCCCGCGGGAACGAGGACCATTCCCGGCTTCACCGCCGGTACCGGATTCGATGTGGCCAGCGGCTGGGGCACGATCGACGCGAGCAGGTTCGTCCCGGAGCTCGTCGCGGCAATCCGCGCCCACAACGGGGCTGACTCCCAACAGCAGGAGGCGGCCGACGCGTTGGCGCGATTGCAACACGGCATTGCGCTCACCGCGAACGGCGGCTCGACGTACTTGTTGGCCGCGGGCTTCCTGCCACAACATCCCGTCGAGCTGGAGATCGACGGCAACCACGTCGCCACCCTCACGGCCAACACCCTGGGATCGGTCTCCTACGCCGTCGATCCGGCGCTGGTGAAATTGCCCGGGGGTGCCCACACGGTCACCCTGAAGAGCATGTTGTTGACCGCGACGGCGAACTTCCCGTCGGGCTGATCCGTCGTAGGGCACACCGCAGCCCGCCGGCGGCGACGAGCGCCCAGACCGTGCAGGCGATCCAGAAGAACACCAGCGAGACGGTGCGCAGCGACCGGATGTGTAACTCGGTGGCGGTGGCCGCGCAGGTCGTGGCGTACATCCCGAGCGGGAAGACCGCCGCCCACCACGCACTCTGATACCGCAACGAGCCGGCCACCTGGTCGGCTCGCCACAGTTGCGCGTAGAGCAGCACGGGTATCCAGAGGCTGGCGACTGCCCACGCCCCGTGGGTCACCGGGCCGGTCCAGTCCGCAAGGCCGGCCGGTGCGTGCAGCGTGCGCGCCGCGGTGAGGATGTGGTCACCGGCCAGCGCCGCGATGGCGAGTGCGCCCATCAGGATCCAACTGTCCGGCGTCACCTCGTCCGGCCGCAACGGGTTCGCGACTACCCGCCAGACGATCAGCCCGGTCACGGCCAGGTAGAGGACCATCCCCACGATCCACGCCACGGTGGCGATGACGACGAGCGCGGGCGAGCGCAGGTGGATCGCAAGGTCCGCCGCGGTGATCGCCAGACCGGCGGTCGCCACGCTAGGCAGCAGCCATCCGCCACGCGCCTGCTCGCGTAGCTCAACGCCGGACCTCGAACCGGCAGCGACCACGGCCAGCGGCACGAGCACCAGCCAAGCCACCAATGCCAGCCCGCCAAGCAGCCACACCACGGCAAGGTGATCACTGAACCGTGCGCCGAGTACCGCGCAGGCCGCGACGAAGGCGAACATCCGCAGCGTGACGCCGGGGTCGCGGACCAGCTCCATGATCCGCGGGGGGCGGGTCGCCACCAGCCTGAGCAAGACCACCGTCAGCGCGCCGAAGGCGACTACGGCCAGGACGCTCAGCGCGATACCGAGCCGCCAGTAGCCGTGGTCGTACCCGGCGACGGCCACGATCCCCGTCGCCATCACCACCGCGAACGCGTCAGGCGGAAGGTTCCACCCGGCGAACGACCCACTGGCCACCCTCCCAATCCTGCCTCGCCGCGTCCCAGACTGCCGCTTGACGGCAACTCACAGGTAGTTGTCGGCGTCCATTTACCGAGCTGCCGTCTGGAGCGCCGTGTACTGAAGAGAACAGGTGCACTGTCATCGCGGGCACAGCGGAAGCTTCAGTTGTGCGGCATCATCCTACGCACCTGATTGACCAGGAATGGTTCTCCTAAGGTGAGACGGAGCCATACGTGTAGTTGGACATCACTGGCCCACGTCCCACTGAGTTTGACGATAGCTCAAGAGGTTCTCAGCATCGGCCAACTTCGAAACGAGTAATTCGACAGCTCACAGGGGGCTGCGATGACGATGGTAACCGCGACCATCACTAGCTATGACCATCCCAGTGCCACGAGTAGCGAGGCTGACCTGTTGTTACGGGTTGGTGACGGGGATCCCACGGCGTGGGAGGAGATTTCCAGCCGGTACGGAAAGCTTGTGTCCACGACGGTGTGGTCCTTTCGCTTGCAGGAGGCCGACGCGCTCGACGCGGTGCAGATGACCTGGCTGCGGCTGGCAGAAAACGCGCACCGGATACGGTTTCCTGAGCGGCTGGCCGGCTGGCTGGTAACCACTGCACGCCGCGAATGTTTGCATATCCTGCGCGAGGCAAAACCCACCTTAGGTGCCATTGGAATAGGGCCCGAAACTATTGTCGATCCCTCGGCGGGTCCCGAGCAGCGCGTCATTGACGGCGACACCTCACGGAGGCTGTGGAAGCTCGTCGCTGAATTGTCGCCTCGTCGGCAGACCCTGCTGCGGACATTGTTCACCCACAACCCCCAGTCCTACGCCGAGGTGGCTCACGCCACCGGAATTCCGCCCGGCGGGATCGGACCCACACGAGCGCGGGCCCTTCAGCAGCTGCGGCTCTGGCTCAACGAACATGAGTTGGACTGCCGCTAATTCACGATTTCGCTTGACCAGCAACCGCCGGGATACCAGATAAGCTTAGACTTGGCTTCGTCTACGCAGGGCCTCCAGATCGCGGAGCACTATGGTGCGTCCCTGTAACGCGATGAGTCCCCGTGTGGCGAGCGACTGCAGCGCACGGTTCACCGCTGGACGTGAGGCACCGATCATCCCGGCGAGATCGGTTTGAGTCAGTCCGCTATCGAGAACAACGCCATGCACGTGGCCGTGCATGGCGGAAAGCTGCAGAAGAAGTTTTGCCAGCCGGCCCACGAGGTCGAGGAACGCCAAGTCGCCTGCCTTTTCCGTGAGCTTCCGAACGAGCTTGCCGATTAACTTAAGGAACTCGTCTGCCAGTCCGGGATTGACACTCATCAGCTCTAGCAGCTGCCTCCTCGGCAACATGAAGACCGACGTGGACTTCAACGCGACCACGGATGCGGATCGTGGTGATCCGTCGAGCAGCGCTAGCTCACCGAAAATCTCCTGCGGTCCAAGGATGTTCAGCACCATCTCGTCGCCACGCGCTGATGTGAAGACGATCTTCACTAGGCCTTCAATGACTGCATAAAGATGATCTCCGGGATCGCCCTGATAGCAGATGATCTGTCCAGGAGCGTAGATCCGAGACAGACCGGCGCGCGCAGCTGCCGAAATGCCCTCTTCGCTGAGCACTTGGAACAGCGGAATCTCGGCCAGTACCTCAACGAGCGGCCGGTCGTGTGCGGCCATGAGTGCAGTCTAGTACTCCAGCCGTAGATTGTGATCTTGCGGCGTGTCGGTCCAGAGACATAAGCCCGTCACTACATGATCATTTTCATTTGTAGCGACGTCAGAAGACTACGTGGTCGCCGTGGGTCGCAGCGCAGCAGGACAGCGATGGTCGGGGGTGCTGAAGGAGCTGCTCGGCCGGCTAGGGTCAACGCCACGGACAGCGCGGCGCAGAGCCGGGCTTGTTCATTCGATGTTGCCGACTCGGGTTGCGCCAATCCGGGTGGACACAGCGTCGCACCGAAGACGGTGTCCTGGCGATGCACCAAGCGCGGAGGCAGACCTCTCAAGCGCCTTGGTGGCGGTAACAACCGGGGATCCGAGGACCTGTCGGCTTCTGGGGTGCACCAGGTGGGTGAGCCGATCGCTTAATGCGACAGCGCTGTCGGTGACGCCAAAGGACGTCGAACGGGAGCTTTGTGATTTCCCCTGAGGCAGTACAGTCTCGGAGTGGGAGGATGCCCTCGTGAGAGAAAGCCGTGAAGACCGCGTTGCAGGGCCAGTGGACCTAAAAGCGCTGCGGCCTGCTACGAAATGACCGTTTTATACCGGTCCTCGACGACGCCCGAAGTGCAATACAACAGACCCACTGCGCCGGTGCACGACCAAGGGGCCGAGCTGCCGGCCGGCCGGCGTGGCGCTGGCCTACAAGCTGGTTCACGCCGTCCAAGCCGGCTGGCGACGGCTCAACGGCCACGGGCTCGTCGCGCTCGTTCGCGCTGGCACCGATTTCATCGGTGGGAAACTGCAAAAAAGGGACGACCACGAACGGTGCGCCGCTGGCCGATCAGGACTCCTCCGCGGCATCCAACGTAGGACAAGTTGTATTCCTGCAGGAATCTCTCTCGACATCGTGCAGCCGCGAAAGCTATAAACCCGTCAAGTCCGCTGGCCAGGAGGGATACGGTGGTTCCACCAACGGCAGACCACGACCGCGATGACGACATAGTCAAGCTCGCCTTAGCAATCCTCGACGAAGAATTGCGCTCGTGGGTAAAGACCCGATATCGAAGTTGTGCATCGCAAGCCGACGGGGTCTTGGAGCCGAACGAGCAGAGCGGGGACGCATCGTGATCTGCATCCGCTGCGGGATCGAAAACCCGGCCTCATTTCGCTTCTGCAGCAACTGTGGCACCCAGCTCGGCCAAGCATGCCCGAAATGCGGCTTTGAGAACCCCGCAGGGTCGAAGTTCTGTGGCGGTTGCGGCACCCGGCTAGCGGAGGTTCGGGCAGAAGATGCTCGGGGCGAGCGCCGCCAGCTCACCGTGCTGTTCTGCGACATGGTAGGAGCGACTGCGCTGTCTCAGCTTCTCGACCCTGAGGACCTGAGGGAGCTGATTGTGTCCTATCAGAAGGTCTGTGGGGACGCGGTGCTCACCCACGAAGGCCATGTCGCCCAGTACCTCGGCGATGGCGTAGTGATGTATTTCGGCTATCCACGCTCCCACGAGGACGAAGCGCAACGAGCCGTCCGCTGCGGGCTCGACATTCTCAAGGGTGTCGTTGCGCTCCGCGACAGCGGCAAGATTCCTCCCGACATTTCCCTTGACGTCCGCCTCGGCGCCCACACGGGGCGTGTCCTAATGGGCCCGGTGGGGGCGGGCGATCGGATAGATCAGATCGCCTTGGGGGACACGCCCAACATCGCGGCTCGCATCCAGTCGGAAGCCGAGCCTGGCACGCTAGTAGTGAGTGACGTCACCTGGAAGATCGTCGACGGCTATTTCACCGGCAAGTGCCTCGGCGAGTGGCGGCTCAAAGGTGTCTCCGAGCCTATGCGGCTCTGGCTTGTCACGGGCGAGAGCCCCTCGAGGGAACGCGTCGAGGTCGCTGGCACGCTGCGCCCCTTTGTCGGCCGGGAACGCGAACGGTCCGTCCTCGAGCAGGCATGGGAGGACAGCCGTGCCGGGCGTAGCCACTTCGTGCTGTTGCGTGGCGACCCGGGAATGGGCAAGTCCCGGCTCGCACAGCTCTTCCGTGACGAAGTGCAATTCTCCGCTGCCGAGCTGCTGAGTATGCGGGCCACTCCGTACAACAGCAACAGTCCATTTCACCCGGTCATCGAGCTGATCAGCAGTAAGCTGGGGCTCGACCACAGCCAGACTCCGGCCGAGCGCTTGGGCAGGGTCGAGGACGGGCTTGCAGGCCTCGGACTCGCCGAACCAGAGGCGGCCGTGCTGCTGGCCTCGCTGCTTTCGCTTCCCATCAGTGACGCGTACATCGCAGAGGATCTGTCCCCTGCGCGCCGGCGGGCCTACACTATGCAGCTCTTGGTGGACTTCGTCGCCGCGGTCGCCCGGCCCGGGGCGACGCTGCTCTTGGTTGAGGATCTGCACTGGGCGGACACCTCGACCCTGGAATTCCTGGAACTACTCGTCACGACCGCTCCCGACGTGCCGCTGCTGGGAATCTTCACGGCTCGATGCGAGCTCGACCTGAGCTGGACCGACGCGCCCGCGCTCCGCTCCGTCGAACTGTTCAGGTTCCAACGTGCCGAGGCAGAGACGATCGTGCGCGGCGTCGCGTTGGGGAAGACGCTGCCCAGCGAGGTGCTCCAACAGATCATTGCCCGATCCGACGGTGTGCCCCTGTTCCTCGAGGAACTCACTCGGTCGATTCTCGATTCGGGGGCGCTCAGCGAGAGGGCGGTGTCCTGGGAGGCGGTCGGCCCCATCGCGGTCGAGATCCCCGCCACGATGGACGCTTCGTTGACGTCCCGCATCGACCGACTCGGTGCCTCCAGAGCGACCGCACAGCTGGCGGCGACGATCGGGCGGGAGTTCAGCTTCCAGCTGCTGCGCGAGGTGAGCGAGCGCGACGAGGCGACCTTACGCCAAGATCTCGAACGCCTACTGCAAACCGGTCTGGCATGGTCAGCCGACGACCAGGCGAACAGCTTCGTCTTCAAGCACGCCCTCGTCCGCGACGCCGCCTACAACTCGCTGCTCCGCTCGACACGACAGCGCTATCACAGCCGGATCGCCGCCGCCCTCCGTACCCGCTTCGCCGACCTGGCGTTGGTGCGGCCCGACCTCATCGCTGGTCACCTGACCGCCGCCGGGGAGGACGAAGATGCCGTTGTCTTCTGGGAGGCGGCCGGGCAGCAGGCGCTGGCACGCACCGCAGTCCGCGAGGCGGCGGAGCATTTCCAGCGGACGATCGATTGCCTGAGACGCCTGTCCGCCACGCGCGAACGGCAGGAGCGCGAGCTCAACATCCAGATCCTGCTGTTCCCCCTTTTCATGGCCGTGTATGGATGGGGAGCGGTCGAGGTCGAGCAGGCGTGCGCCCGTGCGCTGCGGTTAGCGGAGGAGCTTCGGCGCCATGACCTCAGCTATGCGCCCCATTGGGGACTGTGGACGAATCGCTTCCTGCGTGGGGAGTTGGTATCCGCGCTAGAGGCAGCCGAAGTGGTGCTCCAATTGGCACAGTGCTCGGGCGTTCCGATGATCGAACTCACCGGACGGCACGCCATCTCTTACACCCTGTTCGCCCAAGGCGAATACACCCGAGCCATCGAGGAGGCCGATGCCGGATTGGCGTTGTACGACTTCGATCAAGAGAAAGAGCTGGTCAAGATCTTCGGGTCGTCATCGACGCTCTGCCTGCGCTCCTCGAAGAGCCTCTCCTTTTGGATGGTGGGCAGGCTTGATGAGTCGACGGAGGAATGCGACCGCATGCTCCAGCTGGGGCGCGACCTCCGACACCCGCCGAGCCTCGCTGCCGCGCTCGCCTTCTTTGTGCATGGCATGGCCTTCCGCTACTCTTATATAGGGCAGATGGGGCGCTTGCTTGCTGTCGTCGATGAGCTGCTGATGCTGTCCAGAGAGGAAAACTTCTTTCTCTGGTACGCCCAGGCCTACACCTACCGGGGTGTCATTGCCCAGGCTTTGGGCGATGACACGGCCCGGCACCAGATGCTCGAGGGCCTGGAGCTTTGGGAGCAGACTGGCGCACGACTGACCCTCGTCATGATGAACGTTTTCTGTGCCGAGGCTCTCTATCGGTTAGGGGACGATCAGGAGGCGTTCCGGCGGCTCCACGTGGCGGAGGCAGAGATGGCACGCCGGGAAGGTGTGCTGGCTCCAGATATCTGGCGGATACGAGGCCGGCTGCTGGCACGGCAGGGCCAGCGCTCCGCAGCTGAAGCGGCGTATCGCCAAGCGATCGAGCGATCACAGGCACAACACGCGCTCTCTCTCGAGCTGCGCGCCGCACTCGACCTCTACGAGCTGTGCGCCGAGGATGGACGAGCCGAACAGGGCCGCGTCCTGCTGGCAGGCGTTCTCGCGCGCTTCACGCAGGGTCTCGATCGACCCGAGCTCTCCCGCGCCAGGGCCATTGTCCGAGCCTTGCCCTGACTTCACCACCATCGACGGAAAGCGAGACCCGATGTCAGACGATTCCGGCCTCCCCTGGACCGACGAGCAGTGGGCCATGGCGCAGCGGTTGGTCCAGGAAAGTGCTCGCAAAGCACGGATCGCCAGCTCGTTCCTGCCCCTAGTCGGCCCGCTTCCCGACGGTCAAGCCTGGGTCCCCAAACTGGACATGAGTGAATACACGATCACGGACAACCATCCCCAGCGGGGGGAGGCGCCGCAACGACTCGAGGTCGACGACAGGCAGACGCTGCAGCTCACGACGATCGCCTGCACGGTGTATCTCAGGGCCCAGCAGGCCGAGGATCCTGAGCTGGCGTCAGCGAAGCAGATGCTGGGCCGGGCCGCCGACCTCATTGGACGACTGGAAGACGCGATCGTCTTCAACGGCCAGCCTCAGCCGCCCGAGATCCCGAGAAGACCCGATGGCGAACCTTGGGTGGTGCCGGAGGTCTACACAGTCCGGAATGGCGAGAAGCACCGCGGCCTGCTTACCCATAAGCGCAGGCTCGTAGAAACTTTCCGTTGGGAGGACGACGAAGAAAACATCGTCGGCGTGGTCGTCGACGCCATCCAGGCTCTCGAGCGCAATGGCCACTATGGGCCCTTCGCCTGCGTGCTGGGTCACGAGCTATATCGGGCGGCCACTACGCCTAGCCGGGGCTCGCTCGTCCTTCCCAGCGATCGCATCATCCCCTTCCTCGACGGCGGCCCGCTCCGGCGGTCGAGTGTTGTGGTCGGCAAAGAGGGAGTGGTCGTCGCGTTGGCGGGCTCGCCGATCGATCTCGTCGTGGCCAGCGACGTGCAGGTGAGCTACGTCCAGCTCACGCTCGAACCACGCTACGTCCTGCGGGTCTCGGAGCGATTCGTGCTCCGCATGAAACAGCCGGATGCCGCCTGTCATCTGCAGCCAAAGCCGGCGACGCAGTTGTGATCCAATCACCCTCTCCATTCGGTCAGGCCGCCTCGCTGCTCAAGAGAGGCGATCTGCCCCTTCCGAACGGCGTGGTGTCCCCTGGGACCACACCCGTCGTCGCCGTCGGCACGGCGCCAGCGCATCCCAGCAACATTGTCCAGGTTCAGATGCGGCGTGACGGCGGCTTTCCCACCCTCGTGCGAGCTGTGCTCGAGACCGCGCTTTCTCAAGATCAAAAAGGGCGGCAATGGTACAGGACACTCCTTCCCGCCCTGGACGAGGGACGCCGGGTCGACTACCGAGTTGAACTCGTCAGAGCCGGCCAGTGTCTCGCCACGCTTCCCGCCGATGGTTCGTGGCTGACCGTTATTGGCGGTCCGGATGCGGATGCGCTCTCGGCGAAACGGAGTCCGGACCATTCCTCCGGCGCACCGCCTGCTCCCGGGGTTCCACGCTGGGCCTACGACCTGACATTCTTCGCTGCACTGACCATCAACGTCCGGCCGGAGATCCTCGGCGAGACTCCCGAAGGATACAGGATGAACTTTTTCACCGAGAGCGGTCGCGTCGTCGGCCCTCACATCGACGCCGTGCTCCGCCCGGAGGGTGGGGACTGGGTTGTCATCCGCCGCGACGGCATGGCTGTGCTTGACTTCCGGGGCACCTACGAAACGGTCGATGGCGCGCTCATTCTGGACCGGGCCGGTGGCTTCCTCGACCTGGGTCCCGACGGATACGCCAAGATCGCGTCGGCCCAGTTCACTGGATCGCCTCCCTTCTATGCAACTGCCACCTGGAGCACCAATCACCCCGACTGGAAATGGCTGAACCGCTGCCAGGGGTTCGAAGTGGGCCGGGTCGTGCTCGAGGAGCTGCAGGTTCAGTGCGACATCTACATCCCCGAGGTGGGGGGTCAGTGCAGCGATGCCTAGGGCCATCGTGCTTGGCGGCGGCATTGCTGGCATGACTGCCGCCCACGAGCTGGCAGAGCGAGGGTTCGAGGTCGTCGTGCTCGAACGGCGCGATGCGGCGGGCGGGAAGGCCCGCAGCATCGAAGTTCCCCCGGGAAGGCTGGGCGAGCGGGCACCGGGAACGATTCCCGGGGCTCCTCCCGAAATTTTTGTCCCCTGGGTTCCGGGCGAGCACGGCTTCCGCTTCTTCCCAGGCTTCTACAAGCACGTTATCGACTCGATGCGACGGACCCCGACCGGGGAGGGACGGTTGGTGCGGGATGCGCTCGTCAACACAACGCGGGTAGGCATCACCCAGTACACCCAACCGATGTTCGAGCTCCCCGCCCGATTCCCGCGTACGCCAAGCGACGCGTTCACGGTCCTGCAGAACCTGCTGGGCGCCTTCAGCCCAGCCACCGGTCTTAGCCCTGACGACCTCGCCCACTTCGGCGCCCGTACTTGGCAGTTCCTGACCTCCTCCCCCGAGCGCCGGTTGGCCGAGTATGAACTGATCTCCTGGTGGGATTTCATCGGCGCCGAGTCACGCTCCGAGGCCTACCGGAAGTTCCTCGCCGTGGGCTTCACCCGGTCCCTTGTCGCCGCACAGGCGAGGATGGCGAGCGCCCGCACGGTCGGTGGCATGTTCATCCAACTCCTCCTGACGGTCCTGGACCCTATGTCCACGGCCGGGACGAGCGACCGCGTTCTGGACGGGCCGACCAGCCTGGTGTGGATCGATCCGTGGAGGAGGTGGCTCGAGTCACTCGGCGTCGACTTTCGCACGAGCGTCGAGGTGAAGGAAATCCGTTGCGACAGGCGACGGATCACGGGGGTCGTGGCGGAGCGAGACGGGCAACAGGAGCTGATCGAGGGTGACTACTACGTCTGCGCGGTCCCGTTAGAGCGCACTGTTCCGCTGATCAGCCGGGAGATCCTCGCCGCCGACCCCTCCCTGGCGTCGCTTTCCACACTCAAACCGAACGTCGAGTGGATGAACGGGGTGCAATTCTATCTGCGGCGCGACGTGCCGATGGTGCACGGGCACGTGATCCACGTCGACACCGAATGGGCGCTCACGAGCATCTCGCAGGCCCAGTTCTGGCGCCCGGAGATGATCGACCGGTACGCCAACTTGGAGTTCAACGGCGTCATCTCCACCGATGTGTCCGACTGGCACGCGCCCGGCTTGAGTGGCCGTCTCGCCGAGGAATGCACGCCGGAAGAGGTCGCCGCCGAGGTCTGGAAACAGCTCAAACGCTCGGTGAATACTAAAGGTGCCGACGTGCTGGACGACGACAACCTCTGCGGCTGGTTCCTCGACCCGGACATCGGTCCAGACCCGACGCGGCCGGGGCAGTTGGCGAATCTGGAGCCCCTGCTCGTCAACTACGTGGACACCTGGCGCCTTCGACCCGAGGCGGTGACGGCGATCCCGAACCTTTTCTTGGCTGCCGACTATGTACGAACGTACACGGATCTGGCGACGATGGAGGCGGCGAACGAGGCGGGGCGGCGAGCGGTGAACGGGATCCTGGATGCCGAGGGTTACTCGGGGACCTACTGCGGCGTGTGGCCGTTGGAGGAGCCAGCCGTACTCGAGCCGTGGCGGGCGTACGACGCGGCGCGTTTCCGCCTCGGGTTGCCCTGGGATCCGACTCTCACGAACGTCGCTGCGGCGGGGTTGTCCAATGCTGGGCCGGCGCTGGACGGGGTGCCTGAGCTGATGGCGCAAGTCGAGCCCGTGGCCCCGGTGGTGTCGGAGCTGCGGGCTGGTGTCGGTCGTGCGGAGGAGGCGATCGGGCTTCCCCGAGTGACGGAGGCATTGGGCGATGCCGCCGAGACGGCATGGGGCCGTTCCTCGGTGCTGCCGACGGGTTTCCAGGTCGAACCCGAGCGAGGTACGGGGACCGGCCCACCGGGCTTCCTCGACCGGCTGAGCTGGTATCGGGACCAGGCGCTGGACGCGCTCACAGGGGCTGTGCCGGATAAGGAGCCCAGCCGGTACCTGTACGACCTTGTGCGGGATTTCGTTGCCCAGCCGAGCAAGGGGCTGCGCCCGGCTCTCTGCCTGGCGACCTGCCGAGCCTACGGAGGCAGCACGGAGGCCGCGCTGCCTTCGGCGGCGGGTCTCGAGTTGCTGCACAACGCCTTTCTGGTGCACGACGACCTCGAGGACGGCAGCCTGTCGCGCCGCGGTCAGGCCACCATGCATCGACGCGTCGGGATCCCGCTGGCCGTGAACACCGGCGACGCCATGAATGCACTGTCGATGCGCCTTTTCAGAAGCAACCTGGTGCACCTGGAGCCAGAGGTCGCACTGCGGATCGTGGACGAGGTCGATCACCTACTAGTGGAGTCCCTCGAAGGCCAGGCGATGGAACTGGGGTGGATACGGGACAACGAGTGCGAGATAGGCACGGACGACTACGTCCGCATGGTGCTCAAGAAGACCGCCTGGTACAGCTTCATCCACCCGATGCGCATCGGCGCTCTCATCGCTGGCGCCGACGACGATCTCGACCGGTTCAACCGCTTCGGCTTTCTGCTCGGCGCCGCCTTTCAGATCGCCGACGACGTCCTCAATCTGGTCGGCAGCCCTTCACAGTACGGCAAGGAGATCGCCGGTGACCTTTGTGAAGGCAAGCGTACCTTGGTACTCTCACACGCCTTTGCCCACACCCCGCAGTCCGAGCGATCCCGGCTATGGGACTTCTTCTCTCGCCCTCGCGAGCGACGGTTGCAGCGCGAGCTTGTCGAGATGTATGACCTGCTCGGGCGCACCGGCAGCATCGAATGGGCACAACTCGCGGCTTCAGCGTTGACGAGCGCCGCCCAAAAGGAGTTCCCGTTGGCCTTTGCAGGAGCCAACGACGGCCCCGACCTGGACTTCGTGCGGGCCCTCGTGAACTACCTCGTCGAACGGGATGTCTAAACCGGTGCTATCGCGTTGATAGAGACTGAGGTGGTGGACCACCACCTCAAGTTCTACGAGATCCGGGATAACCTCGTGCGGAGCAGGTCAGGCCGTAACGTGGTCTCTTGCCCAGTGCGTCGCCAGATGGCGATGTTGCGTTCCAACTCATCGGCACGGTTTTGCAGCAAGCCAGCGAGGGCAATCGCGTGTTCACGGTCGGTGCGGTCGCTGAGTGTGTGGATTCTGACGATGCTCACCGGGAAGCCGTTCCAAAGTAGAACCTGACGGCCATGACGTCAGTCTCAATTCGGTCATCGGAAGTCGCCTCTCCTTGTGATGACCACTCTGAACCCGCCAAGGCCCTCGCCGACGCACGGGTGCTCTCTCCGCTGCTAAAGCTTGATGTGACTCGATGCTTCATGCCCGCTGTGCGGTGGCTCGGTCAGTGCGATAGTGACGGCATCGCGGACGGCGGCGTCGGTGGGAAGTGGTGTGCCGGTCTGCTCGGCGAGCTCGCGTAGCGAGGTCATCGTCACGTCAGGCAGGCCGCAGACGGTGAACTGTTCGAAGGCGTGCAGGTCGGGGTCGATGTTCAGGGCGAAGCCGTGGCTGGTGATGCCGCCCCGGATGCGCATGCCGATGGAGGCGACCTTGCGGTGATCGGGGGTCCAGACGCCGACGAGGCTGGACGCTCCCGCCGGAGTGGGGCGCCGTTGGGTGCTGAAACCGAGCATCCGCAGCGCACGGACGAGGCCGTCTTCGAGCCAGCGCACGACATCGGCCGCGCCTTGATCGCGGATGTCCATGATCAGATATCCCACGAGTTGGCCGGGGCCGTGGTAGGTCGCATATCCCCCGCGGTCCACCGCGACCAGCGGTATCTCATGGTGGCCGCGGCGCAGGTCGGCGGGGTCGGTGCGCTGCCCGTAGGTGATGACCGGGGGATGGCTGAGCAGGAACAGCCGATCGCCGGCTGTCCCCGCGCGCCGCTCGGCAGCCCAGCCGGTCATCGCATCGATCGCGTCGAGGTAGCCGATCTCACCGAGATCGACGCGCTGCAGCGTCCGCTCGGCCGTGGCCATACCTGCCTCCGTGTGCTTGCGCTTCCGTTAGTTCCGAGAGCAGCGTAGGCCGCTGAGGGCCGGCGCCGGTTCGCCGCCTCCCGGTCCAGGATCGCCACCCGTTCGTGAGTGGGACGCTATGACTTTTGCCCGCTCCTGGTTGACAGAACGTCCTGAATTAGGTGAGGCTTTCTTTAGAAGGTTCATCCTTGTGGGTGGTGTCACAGGCCCCCTGCTGCAGGTGAGGAGCTCGCCGAATGTCGACGATCAGCGTCCGGACGGTATCGCTGGCCTGGCTTGTCCCGGTGCTGGCCGGCCTGCTGACAGTCGGCGGTTGCGGCGGCGCGCCGTCGACTCAGGATGCCGCCGGGCAGACGATCACGGTGTACAGCGGCCAGCATGAGCAGACCGCGCAGATGCTGGTGGCCGGGTTCACGGCGGCGACTGGGATCAAGGTGGCGCTGCGCTCGGGCGATGAGGCGGAACTAGCGAACCAGCTCCTGCAGGAAGGGACTGCCTCCCCGGCGGATGTGTTCTACGCGGAGAACTCACCTGCACTGGAAGCGCTGCGCGAGAAGAACCTGCTGTCCCCGGTCGACGCCGCCACGCTGGCTGCGGTGCCCGCGGCTTACGACTCGCCGCAGGGCCGGTGGGTGGGGGTGTCGGCGCGCAGCGCGGCGCTGGTGTTCAACACCACCGCGCTCAGCGAGGCGCAGCTGCCGGGAAGCGTGCTGGACATGGCCGGCCCGGCGTGGAAAGACAGGTTTGGCTACGCCCCGACCGAGACCGATTTCCAACCGGTCCTGACCGCCGTCGCCAAGCTCAAAGGCGCCGATGCCGAGAAGCAATGGCTGGCGGATCTGAAGACAAACGCCAAGGTGTATCCGGACAACGAGACGCTCGTCGCGGCGGTCAACAGCGGGGAGATCGCCACCGGGCTGATCGACCACTACTACTGGTACCGGCTGCAGCGTGAGCTCGGCCCGGCCAAGACCACCTCGGCGCTGCACTACTTCGGCTCAGGAGACCCGGGCAGCTTGGTCGACGTCTCCGGCGCCGCGGTGCTGGCGTCGAGCAAGAACGCCGATGCGGCGCAGAAGTTTCTCGCCTACCTGGTGGGTAAGGATGCCCAGACCATCATCGGCACCTCCGACAGCTACGAGTACCCCCTCGGGTCCGGCGTCACCACCAGCCAGCCACTGCGCCCCTTCGACCAGCTACACCCGCCCGCGCTGACCGTCGGCGATCTCGGCGACGGCCGGTCCAGCCTCGCGATGCTGCAGCAGGCCGGACTGCTGTGACCCTGCTCGGCCGTCGGGTACCGGTTCCGCTGGTGGGGGCCGGTCTGGTGACCGCCGCCGTGGTGGCGTTGCCGGCGGTGTTCGTGCTTGCCGAGGCCGGTGGGGTGGGCTGGACGCAGGCCCGGGAGTTGCTGCTGCGCTCCACCGTGGCCCAGCTACTGGGCAGCACCGCCGCCCTGACCGCCGCCGTCACCGCGCTCAGCATCGTCACCGGGGTGGCGGCCGCATGGTGCACCGAACGCACCGATCTGCCCGCTGTTCGGGCCTGGCGGGTGCTGGTAGTGCTGCCGGTAGCGATCCCGGAGTTCGTCAGCGGCTATTCGTGGGTATCGCTCACCCGTGCCGTCTACGGTTTCGGTGGTGCAGTGTTGATCTCCACATTGTCGCTGTATCCGCTGGTGTACCTGCCGGTGGCGGCGATGCTGCGGGGCCGGGACCCGGCCCAGGACCAGGTCGCCCGTTCCCTGGGATTGACACCGGGGGCGGTGTTCCGGCGGGTCACCTTGCCGCAGATCCGTCCCGCGGTGCTCGGTGGGGCGCTGATCGTGGGGTTGCACCTGCTCGGGGAGTACGGGGCATTCGCGATCGTGCGCTACCCGACGTTCGCCACCGAGATCTTCACCGAGTACAACCTCGGGTTCGACCCGGGCGCCGCGGCCCTACTGTCGGTGGTGCTGATCGTGTTCTGTGTGGCGCTGCTCGGCGGTGAGACCCGACTGACCGGCGCCGCCCGGCAAGCCAGGGTCGGCGGCGGTGCCGCCCGGCAGGCAACACCCGTAACGCTGGGACGGCTCACCGCGCCGGTGCTGGCCGGGTTTGTGGCGCTGGCCGTGCTCGCGTTGGGCGTACCGATCGGGTCATTGGGTTACTGGCTGATCCGCGGCGGGTCGACCACCCTGCCGCCGGCGTCGATCTGGGCCGCCGCCGGCTACACCCTCACTCTCGGCGCGGCGGCCGCGGCGGCGGCCACGCTGCTGGCGCTGCCGGTGGCGTTGCTCGCGGTGCGCCACCGCGGCCGGCTCACCGTCCTGCTCGAGCGCAGCACCTACCTGGCTAGAGCCCTGCCTGGGGTGGTGGTGGCGCTGGCGCTGGTGTTCTTCGCGCTGCACTACCTGCCGATCGTCTACCAGAGCGCCCCGCTGCTGGTGCTGGCTTATGCGGTGTTGTTCCTGCCGCTGGCGTTGATCGCGCTGCGCGCCACGTTGACCCAGATTCCCCCGGGACTGGCCGAGATGGGCCGCAGCCTCGGCCGGCCGCCGATCAGCGTGCTGGTTCGGGTCACGCTGCCACTGCTCGGACCGGGGCTGGCGGCCGCGGCGGCGCTGGTGTTCCTATCCACCACCACCGAGCTGACCGCCACCCTGTTGTTGCGCCCCACCGGTCTGCAGACCCTGGCGACCCAGTTCTGGGTCTACACCAGCGGCCTGGCGTACGGCGCCGCCGCACCGTACGCCGCGTTGATGGTCGCGGTGTCCGCGTTGCCGACCTACCTGCTGACCCGCCGCATCGACTCATTGTCCGCTTAGGAGACCGGTGTCATGACCCATCCCGGCATCACCCGGTCCGTTGCGCACTCTGACGGGCACCCAACGCTCGACCCGCCCGCCGCGCCGCCCCCCGCGGTGGCGGTCGCGCTGCGCGGGGTGCGCAAGGCCTACGGCGCCCACCCGGTACTCGCTGGTCTGGACCTCGACGTCCCGGCCGGCACCATCACCGCCGTACTCGGTGCGTCGGGTTGCGGCAAGACCACCTTGCTGCGGCTGCTCGCCGGGTTCGAGACCACCGACGCCGGCACCATCGCCCTGCACGGCCGGACCGTCGACGACGGCCATCGCCCGCTGGCGCCGGAACACCGCCGGATCGGCTACGTGCCCCAGGAGGGCGGCCTGTTCCCGCACCTGTCGGTGGCGGCCAATATCGGATTCGGGCTGCCCAGGGCGGCGCGCCGTCACCGGGTGGCCGAGCTGCTCGAGCTGGTCGGATTGCCCGGTCTCGGCGACCGCCCACCCCACAAGCTCTCCGGAGGCCAGCAACAACGGGTCGCCCTGGCCCGCGCGCTTGCCGCAGCGCCGCAGCTGGTGCTGCTCGACGAGCCGTTCTCCGCCCTCGACGCCGGGTTGCGCGCTCAGCTGCGCAGCGACGTCGCCGACGCGCTGCACCGCAGCGGCACCACCGCGGTGCTGGTCACCCACGACCAGGACGAGGCCCTGTCGATGGCCGAGCTCGTCGCGGTCCTACGCGACGGCCGCATCGTGCAGGCCGCCGACCCGGCCACCCTCTACCAGCAACCCGTCGATGCCGAGGTGGCCCGCTTCGTCGGCGACGCCAACCTGCTGGCGGGCCACGTGCTGGGCCGCACCGCGCGCAGCCTGCTGGGCGAGCACCCGCTGCGGTCCGATACCCCGCGGTTCGACGCCTTGGACCTCCCTGCCGCGGCACTCATCATGGTGCGACCCGAACAACTCCAGCTACGACCGGCTGCGTCTCGCGACCACGCGGAGGCTGTCACCGGAAGGGTCCTGCGTCGTGAATACCATGGTCATGACGCCACCATTACCCTCGCCATCACGCCCACCGTGCGCACCGATGGCAACCCGGCCGAGGAGATCCATGTCCTGGCTCGGACCACTGGAAGCTATTCGTCACCCGGGGACTTCGTCACCATCACCGTCGCCGGTCCCGTCGCCGCGCTACCACCGACAGGCTTAAACGGAACGGTGCATGGTTGACAAGCGTGTCTCGTCACTGTCCGTGACGCTCCGGGTTTCGGGGTTGCAGCGCGCAGAGGTGCCGCATGCGGCAACTTTGCGGAAAAATTGCCAGTGGTGGCACCTCTGTAAAATATCCACGCACCTATCCCTGGGGCCTACGTGGCTCATGTGGTTATGCGACATCGGCGAAGATCCCGACGCCCAGCCACAGGGCGAATACCACCGCACGACCGCACCGCCCCGCTGGCCTGGCACCGCCTCGCTGCCCCCGGCGCTTATGGTGGTGGGGACGCCCCCGCCGGGAGCCAACAGGGAGAGCGCTGATGACGCAGTGGGACGGTCACGGAT
Source organism: Pseudonocardiaceae bacterium (assembly GCA_036279835.1). Classification (GTDB taxonomy): domain Bacteria; phylum Actinomycetota; class Actinomycetes; order Mycobacteriales; family Pseudonocardiaceae. Next base: position 19,287 of record DASUII010000281.1, read on the forward strand.
TGCCGCCGGTGGCCGCGGAGAGGATGCGGCGCTTCGCCAGCACTGGTTTGAGGACGTCGCTGCTGACGGTGCCTGGCGCGGTCGGGGCGCAGTCGGCGGGCTTCGACCCGGTCGGTGAGGTGATGGGCTGCATAGTCCAGCACATCGGGTGGAGTGGCTTCGGCGGCTGTGGCTACTACGGTGGTGTCGGAGTTCTGGGTGGTTTCAGTGGCTTCGGGCTCGGCGGCGGGACCGTCACGTCGTCGGGACGGACCGGGTTCGTCGGGTTCGGACCTTATGTCGATGCGCTGTACCGCGGTTATGGCACCGCGCTGGCGCGGATGACGGAGGAGGCCGCCGCGATGGGCGCCGACGGCGTGGTGGGAGTACGGCTTTCCGTGTCAGATCTCGGCGCCGACAACCGTGAGTTCGTCGCGTTGGGTTCCGCGGTCCGGTCGCGGTCCCGGCACCGTCCGGCGCGCGTGTTCAGCACTGAACTGGCTGGCCAGGACGTCGCCAAGCTGATACAAGCAGGCTGGGTGCCGTGCGCCATCGCCTACGGAATCTCGGTGGCGATCCGCCATGACGACTGGCGCACGCAGCGGCAGTCCACCTGGGGAGCCGGGAACACCGAGGTGTCCGGCTACACCGAACTGGTCGCGCATGTGCGTGCCGATGCGCGGTACCGCTTCGATCAGCAGGCCCGGTCGACGGGGGCGGAGGGAGCGATCGTGTCCTCGATGGGCCTGCAGATCCGGGCGATCGAGCCGGCGGAGAACCACCGTGACCACGTTGCCGAGTCGACGGTGTTCGGCACCGCGCTGGCGAGCTTTCATCGGGGGTCGACCGCTCCGACCCGATCGTTGACCATCCTGCCGCTGCGATAGCTGTCGGCAAGAATCCGGCAAGAAACAGGAGTGAGAGATGACCGCCGATCCCACCGCGTTGGGCATCCCCGAGGACGCGATGCGCCGGCTCGCCGAGATGCGACCTGGGCAGAGCACCAGCCTGTTCACCTCGGACCTGTCGGTGAACGAGTTCCTGCTGGTTCGCGAGGCCGGATTCCGTCCCCTCGGGCTGGTGCTGGGCACCAGCATCTACCACGTCGGGTTCCAGATGGGTCGGTGGAACAGCAACCAGGAACTGACCGTGCTGTCGCAGGCCATGTACCACGCCCGTGAGCTGGCCATGACGCGGATGGAGGCCGAGGCAGATCAGTTAGGGGCGGACGGCATAGTCGGGGTACGGCTGGAGATCGAGTTCAAGGAGTTCGGCTCGGACATCGCCGAGTTCATCGCTGTCGGCACGGCGGTGGCTGCCGATCAGCAGCAGGCCCCGGACGGGCACGTCTGGCGCAATAACAAGGACCAGCCGTTCACGTCGGACCTATCTGGCCAGGACTTCTGGACGCTGATCCAGGCTGGCTATGCGCCGCTGGGCATGGTGATGGGCTCCTGCGTCTACCACATCGCGCACCAGCGGTTCTGGCAAGCTATCGGCAACGTCGGTCAGAATGTGGAGCTGCCACAGTTCACCGAGGCGCTCTACGACGCCAGGGAGCTTGCGATGAGCCGGATGCAGGCCGAAGCCGAACAGCTGGCGGCCGAGGGCATCGTGGGCGTGCAGTTGCTCTCCCTCGGCCATCGTTGGGGTGGGCACACCACCGAGTTCTTCGCGATCGGCACCGCGGTGCGCCCGCTGCGCGCCGACCACGTGATCGCCAAACCGCAGCTCGTCCTTCCGCTGACCGACTCATGACCGGTGGATCGTCATGACGATGGAACCCAGCGGCTTGGGACCGATGGGGGATGTCCAACTGCTGGCGGCGATGCTGCGGGCCGACCAAGCGGAGGTCGCCTCCTACGCCCGGGTGTTGAGCGGGGCACTGGCCGCGGCGCTGCCCGCGGGCATGGTGGAACTCGGCTATCACCGCACTGTCGGCGATCGGTTGGCCAGCCGGCCTGGTCGCGCGACTCGCGTCGTGGTGCACGGCGAAAACCGCGATCTTGAGCTGCGGGAGGGCCGCGGTGGTCAGGTCCAAGCCGAGCTGCATCAGGTGGTGCGCGGAGTGGTGATCAGCCGTCGCAGCATCGGCGTCGAAGAATGGCTCCACGCGCTGGCGGAAGAAATCACCCGGGCAGCCGCTCGTGACACTGCCGCGCGTGAGGCGCTGGAGCGGCTGCTCCGGTCCTAGCCCTCGGTCGGTTCGGGCGCGGCGTGTTTGCCGCTGTCATGTTCGTCAGCTCTGTCGTGCGAACCGGCCAAGCTTTCCGGCGTAAGGTTCGCGGCGTCGATCTGGCTGGCCAAGGATGGATCTGCGGATTTGATGGACTTGAGCGCTTCGGCCATCTCGCTCGATCCAACACTCGCAGCGTCACTCGAGGCGGAGACGTCCTCCCGGTCTTCATCGATCATGACTTAATCGTAACCGCTCTGGCGGTGCAGCGCAGAAGAACGCCGATGATCGTGCCGGAGCGTGTCGAGGCGATGACTGTGTGTAGCATAGCGGGAATGGTGGCCGCAGTGCACGATCAGGATAATGCGGGGCGGCGCAACGGTAACCACGGCTCTGGGCAGAGGTCAGGCCCAGTAGCGGCCGCTGAAGCGGTCGCCGCCCAGATCAGCACCGGGCAGCATGCCCTGGGTCGGCCGGGCGAACCGCTCGACCGCCGATCACCGTTCATCATCGGGATGAGCGCCGCCGCGGGAGTCGCGGTGACAATCGGCGTGGTCGAAATGATCGTCAGTGTTCGCGACGTGTTGCTGCTGATCGGCGTTGCGCTATTCGTGGCGATCGGCCTGGAACCCGCGGTGTCCGTGCTTGCCCGGCACAAGTTCCCGCGGTGGGCGGCGGTGGTCACCGTGCTGGTGTCGGTACTGACGGTGGTGGGTGGGTTTCTCGCCGCGGCGATCCCACCGCTGGCGCGCCAAGCCAGCCAGTTCGTCAGCCAAGCCCCGAACATGGCGTCGCGGCTGCAGAATCACAATTCGTTGCTGGGTCAGCTCAACGATCGCTTCCATTTACAGCAACACCTGCAGCAGACATTCAGTGGGGACGCCTCGGGCTTGTTCAACGGTCTGCTCGGCGCGGGCCAGGTCGTGTTCAGCGCACTGGCCAGCACGCTGATCGTGGTGGTGCTCATCGTCTACTTCGTAGTCGACCTGCCCCGGATCCGCGCGACGCTCTACCGGATGGTGCCGCATTCTCGCCGGCCGCGGGCGATCCTGCTCGGCGATGAGATCTTCGCCAAGGTCGGTGGTTACGTGCTGGGCAACCTGTTGATCTCGCTGATCGCCGGCGCCCTCACCTTCATCTTCCTGGCCATCGTGGGGGTTCCCTACGCGCTGCTGTTGAGTATCTTCGTGGCGATTCTGGACCTCGTCCCGGTGATCGGCTCCACCGTCGCCGGCGTGGTGGTATGCCTGGTGGCGCTGAGCGTGTCGCTGCCCGTCTGCCTCGGGACCATCGGATTTTTCGTGGTCTACCGGCTGGCCGAGGACTACCTGCTGGTTCCCAGAATCATCGGCCGCGCGGTCAAGGTGCCAGCCTTGGTCACTGTCGTGGCCGTCCTGGTCGGTGGCGCCCTATTGGGAATCGTCGGTGCCCTGGTCGCCATCCCCGCTGCCGCGGCTGTGCTCCTGTTGACCCGCGAAGTGGTCTTTCCCCGACTCGACCACGCCTGAGACCGGAAATCGGAGGCTGTTGGGCAACTGACAGCCTCCGATTCCGAATCTTCCCGCGGGTAGCCGCGAGAGTCAGTAGTAATGTCGCCGGCCACCGACCGCACGTCCGGCGGTACCGAGCACCAACAGGATCACGCCCACCACGATCAGGATGATCCCCAGGTACATCAAAATAGGGATCGGGATCAGCCACCCGAACACCACGACCAAGATAATGCCGAGAACGATCACGATGCCTCCCGCGAGCTCAGTCAGAACGCCTCACAATGATCTTACATCACGGTCACCCGATTTGTCCTACCCTCAGATGGACTAACCGGACCTTTCGTCCGACCAGCCGCACGGTGCGGCGGGCCGGGCCCGGGCGGTGCGCCGAACGCTGCGGCTGCCGGCGCGGACGCAGATATGACACGACCGGGCACACTGAGCTGCCGATGAGACTCGGTATCGCGGCGCGAACTCAGGGTTTCATTCGACGTTTGCTGCTGCGACATCTTTCGACTGGTTACCGTTACCTCCAAGTCGCCCGTTAGTGGACTGCCCGCGGCACCATTGCGTTGTGGGGATAGTCGTCGACTGCCTGCTGGCAGGCGGAGGAGGAAAAATGACTGACCGGGAACTCCGCGCAACAATACGGCAGCGATTCATCGCGCTACGAGCCGAAGTACAGCAACGCCGTACTGAGCTGATTACCGAAACCGAAGCTCAGCTGTTCGAACGGTACCGAGTCGAGAACGAGCGGGCCGACGAGCTGGACCGCGGGCTCAAGGAAATCACCGATGAGGCCAACCGGAAAGCCGTGGCGCTGCTTCGTGAGTTCGAGGATCTCGCTGACGGTGGTCGGTGGAAAGGTGGGCGCCAGGCGGTGTTCGAAGTTCCTCGCATCCACCGCTCCAACGCCGATCGCACCCGGCTGCACCGGGCCCTGATGGCCGAGATCGAGAATCAGACCCAGCAGGCGCTGCGGGTACTGGACCGGCAGCAGACGACGTTGCTCCGCGCCCCCGACCGGGCCCGGACGTGCCTCGCCAGGGGGATTCCCGCCATCGTCGCCGACCTCATTACGCCAGCCCGGCTGCGGGACGTCGAAGCCCGGTTAAACGCGGCGGCGATGACCTGACCAATCGAGTCAGGTAATCCCGACCGTAGGCGAACCGGCGTGCCGGGCCCTGCGGTATAACACCGCGGATGAGCAACCCGAGTCCCGAGCCGAACGGTGTGGATCTGCGGCCACTTCCTGGCAGCGCGCCGCGGTCGGTGCGACGCGCGATCCAGGCTTCCGGTCCCGTCCCGGCGGACACCACGATCGAGATCACCCTGGTGCTGCGTCGCCGGGGCGAGCCGCGAGATCCTGCTGCCGTCGCACCGATCTCCGCCGTGACGCTCGCCGCCGACTACGGTGCCGACCCCGCTGACGTCGAACTGGTTACGGCGACCGTCACCGCTCTCGGAGCGCGCGTGCTATCGGTGCACGCCGCTGCCCGGTTGGTGCGCGTCGAGGGCACCGCGGCGGTCCTGAGCCGGATGTTCGGGACGTCGCTGGAGCTGGTCACCAGCCAGGACCCGGCCGCAGGCGTGGTCACCCACCGGGTGCGGACCAGCGCGCTGAGCGTTCCGGCCGTCCTGGACGGCATCGTAACCGCGGTGCTCGGCCTCGATAACCGGCCGCAGGCACGCCCACGGTTTCGCGTCGTGCGGCCGCACGCGGTTTCGACCAGCTACACCCCAGTGCAGCTCGGCCGGATCTACCGGTTTCCCCCGGGCACCGACGGCGCCGGGCACACGATCGCCATCATCGAGTTGGGTGGCGGGTTCACCCAGGCTGACCTCGACACTTATTTCGCCGGGCTGGATATCAGTGCGCCGGTGGTGAGCGCGGTAGGTGTCGACGGCGGCGCGAACACCCCGGAGCGCGATCCCAACGGCGCCGACGGCGAGGTGCTGCTCGACATCGAGGTCGCCGGAGCGCTCGCCCCGGCCGCCGCCATCGTCGTCTACTTCGCCCCCAACACCGACGCCGGATTCGTCGACGCGGTGTCAGCCGCTGCGCACGCCACGCCGACCCCCACCGCGATCAGCATCAGTTGGGGGCAAAGCGAGGACGCCTGGACCGGGCAAGCCCGCACTGCCTTCGACCAGGCGCTCGCCGACGCGGCGCTGCTCGGCGTGACAGTGACCGTGGCGGCCGGCGACGACGGCAGCACCGACGGCGGTAGCGACGGGCGCGCCCACGTCGACTTCCCCGCGTCCAGCCCGCACGCGCTGGCCTGCGGCGGCACCCGGCTGGACGCGGACCCGACCACCGGGCAGGTGCGCGCGGAGACCGTGTGGAACAACGGCACCGGTCGCGGGGCCACCGGTGGCGGGGTCAGTGACGCGTTCGACCAGCCCAGCTGGCAGGCCGGAGCTGGGGTGCCCGCGCGTGGCGGTAAGCCCGGCCGTGGCGTCCCGGACGTCGCCGCCGTCGCCGACCCGCAGACCGGCTACCAGGTGCGGGTCGATGGCACCGACATCGTCGTCGGCGGCACCAGCGCGGTGGCCCCACTGTGGGCGGCCCTGGCGACCCGGTTGGCCCAGGCAACAGGACGGCCGCTCGGTCTGCTGGCGCCGGCGCTGTACCAGTGTGTGCCGGCAGGTACCGCGGCAACCGGCTTTCGGGACATCACCAGCGGCGACAACGGTGCGTACTCCGCCGGTCCGGGCTGGGATCCCTGCACCGGGCTCGGCGTGCCCGACGGTACTGCCTTGCTAACTGCGCTGCGCCATCGCCAAAGCTGAGCCGTCACCGTGCATATTCGCACGGCGACGGCTCACTATCGATGATCAAGCTGCGAGGACGGCGGACCGGGTTATCCGTGGCCCCGCGCACGCGTTAGTAGTAGTGCCGTCGACCCGCAAGCGGGCGTCCGACGGCGCCAAGCAGCTCCAGGATCACTCCGACCACTATCAAGATGATCCCGAGCGTAACCAGGATCGGGATCCCGATCAGCCAGCCAACCACCAGCAAGATGATGCCGAGAACAATCATGATGTCCTCCTCCGGAGTCTTCCCGAGGACGTTACGACACAGTCACCGGGTCGGCGCGGGATAACGGTCCATAATGGACGATACTCGGACAGTAAGCGACAATCGATGGGCCGAACGGGGTAGGCCGGGTAACCCACCCGGGCAGTGCACGGACCAGGAACAAACTGTCTGGCTCTGGTGGCAGCCCCATGGAAACGATGTGACATGGTGGGACGGTGGCGCTGACCGGCCTGGGGTGGCGGCGGGCGGCCGTGGTGGTCGTCGGGCTCGCCGCAGCCGGGCTGGCTGCGCGGGTGCTGTTCGACAGCAGCGACGAGCTGCTCACCGCCGCTGACACCTTGACCTCGGTCCGGGTGTGGTGGGTAGTGGCGGCCGTCCTCGTTGAGGTGGTGTCCTACGCGGCGCGGGGAGCCGCGAGCGCGGTGGTGCTGCGCCGCGGGGGTGCCGTGGTCGGGCCGATGACGATGGCAGCGGCCACCTTGGCCGGTGATGCCGCTGCGTACTGCCTGCCGTTCGGATTCGCCGCCTCGGGCGTGGTGATGGTCGGAGTGTTGCGCCGCCGCCACGTGAGTGCGGCGCTGGCCGGTTGGATGTTCGCGGTGTCGTCGGTGTTCTACGTCGCTTCCATCACGGCGCTGACCATCGTCGCAGTCCAGATTCCTGGCGGCGACAACCCGATTTCGGGCTTGCAGACGATCAGTATCGTGTTGCTGATCGTGCTGGCCCTGGTCGGCGCTGGCTACGCGCTGCTGCGCCGCCCCGCGGTCCGGGGCCGGCTCGTTCGGGCACTGCCCAGCATCGCCCGGCCGTCGCGCCGCCTCCGGCCGACCGCTTCGACCCTGCGAGCAGGTCTCCGTCCCTATGCTTCGACCCTGCGAGCAGGTCTCAGGGCCTGGGCGCGTCAATTGCGTACCGTCCGGCTGACCCCGGTCGCGGGGGTTGCAGCGTTCATCCTGATGACGGTGTCCTGGCTGACCGACGTTGCGGTACTGGCGCTGGCGTTCGTGGCATTGCACAGCACACCGCCGTGGACCGGATTGTTGCTGGCCTACTGTGCCGGGCAGATTGCGGCGAGTATGCCGGTGACCCCCGGCGGGATTGGAGTCGTGGAGGGCAGTATCACGCTGGCGCTGGTCGCCTTCGGCGGCGCCGAGACCATCACGCTGGCCGCTGTGCTGCTCTACCGGCTGATCGCCTACTGGGGCTGCATTCCGGCGGGCGGGCTGGCGTTGCTGGCGTTGCGGGGGACCTCCCGCAGCCCTGCGAAGCTGGCCGTCACCCAGCCAGACCCGGTGGCCACCGGGGTCGCTGAAGTGGAATCGACATCATGAGTATCTGTCCATGGTGGCGCTGCGTCGCGGTGTCCAGTGTCGCTATCGCGTTGGCCGTGACAACGGCCTGCTCAGGACCGCGCAGCGGAGCCTCGGTCACCGGCGACGTCTCCGGCTGCGCGGCGGTGCTGCCGTTAGCGCGCGACGTCGTTCACGATGAGGGCACGCTGACCAAGATTAAACACATCAGCAAGGCTGACGCCGACGCGCTCAGCCGAAAGCTGGGTGCCACGCCACCAACGCCGCTTCGATCGCATACCAGGTCACCGCGCCCGCCGCGTCCAGGAAAGTCCAGCTGGCCGAAGGCCTGCCTGGTCGTCTACCACGGCAACTACCCGCCGGGAACGATCATCGGGGCCAGTCCACCAGCGGTCGCCGGACAGTATGCCCTGATCGTGCTCCGCGTCCGGCACCCGTCAGTCGACCGCGTCCTGGTCACCAACACGCTTCCGGCCGGCCTGTAACCCTGAGACCATCAAGGTGCTAGCGGTAACCGAGCAGGTCAGGCAGCCCGTGCCTGTTCCCAATGGACCTGCGCCGATTCGGCACCGCTGGCAAGCAGCCGATCGAAGAGCACATCGAGCCTTTTGGCGACATCCATCGTCAGCCATACCTGCCCACACGCGGCGCAGACCTCGACGGGAACGCCCAAGACCAGCGCCGTCCGGCCATCTCGCTCCGCGAGCCGTGCACGACGCGCTGGGAGCCGCTCGCCGTTGTCACAGTCCTCGCATCGCATTAGCGCCTCCGCCGGCGGTAGTCGCGGCTCCACCGGTCAGGATCCGGCTCGTACACAGTGACGATACGCTCTTCGCCGCGTAGGGCATCCACGACGACAACGACATGCAGCGGACGCCGCCAGTCGATCACTAGGACGAGTTCCTTGAGCTGGCCGTTTGCAGCCTCGCGTTCCTCGACGACCTCTCCGCCGCCGAGAAGCTGCTCGAACTCAGCCAAAATCCCATGTCGATTGAGCGAATCTTGTCGAAGACGTGCTCGGTCAGCACTACCGGAAAGGTGAGCACCTTCCGCCTCGTCCACTGTGGATCCATCTATCTACCAACGGTGAGCCACGCAAGCATCTGCCGCAGCCGATGCACGCGCAGCGGAGCGCTAGCTGGGTCGTCAATCAACTCTTGGATCCGCTCCTCTGCCCACTGCTTTACCCCAGCGTTCAGGAGATCGTCGACCAGTCCGACATCATCTTCGATGGCGTAGCCTTGCCATTCGAGCAGGTGGGACCAGACCAAGCGGGCTAGGTCCAGCTGTCCGACGGCCGCAAGCCTAGAGGCAACTTGTCTGCGCTGGTAAAAATCCAGTTCAGGACGCGTCCAGGCGGCTTCCGCGATAGAATGCGCGACCGTCTCGCCCTCAACGAACAGCAGCGCCGTCAGCGCATCACGAAGCTCCTCGCCATCGGTTCGGGGATGGGTGAGAAGCTTTTGAGCGCACAAGATGCAGGCCTGTTCGACGTCCACGTTAGTGGGCTCAAGCGCCCTCATAACACCGTCAAGCCAAGCCGGCAATGGCTGTTGCTCCGCCAAGAGGGTCAGCTTCGGAACTGCGGCCGCTCGGTCGGCCTTGAGCAGGACCGAAGCGGCCTTCTCGTGTTCCTGCCGACGGCCGCGCCGCAAGCGGAGCGCGCGTTCGGCCAACTCAGTTGCGGCGGCCTGCTCTCCTGCGTCCAGGAGATACTGAGCGCTCCACACTTGATCGAAAATGTCGAGAACGGGGCGCCGCGGTCGATCGCGTTGAGGATGGGCTCTCCTGCCGACTCCACAGCCAGCCAAGCCTCGATGAGGCTGTGTGCACCAAAGCGGCTGGGAGCCCAGTGCTTAAGTAGCGCGCGGACTCGAGAGATCACCTCCGCTTCGGGATAGGCGGCGAGATGCGTGAGCATCTTGGCCGCATGCCACACACATTCGTCGCTAGACCAGCGGTCCACCGCGAGGAGTACCCGTGGGACAGCCGCCTCTCCACACCCCGCCAGTAGGACCTCCGCCGCTATCGCCACCGCATCGCCGTCCGCGACTTCGTCTTCCAGTACAGCGCTGGCCAGGACTCGCCGGTCTTCCCGTCGCCTGCCTTATGCAGGAAGGCAGCGAGCCCGGCTCTTCCCACATGGTCCTGCGCGGGTCGGCCGGTGGCCAGCGCAGCGATCTCGGGCACGGCCGACTCTCCTTGTGTGGCGAGCCACACTTCGGCGGCCCGCTTGAGCTGCTGGTCAGTAGATCTCGCACCTCCTATCACGGACCGTGCCAGGTCGGCCACCTCCGTGGGCAGGTCGAGAATTCGCATTACTTCGGCGGCATTGGTCCGCGCGTTCGTGTTGGATTCCGGCTCCGCAACCACCTCAAGTGCGCGGCGCTTTACCATATCGATAGCGGCCTGCCCGAGCCTGTTCGCCATCCGTGCGCACAGCAGCAGAGGCTCGCCATACACGGAGGGAAGCAGTTGGGCTAGCAATAGCTGGACGCGCTCACCACCCTGCAGTCGCTCGAACGCTTCTAGGGCAGATACGCGGCGGTACCAGCGAACATCTGTATCGCGAACCAATGCATCCAATCGAGCGGGCACGGCCGCTTGGTCAAACAGTGCCCCGAGTACGTCAAAAGCAGTATCAGCCTCTTCGGAGTAAGACTTGTCGAGGTTACGAACTAACGAGAAGAGCCGGTCAATCACGCGGGTGGCCATGGTGCCCGGTACGGAGACGCCCTCGGCCATCAGCCATCCAGCAAACAGCAGTCTATCCGGATACAGCGACGACAGTAGGCGGTTGATCACCACGCCAATATCGTGTCCCGGCCGGGCGGCCCACATGGAAAATGTGAACAACGTAAAAGTCCGCTCCGCCTCACGCAGCCCTCGGCGGATCCAGGAATCCAGTTCGTCGAAGTCATCGCTAATGCATTCCGCGTGCGATTGAGCGGACAGGAACTCGGAAAAGGATTGGTGCAGAAAACGCAAGTCGCTTTCCTTTGTTACCAGTAGTCCGGTCCCTACGAGTTCGTCCCGGAGGTGATCCTCCCAGCCGTCGACCAGCGTGATGTCCTTGGGGGTATGATCGCCTACCCATTCCACTGCGGCCTGCCACAGGTTGTCCTGACTCTCCAGTCGACGAAGAGCCAACGCGGCAAGGATTTTTGAACGGCTTCGGTGCAGCCACTGTACGCACGCCAGCAGCTCTGGGTTGTCTTGGTGGTGCTGACGCAAATGCGCCAGCGGATCGCGCTTACTGCTTCGGTCGCCGGCGAGGTAACTGCAGAATCGCTCATAAAGGCTGATCCGACTGGCCGGCAGGGATCGGTCTGGTTCCTTGACGGCGCTGACTGCGGCGATCGTGGCCAGCAGCGGATTCCGGACCAGCTCGCGCAGGCGACCGTCGGAGGTCTCTCGGAGGAAGCGTTCGGTCGCCACCGTGGGGGATGGCACCTCCTGGGCGGTGAACCACTTACTTGCGAACTCTTCAAGCTGGGGCCTGTCGAACGGCTCGATCACGTAGTGGCCGACGTTGCCCGTGTGCAGCGGCGCGAGTTCTGACTGGGGCAGGGTCCGGGTCGTCAGCACGAATCGGTAGTCGCTATCAGGTCGGGCGTGCTGGAGGACCGATCGGATAACGTCGCGACGCAGCTGGGAGTCGGGGATCTCGTCGAGTCCGTCCACCAGCACCAACCAGCGGGCTCCTTGGACGCGGCCAACGAACAGGCTGGGATCGGCGTCCTGCCGCAGACCACTCCCGAAACTGCGGCAGGCCGCGTGCGCAAGTACGGCGCTCCATGAGCCACTGGTGTCCAAAGAACGGGCGGACACCCGCAGCGGCACCACTGGCTCAGTGATTGGTGGGTCGACCGCACTGTCATCCCGCAGCCACAGCCGGGACAGGGTGCGCGCCAGGTGGCTGCTCATGGTCGATTTGCCGGCGCCGGGCTCGCCGGTGACCAGTAGGTGGCTGTGCTGTTCAAGAGCGTCCCACACCGACATCGTCCGCCGTGGGCCAGCGGATAAGGTGGATTCCTCGGCGCTGGGTCTACCCGTGGCGACAGGTTTGCCAGCTGCCGGCTCCTCTCGTTCGCCTCGGTCGGTTGCCACCCGGGCCCGTATCTGTTGCCGGACGTAGACGCTCGACAGGGTCGGCTCCCGAACAGCGAGTAGCTCGTAGGGAAGGCGTTCGACCGAGTCGCATTGGGTCTCCAGCAGATCACGTAGAGCCAGGGAAGGCCTCGGGAGCTTGGTCCACGAGGTAGTTAGAGACGCTTCAGCGCGTTCGGTAGCGATGATCGCGCGGTCACGCGCCTCCCTGGCGCGCGTCCAGATCGGTATGACATGCGTGGGGTCGCGCTTCAGCGCGACGGCAAGCGACTGGGTGTATTCCAGTGTGAGGAGCCGCGTCGCAGTGAAGACCCCATAGACCTTGTTTTTCTCGAACGGCCCCCGCCGGAGAAACTCGTGGACGCTGCCGCAGCCGGCGTCGGCGAGGGCCTGGCGGAACCACGAGGCAAGCTCTTCAAGCTCCGGATACCGCTGCTGTAAGCCCTTCGAAGGCCGACCGCCAGCCATTTAGCCCCTTGCCCATTTAGCCCCTTGCCGCGTCTAGTTTCCCGGAGTTTCTCCACTGTAGAGGGCAACGCGACGCCCGGAGCACTGTGGGATCCGTTCACCCGCACGATCCAGGAAGAGGGGCTGCCATGGGACAGTTCGTTGGCTTGACCGCTGGTCGCCCGCTGCTGACACTGGCTGCGCTGGTGGTCGTCGCAGTCTGCGGCGTCCTTCGTGTTTGGATAACCCACCGCACAAGGGTCCGGCACGACGTGGAGGCCACCCGGCGGGTGCAGCTCGCGGTCGACGGTACGAACTCCACTGACCGCGCCGCCGTGGTGCGTGCCTACGCAAAACTTGAGGCAGCTGCCCATCCGGCATCACACTTGCGGCGACCGCCGCTCAACCAGCAGGGCCCGACGTAGTGGGTTTGATGAGAGCTTAGACCTCGTCTTTGGGTCGGCGGTCGACGAAGAAGCGCGGCTGTTGCTCGTCGCCATCGCCGAGCATCTCGACGTCGAGCTGTTGTTCGTGGAGGTCGTAGACCACGCTGACGGCCAGGAACACCTTGGCGCCGACGGGGGTCTCGAGCACCGTGTCATCCTCGGCCGGGCGCGCCGCGATGGACAGCGCCATGCCCTCTGACCGGCTGGTTTGGCTCTGCGGCACGATCCGCAGACCGGCCCCCTCCGGCATGTTGTTCTTGGTCACCAGCGAGTTGATGGCTTGGGCAGCGGCGTCGGTCACTTTCAGCATGTCGTTACCGTAAACGTCACGACCTGCCATGCGTAAGCGGGAGGCGTTTGCTCAGCCCTCGGTGGGTGCCTTGCGTGCAGTCAGCGCCTCGACGGTGTGTTCCCGCACCGGGCGCAGCTCGAACTCTCCGAACTGGCCGCGACGTACCGCCACGGCACTCATCGGCAGGGGTCGGCTCTGCCGATTGCGGGGAGTGAGGGTCATTCCGGCCCGCGGTCGGCGGTCGGAGACGGGCGTGCGCATGTGGTCCTTCTTCGTTCTGGTTGTGCGGCGGGCCGCCAGCCGGGAAGGAAGCGCGCGCTGTGCCTGCACAGCGGACTAACCCGCATGCTAGGGGCGCTCCCCGGCGATCGACGGAAGTTCCTATTCAGACGACCAGCCAGCATGGTCCTGCCCCCGGGCTCTCGTCCGCAGTGCAGAGTACTCCACGCTGTCAACGGGGGCATACCTGCTATCGGATGGCGCTACAAGGATGGCAGCAGCGGCCCCGATCGGGGCATCGTGGAGGTTAGCCGCAGGCCGACGAAGCGTTCGCCGCCTGACCATGCGATCATCGGGCATGGGTAGTCTCGCGACGGTAACGGTGGCAGCCGGGCACGATTCCGCCAGTGCTAGGGAGGCTCCGGTGACCTTCGGCAGTAACTTCTCTTGGGACGCTCGTCAGGTATGGCAGTGAACGTCCCCTCAGGTGGTGAGACGCAAACGGGCGAGAGGCCGGCCGCCGCGACGGCGGCCCGTCGGGCGCCGCACGTGAGCAAGATGTTTACCTGGGCGGGTGCCGATTGCCTGCGGCTTGAGGGTGCGCGGGTCGTGCTCGGCGAGCGTGGCTTGCGGGCTATGGGGTCTGTGGTCAGCGCCGCGCAGGACGGCGTCGAGGCCTACACCGCGTCGTACTCACTGACTACCGACGAGG
>DASUII010000282.1:0-5357 GCA_036279835.1 Pseudonocardiaceae bacterium
GTTTCCCAAGACCGCCGACATTGCTGCTCGCCGGCCGTCGTGAGCGGCGGTCCGCAGGATGGTCGCAGTCGCGGGCCCCGGGGTGAGGGTCACGACCACGGCGATGACGAGGAACTCCGTGACGGAACGCATGAGGCGAAGTTACTTACTCGGAAATCATCTCGCCATGAAGTTGCAGCGCCGTCGAAATGGCTTCAGCGCCTGACGGGCGTCGGACTGTTCATCGATGAGGCATACCAACGCAGCGACACCGCGGCGACGATCAGCAGGATGCCCTCGACGACGAGGCTGACGACCCCGAGGGGTTCGGCCCAGTTGCCGATGTCATCGGTGTAGTCGGGCATCCCTGGACCGCGGGAGAGCACATAGCCCACAATGGGGCCGGCTGCGACCCCCAGCGAGAGCAACCACCCCACCCGTGCGCGGTTGGTCAGCAGCACTGCCGCCGCCAAGACGCCAGCGACTTCCAGCGCGTAGTACAAGATCTGGACATATTCCGGGCCTTTGGTACCGGGTACGCCCCCTTGGTCGATGACGTGAATCGCGGCGACCGCAAGACACCCCACGACGCCTACCATCCGCGCAATCAGGCTGCTTCCCACGGCACGACCAGGCTGGGCGGCTGACTGCGGCATCCCCCTCTGGGGTTGATTCCTTACTGACGGGTCACGTGGACGACCCGTGGAGGACCGCGTTCGCGGGCGGCCAGCCGCACTAGTTTGGGAGCGGTTCATGGCCCTCAGCATGCACCGGGAACTTTAGAGCGGCCTTGGAGGATCCTGGGAAGTCCGACAATGCGCGCTGTCCGCTGTACCCGGATCCCGGCGGGGACGAAGATGGCCGCTGTGGACTCGACCGCAGCGCCCGCCACCGGCGGCTTTCGGCTGCTCCTCGTCGAAGACGAACCTGAGTTCAGCGCCATCCTCGCCGCGCTGTTCACCGACGAGGGCTACCACGTCGATGTCGCCGGCGACGGGCAGCGTGGTCTGCACCTCGGGCTTACCCGCCGTTACGACGTGATCGTGTTGGACCGCGGGTTACCGGCCATCGAGGGCCTGGACCTGATGAGGCAGTGGCGCCGCCACGGAGTCACCACCCCGGTGCTGGTCCTCTCCGCGCGCGGCACCGCCGCAGACCGGGTCGCCGGGCTCGACGCCGGCGCCGAGGACTACTTGGCTAAACCCTTCGACGTCGACGAACTACTCGCCCGGCTGCGGGCGCTGCGCCGGCGCCACCTCGACGTCGCCCGGATGCTGCCGGTCGGCGGATACCGACTCGACCTCGACACCCGCGAGGTCTCCGCCGCCCCGGACCACACCGGCGCCGGCGCCGAACCGGTCCAGCTCTCCGAACGGGAGTGCGGGTTGCTGGCCACGCTGGCAGGTCGGCCCGGACAGGTATTCAGCCGCGCAGATCTGCTCACCGGCGTGTTCACCGAGGCTGAAAGCCCGATCGTGGTCGACACCTACGTGCACTATCTGCGGCGCAAGCTCGGGCGAGGCATCGTCGACACCGTGCGCGGCCGCGGCTACCGCCTCGGCCGGGACCCGCGACGATGATCCGGGCCTCCCGCGTCGAGTCCGTGCTGCTGCGCCGTGCGGCGATACGGCTCGGGTTGCAGGCCGCGTTGCTCGCCGCGGCGATCGTCGTCCTGCTGTCCGCCGCCGCCGTGGCCGTGGTACTCAGCAGCCAGCGCCACGCCGCCACCACCCTGCTCGATGCGGCCGTGACCCGCGCCGACGACGCCATTGACCCGCCCGCCGGGATCTGGCTCGCACTTCAGGGGCCCCAGGGGAAGGCGATAACCGCAGGCATGCCCGCGGGATTGCCCGACACCGGGGCGATCGCCCGGGCCACAAAGGTTGGTTCCAGGGAATCCACAGAGGTCTGGATCGGTGACGTCGACTACCGGATCGAGACCCTGCGCCAGCCTGACGGCACGGTCGCGCAGGGCATCCTGGACCTCACCGCCAACCACTCCGAACGTGACCAGCTGATCGCCACCTTGCTGGTCTGTAGCGGGGTCGGGCTGCTGCTCGCCGCGGCGGCCGGAACCTGGCTGGGACATCGCGCGCTGCGGCCGTTGTCCGCCGCGCTGGCGTTGCAGCGCCGGTTCGTCGCCGACGCTGGGCACGAGTTGCGGACCCCGGTGACCCTGCTCAGCACCCGTGCCCAGCTGCTCCGCCGGCTGCTGCGCAGCGGTGTGGAGACCGAGCCCGCCGCACTACTGCCCGACGTCGAGGGCATCGTCGCCGACAGCAGCCGGCTCGGCGAGATCCTCGAAGATCTGCTGATGGCCGCGGACCCGGTTGCATCGCAATCCCGTCAGCCGGTCGACCTCACCGAGCTCGCCACCGGAGTGCTCGCCGCAGCGGCCCCGCACGCGGCTGAGCGGGACATCCGGCTGACCGGCCCGCAACCTGATTCCGGACCGGTTCGGGCGACGGGCTCGCCGGTGGCGTTGCGGCGCGCGGTCACGGCGCTGGTGGACAACGCCGTGCGGCACGCCGAGCACGAAGTGACCGTGGCCGTGCACGCCCGCGATGGCCATGTCCTTGTCGATGTCTGCGATGACGGCCCGGGGATCGATTCCGAACTGGCACCACGGCTGTTTGAACGGTTCGTCTCCGGCAGGCCTGTGCCATCGCAGACTAGGCGGCGGTACGGGCTCGGTCTGGCGCTGGTGAGTGAGATCGCCACGGCCCACGGCGGGCGGGTGGAGCTGCTCGAACGGTCCGAGCCTGGAGCGGCCCTGCGCATCCAGCTTCCCGGCTGACAAGTGGTCCCGCTATTCAGTTCCCGAACAGCGCAGGGATTTTCACCACGAGCTCGTAGACCCCGTAGCCGAACGGCGCAAGCACCCAGATCCAGGCCAGGACCATCAGCGGTGCCCGGTTACTCGGCTCATCCACCGGTATGCGTTCGCGGACCTCGGTCACGACCTACCCCGGTCCGCCACGCCCGCGACCTGCCTCAGCACGGTGGGCTCGTGGAACTTCGATTTTACCGGTCGAATCAACTCGTTGGCCACGAACCCGACCACCAGCAGGACGATCATGATCGAGAACGACAGGATGTACTTGGCGGGGCCGGTATGCCCGGCCCGCGTCTGGGTGTCGGCGATCGCGTTGACGATGAGCGGCCCGAGCACACCCGCGGTCGACCAGGCGGTGAGCAACCGACCATGGATGGCGCCGACTTCGAAGGTGCCGAAGAGATCCCGGAGGTAGGCCGGGACGGTGGCGAAGCCGGCCCCGTAGAAGGAGATGATGAGCAGCGTGCAGACGAGGAAAACAACCTTGTTAGCGTTGGTGGTCAGCACTATCGCCAAGTAGAGCAGCGCCCCGAACCCTAGGTAGCAGCGGTAGATGTTCTTGCGACCGGTGCGATCCGATGTCGACGACCAGACAAATCGGCCGGCCATGTTGGCCAGCGAGAGGATGGCGACAAAGCCGGCCGCGGCCGACGCGAGCGCCGCCTTGGAGGCTGCGGCCGGGAAGAAGTCCTGGTAGATCGGTGCGGCTTTCTCCAGGATGCTGATCCCGGCGGTGACGTTCAAACACAGCACCACCCACAGGAACCAGAACTGCGGGGTGCGGATCGCGTTGCGGGCCGAGACGTTCGCGGTGGTGATCAACGCCCTGGACTGTATGGTCGAAGGGTCCCAGCCGGCCGGTTTCCAGCCCTCCGGCGGCACCCGCACGAGCAGCCAGCCCATCGACATGAACACCGCGTAGACCAGTCCGTGGATCAGGAAGGCCTTGGCGATACCTGCGGTGCCCTGGCCCGCCGCAGCGGTGGTCACCCCGAATGCGTTGAGCATCTGCGCCGACCACGGCGAGGCGATGAGCGCACCGCCACCGAAGCCCATGATGGCGATTCCAGTAGCCATACCGGGGCGATCAGGGAACCACTTGATCAGAGTGGAGACCGGGGAGATGTAGCCGATGCCCAGGCCGATGCCACCGATCACGCCGTAGCCGAGAATGACCAGCCAGTACTGCCGAGTGAACACGCCCAGCGCCGAGACGAGGAAGCCAGAGGAAAAGCAGCACGTCGCCACGAACATCGCCCACCGCGGCCCATTGCGCTCGACCCGGGTGCCGAACAGCGCTGCGGACACACCGAGCATGACGATGCCCAGCTCGAACGGGATCGCCGAGAGCGTCCCGTTGATCCCCAGCGACTTCTCCAGGGCCGGCTTGAACACGCTCCACGAATACGCCTGGCCGATCGCCAGATGCACCGACAGCGCCGCCGGGGGGACCAGCCAGCGACTCCAGCCAGCGGGTGCGACGATGCGAGAGCGGGCCAGGAAACCGACAGCCATCACTGCCACCTCCGCGCCGAGATCGTTAACCCGAACGGTAATGATCCGATCGACCCGTGGCCAGCACGGCCTGGCCTCAGCGAGGTGGGCGCGCTCCCCGTTGACGGCCAATAGCAGGCTTACTCAGAGTCAGTTCCACCGCCGAAAGCCGCCTTCGGTGTTGATTGTTTGTCCGGTGACCCAGGCTGCGTCGTCGGTGGCCAGCCAGGCGATGAGCCGGGCGGGGTCGTCGGGGTCGCCCCAGCGTGCTTGGGGAAAGCGGTGGCGGAGGGCATCGCGGACCTCGGGTGGTGCGTAGCCGGTGTCCACCGGACCGGGGTTAATGGTGTTGAGGGTGATCGACTGGTCGGCGAGGTGGTCGGCCAGGGTGCGGGTGATGGAGGCGAGCGCGCCTTTGCTCGCGGCATAGGCCACTTCCCCACGCATCGGACCGAGGTCTTGGCCGGAGGTCATGAAGATGATCCGGCCACCGGGTCGACCATCGTGCTGCGCGGCGAAGGCTTGGGCCAGCAAGATGGTTGACCGGGTATTGACGGCCCAGTGCCTGTCGAGCATGTCCGCATCGAGTGTGCCGAGCGGCCCGTCGCCGCCGCTGCGGGCATGGTTGCACACGAGGATATCGAGGTGTCCGAGCGCTCTAGCTGCGGTGGTGACTAGCTGGTGGGGCGCGTCGAGGTCGGCGAGGTCGAGCTCGCTGTGGTGCAGCGTTGCGGTGTCGCAAGCCAGCGCGTCGATGACACTGTCGAAGACCGCGCGCCGGCCTCCGGGGTCGGCTCCCCCTGGCTGATCGTGGTCTGGCTGCGTGTAGTGGTGCAGAAACAGGCTGGCGCCCAGCGCAGCAAGCCGGCGTGCGATGGCGTGTCCGATTCCGGCGCGGCGGCTCGCACCGGTCACCAAAGCCACCCGGCCGCGTAGCGGCAACAGCGCTGGTCGGGGCTGGCGGTCGTGGGGTTCAGGCACGGTCGTGAGCAGCTTCCGGGATCTGTGCTGAGTTGGCTTGCCGGGGAGACCCCGTCACGCTACCGCC
>DASUII010000283.1:0-4428 GCA_036279835.1 Pseudonocardiaceae bacterium
CGAGCGCGAGACGTCGCTGCGCCGGATGACGAGCTGGCTGAGTTCGGTGGCCTGTTGAGTTTCCCGCTGGCCAAGCAGCACTACTACGCCGGTAGCACCTATGCGCTGCTCGGCGAGGCCGAACATGCTCAGAAAAACGCACTGCTGGCCATCCATATATACGAGACGGGCCCCGTTGAGCAGCGCTCCTACGGTGATGAAGCGCTGGCCCGGATGGACCTCACCACGGCGCGGCTAGCGCTCGACGACCTCGATGGAGCCAGCGAAGCACTCAGGCCGGTGCTCGCGACCCCCCTGGAGCGCCGCATCGAACAACTCGCCGTCGGGATCAGCAGGGTTCGCTCCGCGCTCGCCCTGCCCCGCTACGCCCGAGCGCCGGTCGCCCGCGAGATCGCCCAGGACGTCGACCGGTACCAGACGGAGTCCGCGACGCACTCACTACTGTTGAGCCGATGACCACAACCCGCACTTTCGAGGTACTCAAAGACGCGTGCGCCAGAAGCGGCCTGAATGCGTCAGACGCTGCGCCACTTCACCAACATGCGGCGACCCTCTACCTATTCGACGCTGACCGTGTTGTCGTTCGCCTGAACAACGATATGGACGACCGCATACGCGCGCGGACCGTGGTAGAACTCACGCGGTGGCTCACTCACCTAGACTTTCCCTCCGTGGCGCCGGTAGACGTGGAGCAGCCAATCGACGTGGATGACTATACTGTCACGTTCTGGCGTTACTACCCGCAGAACGACCGGCCGAAGCCCACCGCCGATCATCTTGGGGCAATGTTGCGGCAATTACATGCCCTGCCCACACCACCGGTAGAGCTTAGTCAGTATCAGCCACTCAAAAATTTCGGCGATTCCGTGGCGTCCAGCACCTCCCTGCCAATCCAGGATTGCGCGTGGTTGCTCGCCCGGCGAGCCGAGCTACTGGGCGAGTATGAACACCTGGATTTCCCCTTAGGATTCGGCTGGATCCACGGCGACGCCTACCCTGGGAACACGCTATGGGACCGTGACCGCGCGCTGCTGAGCGAACACCGACAAATTACTTCTTCCGGTTTGGGCGTGTCGTGTCTTCGCCGGATGAGGCCGTTACCGTGTAGTTCCAGTCGCCGTGGAAGGTGTGTCGTTGCAGGTGGGTGGCCTCGAACGCCTTCATTTCCTTGTCGGTGATCTTGATGCCGCGTGGGTAGGTGTTGGTGTCGAGTTCGGCTTGGATGGTCAGGCCGGTTGTGGTGGTGGTCGCCGCGATGGTCTCGACTACCACCTCGTGGGTCTCCAAAGGCCGGCCGCGCCAGTTCATGGTGATCGCGGAGAACATCCGGTGCTCGATCTTGTTCCACTTCGAGGTGCCCGGTGGCAGGTGGCACACGGTGATCTGTAGCCCGGTCTGGGCGGCCAGCTCCGCGAGCTGGGTCTTCCACAATCGCAGCCGAGATCCGTTGGACCCGCCGCCGTCGGCGGTGATCAGCAGCCGCTTTGCTCCCGGGTAGGCGAGACTGCCGATCGTGGTCCACCAGCGGCGGATCGACTCGACCGCGAACGCCCCGGTGTCGGCGTCGGTGCCCACGTTGACCCACCCGGTGTTCGCCCCCACGTCATACACCCCGTAGGGCACTGCCTTGCCTGCCTCGCCGATGAAGTCGTAGGTGTTGGTCGCCACCGGCTTGCCCTGGGGCTGGTACTCCCGGCCGCCGTTCTTATAAGCCCCGACGTTCTCCTTCTTTTTGGTATCAACCGAGATGACCGGCAGCCCGGCCACCAGGAACGCGGTGACCTCCTCGTTGAGGTAGCGGAACTGGGCGTCGCGGTCGGGGTGCTGGCGGCCCTCGATCGTCTTGGCGTTGCCTTGAAGGCTGTAGTCGTGATCTTTGAGCAACCGGGCCACCGTGTCAGGTCCCACCCGATGCCCCTGGGCGGTCAACTCGTCAGCCAGCCTCACCGTCGACTTCGTCGTCCACCGCAGCCGCGACATCGGATCACCACGGGTCTCGGGATCGACCAGCTTGTCCAGCGCGGGCCACAACTCCGGATCGTGATGCTCCACCGGTTTGCGCCCGGCGCCCTTCGCGCGCACTCGCCCATCGGCCACGATCCCCGCCTCCAGCTCCGCTGCACCCTTTCCGACCGTGTCCGCCGCAGCCCCGGTGGCGGCCGCGATCAGCTTGATCCCACCCCGCCCCAGCTGACGCGCACCCGCCCCCAACAGCAGCCGACGCGCCCGCTCGTCCAGAACCGGAGCCACCTCGACCAACGCAGCTGCGAACGCCTCCGGGAACCCCACGATCTCTGCCATACCAGAACTCTAGAGATCAAACACTCCCAAACAGACATTATTTACCGGTGAGTCCTGAGTGACTGGGACGAGGTTGGCACGGGACCGCGAGAGCTCGACCTGGTAAACACCCACCAAGGAGCACGGTTCGGTCGGTCCCCGGCTGAACGCCAGGCATTCAATACGGCATACGGATACGACGTCACCGCGTGGCCAGGCTTCCCCGTCCTCCGGGAGATGCGGGACCTGCATACCCTTGGCTCCTACATCCGGCTGGCGGACTCGGGAAACGAGCAGGCCGCAGCCCAACTCGGCTTCCGGATCGACACACTCAAACATGCCGAAGTCAACGCTCAGTGGAATGCTCGATGAATGCGTAGGCGTCTTCGTGATTCTGAGCTTGGCCAGAGATCGAGTGGGAGTCATTTCTGCCCGTGCTCGGGTGTTGTAACCTGCACCGTGGCGTAGTTGAGTGAGACGGCGACCTCCGTGGCGTGAACTTCGTAGGCGTAGCGTTTATCGCCCTCAGTGGTTTCCCATTCGCGTTGCCGTAGTACGCCGATGACCAGCACGCGAGTACCTTTGGTCACGGATTCGGTGACGCTCTCGGCGGCTTGACGCCCGACTGAGCAGGGCAAAAACGTCGTCCCTGTGTCCACCCACTGCCTGGTGACCGGGTCAAAGCGGCGCTCGTCAGCCGCCACGGTAAAATTGGCCACTGCGCCAGTGGAGGTAAAGTGCAGCTCTGGGTCGGTGACCAGGATGCCCGCGAGGGTGATCTCGGCTGATCCAGTCATCACCGATCACGTCCCTTCCTGACGTTTTCTGTACTGAGCACGCACAGCAGACGCGGTCGCATGCCAATCACCTGACCCTCACCGTCGAATCGGATGTAGATCAGGTCCAGGCTCCGGCCAACGACCTCGCCCCGCTGGTGCAGTCGGGAGAACAGTGCGCCGTCCTCTGGGTTCTCCGCGACCTGCTCGACCTTGCAGAACAGCGTGATACGGGTGCCCTCGGCATCGCACCACCGGTCCTGAGCCTGCTGCGGTGCGTCAGCGTGCATTGTTTGCCTCCCAATCTCGTGGGTCTGGTGGGGACCGACTGGCTGCCAGGAGTCGAGCGTCGGGGGCCGCTTGCTCAACCGACAGCCAGCCGGGGATTTAGGGGGCCCAGTCACACACCACGGCGTGCAGCACGCTCACCGCGTCCCCGCTCACCCGCTGGGTGACCAGTGGCCCGCCGGGGATGATCAGGGACGATGTGCGGGCCCGGGTCGCGGTGCACGCCTGGCCGAACCCGGCGAGATAGATGGTGTCCCGCCATTGGAGGGTCTCCCGCACGCCCCACAGCGGTCCGTCCGGGCCCGGGGCAACCCGCTCGAAGCGGAACCCGCCGCGCTTGGCGGCGTCCAACAGTCGCTTCGCGGCGGCCAGATCCGCACTCTCAGCGCTCACGACGACGCCCGCCACGCGCACGTCGGGCAGCGCCGTCGCACCGGCGTGACCAAGCTCGCAGACCACACCCGGGCACCGCAGATCACCCGATAGTGACCACCCGCGGTGACCCTGCGCCATCGCCTCATCGGTCACGCGATGCGTGACGTTGGTGTGCCCGTCCATCATCTCGATCGCCACCGGTGCGGGCACTGCGGTCGCCGCCGGAGCGGCTCGGCGCCGCTGGGCATAGCGATGCCTGCCAGCCAAGGCGGTCTCCTGACGTCGTCGTGGTGGGTCGTCGGCCCGTCCTAGAACCGGGGCGAAGGGGCTCCAGCGCTGGGCGGCTAGCAGCTTTCGGGGCTGCTTGACACTTGTCATATGACTCGTGTCACGGGAGCGTACGACGACACTAGTCAAATGACAAGTGTCAACGAGGGGTGCCCCGGTGCGACAAGGGCGAGGGGCCGACAATGTCGGTCGACGCGTGCTGAGGGAGGACGGGACGATGGTGGACGGGAGTCCCACGGTGCCTGCCCGACGACTCGGCAGGGAACTCAAGCGGCTCCGCGAGGCTGCGGGCAAGACCCAAGTAGAGGTTGGAGAGTGGGTCGGCACCCCTTCGACCACCATCAGCAAGATCGAGAACGCTGAGCGGAACGTTCCGCTCCCACATCTCAAGCTGATGCTCCAGTTGTATGAGGTCGATCCC
>DASUII010000284.1:0-25842 GCA_036279835.1 Pseudonocardiaceae bacterium
AGCACCCGCGAGGAGCGTGCCCGGCGGTTGCTGGAGATCGACGAGAAGTACCAGGCTCGCCACGACATCCGCCCGTTCCGGCTGCACGCCGTACTGGTGCCGGGATGGCGGGTGCCGGTCGACGTTCGGCGCGGAGCACGATGCTATCCGTTGGCGTTCGACTGGCTCCCGGCGCTGGGCGCCTACGCCAACGAGGGCTGCCCGCACTGCGGCGCGGCCGCTGCGCTGTCGGCGAGCAAGACGCGGCTCGGCTGCGTGAGCTGCCTGCCCGGGTCGGTCCTGCACGCTGTGCCCGCCTCGGCGTGAGACGCCGCGCCCGCCGACCGTGCGCGGCCGGCGTCAGTGCGCCTAGCGCGACCCGCTCGTCGGGCTGATCAGTGGCGCGCGGCGCAGTGGCTGAGCTGCGGTGTGGGACGAGTGCCGTGTTCCGGATGAGGAGCCCGAGCAGCGCTTGCGGGACAGCCACGGAGCCGAGGACATCAACCGGCAGGCAACACCGGCCGGCTAGCTCTCGGAAGGACCTGAGAGGTGGACGCCATGGCCTTCGACCTCGGCTCGGTTCTCCTGGACGGGCGGGCTGACCGCGACATCCAGGTCGACGCTACCGCCCCAGCCGCCCCAGCCTATCGGGCCGGCTGCCGTGCCCTCGGCTTCTCCATGCAGAACACCGCCACCGGCTCCGGCACCAGGAGTCGTTCGCCGACTCGCGACGCCCAGCTGCGCGCTGCCGCCTCCGGTGCCCGCACCCGTGCTCTCGGAACCGCCGCGCGGCCCGGTCGCCGCAGAAACGTTCCCGCCGCCGAAGCCGGTGGCCCCGGCGGCCGATGACTCGATCGCGCTACCCGTGCCCTCGCCGGCGCCCCCGGTTTCGAGACCATCCCCCGGCCCGCTGACCGAGGCGATACTGCCGCCTCCGAAACCCGCGCCTCCGAAACCCGCGTCTTCGGCAACCGGCGTCTTAATGACGGGCTCCGCTCGCTCGCCGTCCGGTCCTAACGTCCCAGTTCCCGGGTGACCGCCGCCGGTCAACTCGCTGGCACCGAATAGTTCCTCTGCCGGACGTTCGCCCACGAAGGCCGGACCGGACCCGGCCGCACCGCCGAAGGGCGTAGCGGTCACATCGATGAGGCGGAGATTCTGCTGCGCAAGCCCACCCCATTTCGCCAGGAAGGAAGACTCGTTGGCGTTCGCCCAGAGGTAGTACCCGTCCGTTCCACTCCGCCATATCCCAGCCCAAAGGCCCCCATAGAACCGCAGACCGACAAGACGCAGCCCCTGAGCAGCGAGGTCGTTCCACTTGGCGAGGAAATGCTGCCAATCCGCGTTGATCCAGACGTAGTAACCATCGGTACCGGAACGCCACACACCACACCAGCGCCGCTGCCCGCTCACCGTGGTCACATCGAAATCGACCAGCCGAAGATTCTGGGCCGCCAGCTCGTTCACCTTCGCAAGGAAGTGCGCGTCATCGGCGTCGACCCAGAGGTAGTAGCCGTCGGTACCCGACCGCCAGGCTCCGGCATACAGGCCGTTGTAATTGCTGACGCTCACCAGGCGAAGATTCTGCGCGGCCAGTTCGGTGAACTTGGTGAGGAAATGCGACTGATCGGCGTCGTACCAGATGTAGTAGCCGTCGGTCCCGTCCTCCCAGATGCCCGACCAGAGTTGTCGGCCGTTCACGATGGATACGTCCACGTCCGTCAGCCGCATGTTCTGCGAAGCGAGCGCCTGCCATTTCGAGAGGAACTCGCTCTGTGGTGCGTGAATCCAGAGGTAGTACGGGCGGCTGCCACTCCGCCAAACACCCGACCAGGCCACGTCACCGAGGGGCCACGGGTCGTCGAAGTTGGGACCAGGCACCGCCGATCCGGTCTGCGAAGGAAACCGGGCGTCGAGCAGTCGCTTGAACAAGGGGAACGGGTCGTTCGGATCACTGGTGAGGTTCTCATAGACCGCCGCGAGAGTCGCACCTGCCGCACCGACGATCTGCTCGATGCTGTACCCGAGCTGGTGGAACAGGTAATAGACGAACAGGGTGGTGCAGCCGTTCGTCGCGTTGTAGCCGTTGTCATCGGGTGCATTGTTCACGAAGTCTTGGCGCGCACTGTTGAGCCACAGGTTCGCGACCGCATAATCTGCATCTATCCCGACGCCAAGGAAGCCGTTCATCGCGAGGAACTGACTGCTGAGGAACCGGGAAAGGCCCTCGCCCTTGCTGCCCTCGTCGCTCCCCTGAAACCACCCCTTATTCTGCGTCATCATGAATATCTCGGTGACTTCGGCAATGAGCAGATAACGCAGATAGGCAGGGTTGTTGCTGTAGCCTGCGCCTTGCGCTTTCAGCTTAATGGTCGATGAGGTGGACGTCCCGCTCCAACTCGCGCCGTTGCTCTGCGTCGTCACCTGGACCGACATCCCCGTCACGGTCAGGCCGCCACCGAACCATTTTGACATCAGGTCATAGTCCGCTTCGCAGGCCGCTATGACCGCGTTGGTACGTGTAGGTTCGGGACCGCTTGGGCCGGCCAACGACTGATCATATGAAAAGCTGTATTGCGTCGTTACTCCACCGTTTGTGAGACCGGTTGTCACGAAGGCCATGGCGTTCTCCCGCGATTATTGGTCGGTCAGGGCGATGACGGGGCTCCGGGCCCGGGTCCTCGCCAGCTCGTAGCAAGTAGTCGGCTGTGTGGCGACTGGGTGTCGGTCAACTTGTATCAGTCATGTCCTCCAGCTGGCGGCGCAGTTTTGTTACGAGGTCTGTTACCTCGCCTAGTTGGGTCTGCTCGGTCGCCAGCACGGCGTCGAACGCTTCTCGCAGGTAGTGGCCGCGGTTCGGTAGCGCTGCGCTGCCTTCGCCGCGGGCCGCGGTGTACTGCTCGCGCAGCAGGTCGAGCAGGAGTTCGGCACCGTCCAGGCGTCCCCAGAGGTAGTCGTTTTGACGCCGGTCAAGCTCGAAGAACGCGCCGAAATGGTGGACAGACACTCCGGCGAGCTTTCCGGCTTTGTCCGGCGGCGGCTTAAGCGTGGTTGCGTCGCGCGGGCTGAATCGGCTGACGTGGATTGGGTTGAACAACGGTAGGCGCGACAACGACTGGACTGGAAACAGCAGCGCGTCCCACAGAGGGAACGCCACGTATCGGGTGGCCAGTTCGGCCCGCGCCGGTGTGGCCCGTGGCCAGTCTGCGGTCGACTGTTGAAACGCCCGCCACGATTGCTGCGCGCTGTCAGCGGTAAGCTCAGCGATCTCCGTGTGGTACGCCTGCACCAGCGCGGCGATCTCCGCTTCGTGGTCATGGGCCCACCGCACCGGGTTGGTCATGAGCACGACCTGGCCGAGGGCGTGGCGGGAGACGAATGCGGTCACCTCGTCGGGCATCAGGCGGATCGCCTCTGCCGGCTTGGCTCGTTCGGCGAGCAGCAACGTCCACGCTGCCTGTTTGGCCTCGGCCAGGTGGTGGCGGCTCGGGCTTGGCACGGGGTGGGCCGTTGCCGAGGATTTATCACTGCGGGTGACCCCACGCGCGGCCTGCTCTGCGGTTGCGGCTGTGAATAGGTCGTTGATCCCGCCAAGGATGAGTTCGAGCCGCCGCTCCCGGTAGGGCACGTCCAGCGGGCGCAGCCAGTCGCGGACTAGGGCGTCGTCGCGGGTTGTCCATTCGGCCCGGCTGTGTACCCAGGCTATGAATGCTGCGTGCAAGAAGCTGGCCCGGCTGGACCCGGCTGGGTAGCCGAGGTGATCAGCGAGGTCGCGGGCTAGCCGGTCGGCCACCGCTTCCATCTTGACGCGTCCGTAGACGCGGTAGTTCAGCGTTCCGCATACCTCGGGCACGCTGGCGTGAATACGGTCCGACCAGGCTGCCAACTCGGTGAAGCTCAGCTCCGGTGCGCGCTGCGGATCGATCTTTCTGTCCCGCAGGTAACTCAGCACGTCGTCCTGAAGGGACGCCACGACTTGGCTGATCGTGGTTACCTCGTCGTTGATTTGGGCCAGGCCCCGCATCGCAGCGAGCAAAGGCTGGTGATGCGGGATGGTCGAGAGTGCTGCCCACACCCCGCCTAGCCACGTCGGTGTCTGTGCGTCGCCCGACGAGCTCTGCCGGCTGTCGATAGCAGCGGGTGAGTCCGCGCCTGGGTCCGGCTCGACGAACACCAGGTGTCGGGTGACTTGCCGTCCGGCTGACTTGGCCGCGATTGCTCCCACCACCGGATCGAACGGCGCGTTGGCTAGCACCCCACCATCCATTTCGTATACCCGCATGGCCTCCTCTGCGGTGGCGTCCTCGTAGTCGGGCATGAACAGTCGGACGAACTCGCGCGGGTCAAACGCGTGCGGATGCTCCTCGTTGTTCACCGCTGTTGCGAACTCGGCCAGATTGATCGGTGGGAACGCGCCAGGAAAGCTGGAGGTGGCCCGGGCGGCGTATGCCAGCGCCCCGGCGAATCCCTTCCCGATGGTGTCCGGGGGCACCACCTGCTCGGCCGTCCCGCCGGTTGGGCCGCCGTCGGGTCGGTAGCCGAACTGGAACATCCGCTGGTAGGTGTGATCGTGCAGGGCGCCACCGACACCGAGCGGTAGCACTTGGTCGGTGCCCCGCAGGTCGGTGGTGGTCACGTAGAGGTCGAGTGTTCCGCCGGGCGGGAGCAGGGTGCCCTCGCCAGGGTGAGCGTCCATAGTGGCCAGCGCCTCGTATAGCCATTGGCACATGTCGGTGCCCTTCAAGGGCGACCAACCTGGATGATTCGCCCGCATGGGCACAGCCAGTGCGGTGGCAAGCTCACCGAGGTGGCGGCCAAGGAACCCATACCGCAACAGATGGCTGATGTCGCCCTTATCCATCCACAGTCGGGTCAGCTCATCCTGGGTGGTGTTGCGCACTACGGCTTTCGCCAGGCAGATTCCGTTGATACCGCCTGCCGACGTACCTGCGATCACGTCCACCGTGGCTGAAATGGGCACCCCGGCCTGCCATAGCTGGACCAGTTGATCGAAGTAGATCCGCTCGGTGCCGGTCGCTGGAAGCAGCCCGTCGGCGGTCGGCTGCCCCTCACCGGACTGGTGCAGCGCGGCCTCAAATGCCCTGGACGCGCGAAGCAGCGCCTCCAACTCCTTCGTGATGCCGTGCATGTACACAGCCAGCGACACCCCGCCGTAGAGGACCAAGGCGATACGTAGCTCGACGATCTGTGGATCCCCGCCGACCACCAGCCTGGACCTGTCGTGCGGCCCACTCGACACAGGCCGATCGGATCCATTCACGATTCTCCCGCCTTCAAGGATGCGCGACCGCGCGCCTGCACGATGTGCTCGGAAGTGGGTGAGAAATCCAATGGACTTGCCATGTCGGCCGTTCCAATCTTAGGTTATGGATGTCAGCGGCTGAGGATCTGCACTTCCATGGGCTGGAGAACAACGTGTACGGTTCGCACTGGGCCGTGGCCGGTAGTCCCGTCGACTTCGTCGACGCTCACAGTGTTGATTTGGTTGACCGAGCTGGGTAGCGTTGGGATTGCTTTGTTGCTGTAGAGGATCTGGTACTGGGTGTCGACACGATTAAGCCCAGCATCGACGATTACATCGAGCGCTTGGTTATGATTCGGGTCGGTGTTCGCCACCACCAGGACCTCCTCGCTGGCCAGGATGCGGGAAAACGCCAGCGCTCCCGGTTGGAACACGGAGATCCCAAAGTGTTGACCGTCGCCGGAGACGGGGCGAAAGTAATAGCGTCCATAGCGCAGCGCCATCCGGTTGGCACGCACCCTGAGGATGGCTTGAATAGCCTGGTAGAAGGGGCTGGCGCGGTCGAAGCCGGGGCCTCCCCACAGGGCCTCGCGTACGGCTGGGTCACTGCCCCGCCCATGTAAGCCCTGTTCAGTGCCGTAGTAGAGGCATGGGATGCCAGGTAGGCAGTTCAGGCAAGCCAGTCCAAGGGTGACTTGGTCGTCGAAACGGTGCTCATCGTCATGCTGAATGAACCGGATTCGTTCCTTAACGTCGTGGTTGTCGAGGAAGGTGACAAAGAACCGGGTGGCGTCACCGTGTGAGCTGAGGATGTTACGTTCAATCTCCTTGCGGAGCTGGAACGTGCGCACGACCGTGGCCGGTGCGGCGAGCCCTTTTACGACGGGCTTCAGAGTAGAAAAGAGTGGATAGTCGAGCGCCGCATCCACGCCGACGAGTTCGCTGGCGTCGTTGGTGTTGCGACCGATGAACCGAGCGATGTCTTGTTCTGCCTGTTGGTCGAATACTTCACCGAAGGTGAAGAAATTTTCCTTGCCGATATCCAGTGCAAATTCCCGAATCGCGTTACCAAACAATCGCGGTAGGTCACCTTTGAGGTAGCGTAGTGTGTCGATTCGAAAACCGTCGATGTCGTACCGGGCGATCACGTATTGGTACGCTTGGATCAGGGCCTGTTGTAGGTCAGTGTCGGCGGTGAGCATCTGTTTGAGCGAGGCGAAGTCGCCGATTGTGTCATCACCGCCATCCGGTGGGTCGCCTTGGCGCCGGAAGAAGCGATTGCGCTGTAGCTCTTGCGGCCAGACGTAGGCATCAAGGGAGGGATTAGGGATATTTTCGATCGGGGTCAAGTTTACATCCAACGTTCCATCGGTGCCCCGCCAGCCGACCTGTTGTACGTCGGCATGGAAGGCTGTCTCTGCACCGTGCGTTCGTTGGCAGAGTGTGTCGCCTGCCTGGCAGGGATAGGCGAAGACGTTGCCTGTGTGATTGAGCACGATATCGAAAATGACGTAGATGCCGGCCGCGTGGGCGGAGTCCACAAGGGCACGTAATTCATTATCAGCCTGTTGTGGGTCATTGGCAAAGCGCGGCTCTGCGCGGAGAAAGTCGTGAATTCCGTACCCATGGTAGGTAGCTTCAAAAGGCAGATTTTTTAGCACCGGACTTAGCCAGATTGCTCCCACGCCGAGTTCTTGGAGATAAGGCAACTGAGCTCTAATTCCCGAGAATGAGCCCCCTTGAAAGGCGTCGTAGTCTGGATCGTCGAAGGGCATGTGACGCGGTGCTATAGCTGGATTATCGAAGCGGTCGACCATTAGGAAGTAGATCCATTGATCCCGCCAGTCCTGCGGCGAAGGAAAAGGGCCGCCAGGCTGCCCCCGAGCCTGACGGGCTTGCGCCAGCACGGCTTCGAACTCCGGTGCGAGCAGCGAGCTAGGCATACGCGTCTCCATTCTTCCAGATACGCGCCGCGACGTATCCCAGCTCGTCCCTGGCGCTAGGTCAGGCTTGGAAGGATTCGAACTGCGGAAGATGAGGCGCGGGACCCCTCTTGAGATACCAACCCTGCCCAGCTGTCACTCGATCGGACGTGTCGATCCCTGTCGCTTCCCGCCGGCGGGGCCGTCGTGGAATCAAACGTGGTGCGACCCACTCGATTTACTTTGGCTGTAGGAGTCACTCCACTTTGGCGCGGTGACCGGCCCCGTTAGCCTCGGGACTATGAGCGTCGCTGCCCGGTTGCTGTTCGCGTTCGACAACTCCTATGTGCGTGAGCTGGAGGGCCTGTACGAGCCGTGGCAAGCGACACCGGCGCCTGCACCCCGGCTGTTGGCGCTCAACGAGGAGCTGGCCACCGAGCTGGGTGTCGATGCCGATGCGCTGAGAGCCCCTGACGGTGTCGCCGTCCTGGTCGGCAACGCCACGCCCGACGGGGCGTCGCCGGTAGCGCAGGCCTACGCCGGCCATCAGTTCGGTGGGTTCGTGCCCAGCCTCGGCGATGGCCGAGCGCTCCTGCTCGGCGAGGTGCTCGACGTGTACGGACGCCGTCGCGACCTGCACCTCAAGGGCTCGGGACGCACGCCGTTCGCACGAGGTGGTGATGGGAAGGCACCCGTCGGCCCGATGCTGCGCGAGTATGCGATCGGCGAGGCGATGCACGCGCTAGGCATCCCCACTACCCGGGCGCTCGCGGTGGTGGCGACCGGCGATCGCGTCGCGCGGGACACGGTGCTGCCCGGCGCGGTGCTCACCCGTGTCGCGGCGAGCCATGTCCGCGTTGGCACGTTCCAGTACGCAGCTGCACACGATGGGCCGACGCTGGTGCGGCGCCTCGCCGATTACGCAATCGCGCGTCACCACCCCCATGCGATCGAGGCGGAGAACCCTTACCTCGCGTTTTTCGACAGCGTCGTCGACGCCCAGGCGTCGCTGGTCGCTCGCTGGATGCTCGTCGGCTTCATCCACGGCGTTATGAACACCGACAACATGACCATCTCCGGCGAGAGCATCGACTACGGTCCGTGCGCGTTCATGGATGCCTTCGACCCCGCCACCGTGTTCAGCTCGATTGATCACGGCGGCCGCTACGCATACGGCAACCAGCCGCGCATCGCGCAGTGGAACCTGGCGCGGTTGGCCGAGACATTGCTGCCCCTGTTCCACGCCGAGACGGAGACGGCACTTGCGGCGGCCACCGACGTGCTGCAGTCCTTCCCCGACCGTTACAAGCAGTACTGGAGCCGCGGAATGCGCGCCAAGTTGGGTGTGGCAGATGCCCAACAATTCGATAGCGCGCTGATCGACGACCTGCTGACGCTGCTGCATGCACAGAGCGTCGACTTCACCTCGGGCTTCCGGGCGCTGTCGTCATCACTGCGCGGAGATCCGGCACCTGCGCGAGCGCTCTTCGCCGAACCCTCCGCCTTCGACGCATGGGCGGACCGTTGGCGGGCGCAGCTGTCGTCCCAGGCGTCTGGCCCACGGGCGATCGCGGAAGCGATGGACACGGTCAACCCTGTCTACATCCCGCGGAACCACCAGTTGGAGGAAGCGTTGGCCGCAGCGACTGCCGGGGACCTAGGACCGTTTAGACGACTACTCGACGTGCTGGCGCGGCCATTCGAGCAACGACCCGGTCTGGAGCCATACGCCGCACCCGCCCCGCCGAGCTTCGGCGCGTATCGCACGTTCTGCGGTACGTGACGATGTGTGGGGAATCGCCGTCGGGGTGGCCACTCGACGCCTGCTATGTCTACGGGTCGTCACGCCGAGCCACTCTTGAATTGATTCCGTTCCTGCGTAGTGCACGCCCCGCAGCTATCGATCAGGGCACGGCGATGGATTCATCGCTCGCCGCGGGGCATAATCGCTCGCCTACGTTGTGCTGCTGACCCTCCCGTTGTACCAACACCACACACAGAACAGCGGCCGACCGGCAGTACCGACGGCGCGATGGATCCGAGGGGCGGGATACCTGCTGGTGTTGAGTGACGAAGTGCGGAAGGTCTCTCGACGCCGGATACTCCGGTGGGCTACCCAGACCGCGGCAGTGGTCGGCGGGTTGACGATTGGTCGACCGGGACACCTCGCCGCGGCAGCCGGCAATGATCCAGCGGTGGCCCGCACGGCGGTGACGACGGTCAGGCCAGCCCGCCAGGTCCACGATGTGCTGCTCGCCGCGCCTGCGAACGCTGTCGCGTTGACTGTCGACGATGGACCGGACCCGCTGTGGACGCCGCAGATGCTCGACCTGCTGCACCGCACCGGGGTGCTGGCGACCTTCTCGTTGATTGGTGCCCAGGCACATGCCTATCCCGGTTTGGTGAAGAGAATCCTCGCCGAGGGCCACGGCGTGACCAACCACAGCATGACCCATCCACAACCGTTCAGCCGCGGTAACTCCGCGACGATCCGCCAGCAGATCACCGACGCACAGTCAGCGATCACCGACGCCGGCGGGGTGGCACCGAAACTGTTCCGGGCACCCGGCGGGGACTGGTCAGCGGCGGTGTTCTCCGCGGTGCAGGACCTGCAGATGGTGCCCCTGGGCTGGGACATCGACCCCCGGGACTGGTCGCGGCCAGGTACCGGGTCGGTCACCACCCGGCTGCTCGCCGCGCGAGCGGGCGACATCCTGCTGTGCCACGACGGCGGCGGCAATCGTGCGCAAACCATCGAGTCGTTGCGCACCGTGCTGCCCGTACTCAAGGCCCGTGGCCTGCAGTTCGTGACGCTCTAGGTGATGCTTGTCGACACCGCGGTGATCGTGGTGGGGGCTGGGCCGACGGGTTTGATGTTGGCCGGTGAGCTGGCTTTGGGTGGGGTTGCTGTTGAGGTCGTCGATCGACAGACGGTTCCCGGTGGTCAGTCCCGCGGTGGTGGTGTCAATTCGCGTACCGCCGAGGTCCTCGCAATGCGTGGGTTGATCGATGGGGTAGCCGATCAGGCGATCCCACGGACGAACGTCGGTGGGCACTTCGCTGGCCTGCCCGTTGCGCTGGACACCCGGCCGTGGCGTACGCGTTACCCGGGCGGTCTGCTTGTCCTGCAGGATCGTCTCGAGGAGGTGCTGGAGGACCATCTGGTGAGCGTTGGTGTGGGGGTTCGCCGCGGCACCGAATTGACTGGCCTCGACGCTGTCGAGGATGGCGTCACCGTCACCGTCCGGGGCCCGGGCGGGGAGTACCGGATGCGTGGGCGGTATCTGGTTGCCTGTGATGGCGGGCACAGCACCGTCCGCAAGCTCACCGGGGTCGCCTTTCCTGGACGCACCGGGACGATGGCCGCGGTCAGCGCCGACATCGAGCTCACCGCCTGGTCCACGACGGTGCCCCGGGCGGTCGACCACATCAGCCGGCTGACCCGCAAGGGCGGTGGGTATTGGATGCTGCTGCATCCCTCCGCAGGCCCCGGGGAGAACCTGTACAGGGTGGTGTTCGGTGGCGACGCCGCGCACATCCACTCGCCCGTCGGCGGGCAGGGCCTCAATGTGGGAGTCCAGGACGCGGCGAACCTGGGCTGGAAGCTAGCCGCCCAAGTACGGGGCGACGCACCGGAGGGACTGCTGGACAGCTACCACAGCGAACGACACCCCGTGGCGGCTCGGGTGATCGCGACGGTACGGGCGCAGCATGTGTTGATGAGTCCGTCCCCAGACGCCGACGATGTGCTGGCCCTGCGCGCGATCGTCATCGACCTGGCTCGGCTGCCCGACGCCAACCGCTACCTGGCAGGCTTGATGTCCGGTCTGGACTTGCGCTATGACCTTGGTGGTTCCGACCCGCTGGTCGGGACCCGGATGCCCGATCTGGACCTGAGCACCGCCGGGGGCACTACGACGCGGGTGAGCACCCTGTTGAGGTCTGGCCACGGGCTGCTGCTGGAGCTGGGAGACGCCATCGCCGCCGACGCCCTGCCCGCAGGTGTTGACCGAGTCACTGCCCGACCTGCCGAAACTGCCGGCTCAGAGACACTCCCAGGAATCGGGACGGACACCGGTGCCGCACCAGATGTCGACCGGATCCTGATCCGGCCCGACGGTTACGTGTGCTGGGTTGGCGCGGGCCCGCAGGCCTCACCCGCGGCAGCGCTTGAGCGCTGGTTCGGCGCCGCCGCACTACCCGCCAGCTGACCGGTTATCAGCGACTGGCGGATTCATGCGCCTGAAACGCTCCGCATCCCACCTACGGGTTTTCAGGTTGTCTTCAGCCACGGCTCTTAACATCTTCAAGGTGGCGATGAGTCCTGGTGCCGTCGCTGGCCCCCGAGCCGAGGAGCCGGCTGATCGCGACGCGCTACGCCGGCTGTTGCAGCGACTGGGCTTGGGACCCCGGCCGGGTGAGCTTGACCGGGCGGTCAAGGTCGGGTTCGCCGCCACCTTGGAGGGCTTGCTGCACCCGGTGGGGGCCGACGCGGGTCTGGTCAGCACACCGGTGCCGGTGTTCGGGCTGGAGCCGACCGCCCCGGGTGCCAAGCCCGGTAGCGCGGCGCGGCGGGCGGTTAACCAGCAGGTCGCGGCGCGCGCTATGGAGTTGCAGGCCTGGTGGGTTGATCGGATGGCTGCCGTCGATGCGCCGCTACCGGAGCGGCTGGCGTGGTTCTGGCACGGGCACTTCGCCACCGCGATCGGCAAGGTCCGCAGCGCGCCGATGATGCTGGCCCAGAACGAGACCTTCCGGCGGCTCGGGGCGGGCGATTTCCGGGAGCTGGCGCGGGCGTTGATCGTCGACCCGGCGATGCTGGTCTGGCTCGATGGCGCACAGAACCGTAAGGGCCGACCGAATGAGAACCTGGCCCGAGAGTTCATGGAACTGTTCACCCTGGGCGTGGGCAACT
The DNA here is from genome assembly GCA_036279835.1 of Pseudonocardiaceae bacterium. Classification (GTDB taxonomy): domain Bacteria; phylum Actinomycetota; class Actinomycetes; order Mycobacteriales; family Pseudonocardiaceae. Next base: position 12,080 of record DASUII010000284.1, read on the forward strand.
ACACCGAGACCGACGTGCGTCAAGCGGCCCGGGCGCTGACCGGCTGGCGGGTGAATCGGGTGACCGGCACCGCATCGCTGTTGGCGGCTCAGCACGATCCGGGACCTCAGACCATTCAGGGGACCACCGCGTCGCTGGACGCCACCGGCTTCGCTGACCTCGTCGTTGCCCGCCCTGAGTCCGCAGAATTCATCGCCACCCGGATGTGGACCCGGTTCGCCTCGACGACCCCGCCGGGTCCCGCCACCCTGGCGGCACTGACCGCCGCCTACGGTCCCCGCCGCGACATCACCGCGCTGCTGCACGCGATCGCCACCAACCCCGGCTTCCGCGACCCTGCGGCGGTCCTGGTCCGCCAGCCCGTGGAATGGGTCGTCGCGATGCTCCGCGCGCTGCGCCTGCGACCTTCGGCGCTGCCCGCACCCGCGCAGCGGGCCCTGCGCGCCGGGCTGACCCAACTGGGGCAGGTCCCGTTTGACCCACCCAACGTGGGTGGCTGGCCCTCTGGCACCGCCTGGTTGACCACCGCGGCGGCCGCTGCCCGGCTCACCCTGGCTCAGGCGCTCACCCCGCACGCCGACTTGACCCTGGTCACTGCGGCGGCCCGGCCAGCGCGGGTGGACGCCACGGCCGCGTTACTGGGCCTGTCCACGCTGCGTGACCGCACTCGAGCTGCCTTGGACGGGTTAACCGACAACCCGCCCCAGCTGGTGGCGCTGGCCCTGGCAAGCCCGGAGAACCTGGTCAGCGGATGAACTCGCTGACCCGGCGCCGGTTCCTGGCGGCCTCCGGGGTGACGGCCACCGTCGCCGCCGGAGCGGCGTTGGGCTGGTTCGAGCTGATCGACCGGGCCCGCACCGACCCGCTGCCCACCAACGCCCACGTGCTGGTGCTGCTGACCCTCTACGGCGGCAACGACGGCCTGGGCACCGTCATCCCGGCCGCCGACCCCGCCTACCAGCAGGCCCGCCCGGACCTGGCCTACGCCGAACACGAGGTACTTCCCCTCCGGGAGGGACTCGGACTCAACCCGGGCATGACCGGCCTGAAGAAGCTCTGGGATGACCGGCACCTGGCGATCGTGCGCGGCGTCAGCTACCCCCAACCCGACCACAGCCACTTCCGGTCCATGGCGATCTGGCAGACCGCCTCACCCACCGACCCGCTACCCACCGGCTGGCTGGGCCGCTGGCTCGACGCCTCCGGCTCCGACCCGCTGCTCGCCGTCTCAATCGGCCCGGTGCTCCCGCCGATGCTGGCCGGCGCGACCACCGCCGGCGCGGCGCTCCCGCTGGGCGGGCTCACCCTGCCCCAGGGGGCGCTCGGGCGCGCGTTCACCGCCCTGGGCCAACCCGCACCCGGCGAGCCCGCACCGCAAGCCGCCGCGGCCGCCGCCGTGACCGACCTGCACCGCGCCGTCACTGCGTTCGCCTCGGCGGTGAACACCACCGCGAAAAACACTCTGACCGCACGCGCTACCAACGGAGTCGGTGGGGGTGCGCTCGCCGCGCAACTCGACGTCGTCGCCCGCTGCATCGAGATCGGCGCTCCCAGCCGGGTCTACTGCGTGAGCCTGGGCGGCTTCGACACCCACGCCGACGAGCGCTCCACCCAACAGCGCCTACTCAACCAGGTCGACTCCGCGGTGGCCGCGTTCCTGGACCGGATGGCGACTACCGACCGGGGCCGCAAGGTGGTGCTCGCCGCGTACTCGGAGTTCGGCCGCCGGGTCGCGGCCAACGCCAGCCAGGGCACCGACCACGGCACTTCCGGTCCCGTGCTCATCGCCGGCCAAACCGTCATTGGCGGTTTCTACGGCGACCAACCCAGTCTTACCGACCTCAACGACGGGGACCTGAAAACCACTACCGACTTCCGCGACACCTACGCCACCCTGCTCGCCAAGGTCCTCGATACCGACCCCGCACGCATCCTCGGACCCGGCCGCACAGTCGCGACCTACCTCTGAACCGCACACCGCCGGTTCACAAAGCGGGCTGGCTACCCCCGGCGGGGGCCGAAGGCGTCGAGGCACAGCGCCGCGGTGAGCACGGTAGCGAGAGCTACGCAGGAGCCGGCCAGTGTGTCGGTCGCGTAATGAATATGCTCGGCTATCAGACCGACCGCGACGCAGGCCGCCACCACGACGGGGACCAGGCCAGCGACGAGACGCAACGTGATGCTGCCGGGCCGCTGCGCTCCGACGAGTAAAATCGCCGTCGCGATCGCCACCGCAGCCACTGCCGTGCTGTGACCGCTAGGGAACGACAGGTGGCCATAGCGCAGCCGCCCGACGAGCGGCTTGAGAATCAACTCGGAGATCGTGACCGCAGCAAGGGTGCCGCCGATGGTGAGGACCACGCCCGACCAGCGCCTGGCAACGGCAGCAGCGCCCGCTACCGCAGCGACGACGATGGTGGCTGGTAGTGGGTCTCCCAGGATGACCAAGGCCCGGACGAGGGGCTGATCCTGGCGGATTTGGGCTCTGATAAACGTATCCAGCGTCCGGTCCAGCGACCCTGCCGCGTCTTGGTTGGCGTATCGGATACCCAACACCACGACCACGATCATCGCCAGGAAGATCACAACGACCACCGGTCCCCGTGCGCGATCAGCCAGCAGGGGCCGGTAAGCATTCGCATCGGCGGCCACGGCTTCCCGGGTACCTAATGCGTCGACCATGTCATCCCTTCCCCCGACCGGTTCTCAACTATGCGCATCGCTGCCATTACCCCCACGAGAGCGCCACAGGAACCGGTTGCCGATCAACCACCTAGATCGCTTTCCGTGCCGACCTTGTTACTGCGGTGGGGCCGCCCACCTTGGAACCACTGCCACATCGGCGACAACCGTCGCACCTGACCGCAGCCGCTGCACAACGTGCTGCCTCACAGTGAAAGGATATTTACAGCCAGTCACCTAACACGTGTCCGCACGCCGCACCGGTCGTTGAACGAGGAGTGAGCAGAAATGACGATTCCGGCACGGGGAACCAGGTGTCTCCCGGTCGTCGTGCCCGTCGTACGCGGGTAGCCGGTTATGCGCTGCGTGGGGTGGTTTCCAGCACGGCGCTCGCCTGCGCTGGGCTGGTCGTAGCGACCCTGGGCACGGTGGCTGCCCCGTTACCCGACCGCGGACTCGCCGCGCCGACACCAGTAGCGATGGCCGCGCCGGCCGCGCTCCCTGATGTCCCCGAGCCAGCCGCCACCGAGCCCATCGGTGCGCCCGCTGCCCAGCCTGGCGGCGAGCCGTCGCAGACTGTCACGATCCCGGTGCAGGTCCCGGCGCCCGCTGCGCATCCAGGTGGGCCGCAACTGGCCTTTGCCGCGTGGGCCACCCGAATGTCGCGTCCGACCGGGGTTCCGCAACGTGCACTGGAGGCCTACGCCAACGCCCATGCCGTGATGGCCGCCACCCATCCCACCTGCCACATCACCTGGGTGACGCTGGCCGGCATCGCCGAAGTCGAATCCCAACACGGCACCATCGGGGGCCGTAGCCTACTGGCCGACGGCCGGTCCTCCGCACCGATCATCGGGCCAGCGCTGGACGGCACGAACGGCAACAAGATTATTGCCGACACCGACGGCGGCCTCCTCGATGGCGACAAGATATGGGACCACGCCGTCGGGCCGTTCCAGTTCATCCCCTCCACGTGGGCGAAGTGGCGAGCCGATGCGCACGGCGACGGAACGACCGACCCCCAGAACATCGACAACGCCGCACTGGCCGCGGCGCAGTACCTCTGTGCGGACAACCGGAACCTGAGTACCGGTGATGGTTGGCTCCGGGCAATTTTGTCCTACAACAGTTCGCTGAACTACGCACAGCTCGTCTACGGCTTCGCCCAAGGCTATGCCCGCAGTGCCCAGCGCCTTAGCTGATCAGCCGATACGGGATTAGGCGGGAAGCCGTTGGGGCAGAGTCAATCCGGCGCCGTACTGTCCGGGTCGGTTGTATTCGGTCATCAGCAGCGTGACGTCGATGAGGTCGGGCACCGAACCTGCCGGTCGCGAGGCCTTCGTTCTGGTTGGCTCGCGATAGGTCGCCAACGGCCGGGCGCGCGCATCGCCTGCCGGTTCGTGATCAGCGCACCCAGGAGCAGGGTGAGCAGCGCGAGGTAGGTGAGCCAGAGCACTGCGCTTTCCACCGCGGGAGCGGCGGCGACCTTCGCGGCGGTTGCGGCCGCGTCGTCGGTGGTGTCGTAGGGCAGGATCACGCGCAGCACGGCGATGGCGAGTGGTCCGGCAGCGGCGCTCGCTCTGATCGCCACGCTCGTAATGTCTTGGTGTGGGTGCCGGCGGTCGAGGCCGGACCGCTGGTGCTGATTCTGCTGGTGATCCCGCTGGTGCCAGCCGCGATCACGATCGCGGTGCTGCGCTACCAGTTGCTCGACATCCGGCTGGTGGTGTCCCGCGCGGTCCTCTACGGACTGCTCACCGGCGGCGGCGTCGTCGGCAGCTATCTGGGGCTGGTCGCGCTGGCCGACCTGGTGCGCCGGGAGATCGGTATCGGTAGCTCCGTGCTGGCAACGTGGTCATCGCGCTGGGCTTCAACCCGGTGCGGGTGCGGCTGCAGCGGGTTGTCGATCGTGTGCTGTTCGGCGACCGGGCGGACCCGGTGCGGGCGGTGTGCCGGCTCGGCGAGCGGTTAGGTAGCGGCCCGCAAGCCGACCCGGCTGACGGGCTGACGGTGCTTCGCGAGGCACTGCGACTGCCCTACGCGGCACTACTGACTAACGGCGTCGAACGCGCGGCCCACGGCACGCGCCCGGAGCTCCTGGAGACCGTCCCGCTTGACTCCCCGCGGACGCCGGGTAGGGGAGCTGGTGGTGGGGGTGCGGTCCGGGCAGCGCTGGCTCAGCGCGGCGGACCGCAGGGTGCTCGAGCTACTGGCCGCGCCGCTGGCGCTCGCGGTCCACGCGACCGCCCTATCAGGCCGATGCCGCGCGCAACCTCATCCAGGCCGACCCGGTACGGGCCGACGCGCTGCTCAACGAGCTGCGCTGGCGCACTGCTGAAGCGATCGAGGACATCCGCCGGCTGGTCTACGAGCTGCGCCCACCGTCACTGGACGAGCTCGGCTTGGTCGGCGCGCTGCGTCGTCAGGCCGAACAGCTTGGAGGCAACGGGACAGAAGTCAGTGTTATCGCGCCGCTGGAGCTCTCGTCATTGCTGGCCGCCACCGAGGTCGCTGCTACCGGATCGCGGTGGAGGCGCTGACCAACGCCGTGAGGCACGCGGGTGCACCGCACGTCGAGTTGCGGATGGTTGTCAACGGCGCCTTGGAGATCGCAGTGACTGACAACGGGCCGCCCACGCCGCAGTGGCGGCCCGGGGTGGGACTGACCTCGATGCGCGAGCGCGCCGCTGAACTCCGCGGCACGGTGCAGGCGGGTCCGCACGCCAGCGGTGAGCGGGTGCTGGCGAGGCTGCCGTTATGAGCCGCTCCGGAGCTGACCCGATCCGGGTCGCGCCCGCCGACGACCACCCCGTCGTCCGCGACGGCCTGTCTGCGTTGCTCGGCTCCGTTGCAGGCATCGACGTGGTCTGCACTGCCGCCACCGGCCGCGATGCGGTCCGCGCGGCGGTCACGCTGCGCCCCGATGTGCTGGTGCTGGATATCCAGATGCCCGATCTCGACGGTGTCAGCGCCGCCCGCGAGATCACCCGGGACGCGCCGGCAGTCGCCGTGTTGATGTTGACGATGTTCGATGACGACGAGTCGGTCTTCGCCGCCATGCGGGCCGGCGCCAGGGGCTACGTGCTCAAGGGTGCCACCCAGGAGGAGATCGTTCGGGCGATCCACGCAGTGGCGGCCGGTGAGGCGATATTCGGACCCGGCGTCGCCCGGCGGGTGCTCGGTCGGCTGTCCGGCAGAGCGCTCGCGGCCGACCCCTTCCCGCAGCTCACTCCGCGCGAACGGCAGGTCCTCGAGCTAGTTGCGGCCGGGCTGCCGACCACGGTGATCGGCGGGAAGCTCGGTCTAGCCAGCAAGACGATCAATAACCACACCTCCGCGATCTTCGCGAAGCTCCAGGTCGCTGACCGGACCGAAGCCGTCCTCCGCGCCCGCGATGCGGGCTTCGGCGGGAGTCCACGCAGCTCTACCTAGAGCTCGCGATCATGGCAGGTCGTTGGGCCGTCGGCAGGATCCACTGGCGGTTAGTAGCCGGAGAATAGCCGCTGCACCGCAGCGACGTGGGTGGTGTTGCCCCGCGAGCGAAGCCGGAAGAACGGGGTGGCCTTGCGCCCCCACACAAGCAGTAGCCGCGCCGCCGGATCGGTGGAGAGGACCTCCTGACCATCTCGGGGTAGCACCGTGAGCGTCGCGTTGCCGTGGCCCATCTCGACTAACAGGTCGTCGTGATCGCCGGCTCGGATCCGGGCCGAGAGCACCGCCGCGCCGGCACCTTGTGCGAGCCCACGCCGGCACAAGGGGTCCCCGACGAAGTGCACCGCGTGCTCGAGCAGTTCCTGTTGTCCCAGCAGTGTGGCGCTTTCGTCGTCATCGCCGACGAGGTCCCACCGGTGCACCGCGTCCTCGCTGCGCATGTGGGTCAAGAAGCCAGCGAGCCGGACGGTTCGCCCGGACCACATCAGGGTGCAATCGCCGTGTTCGTCGAGCGCTTCGGCTACCGATGCGCGCATCGCCGCTTCCTCGCGCTCCAACCGTGCCAGCAACTCGCCATGGTCGAGTTCTCGTAGCGGCGCCTCACGTTCCTCCCAGTCGCGGGTGCGATCGACCGGCCGCCCGGCCGCGAAGCCTTCGACGTGGCGGCGGACCTCCTGGTAATTCCCGGTGATGTGCGCGGCCACGTGATGGGCCGACCAGCCTGGGCATGACGTCATCGGCGTTGGGCCGAGCTGCTCCAGCGCCGTGAGGATCTGCTCTGCTTCTACTGGCCTTTTCGATGACATGGCTGCTCCCTGGTTCGGGTGGTAGCGGCAGGTGGCCAGGCGATGCCGAAGTGGTCGCGCAGGCCGCTGATCCCGCGCTCGTTGACTCGCAGCGCACGGTGGGTCGGGGCGAGTGTGACCCAACCCGCGGACTCGAAGCCGGTAAGAACCGCCGTCCCGAGCGGGCCGGCAATGTGGTGGCGCTGCTCGGTCCAGTCGATGCAGCAGCGCACCGCTCCCAGTGCCGGGGGTAGCATCACGCCCATCGCCGGGAGCTCGCGATGTCCCTGTGTGGTGATCGAGTAGTCGGCCTCATCGCTGACCCCGCCAGCTATCCGGTCCCCACGCACGGCAGCCAGATCCGGTGTGCCGTCCGGTCCTTCGATGAGGCCGCGCTCGCGCAGCGCGTCGGTCACTGCGACTCCTAGCCGCCCGCCGATGTGGTCATAGCAGCGCCTGGCCAGGCGTAGCGCTTGCGCCCGGGTGCCTGCGCGTAGTGAGCGGACCGGCTGGGCCGGGGCGAGCCGTCCGATGACCTCGACCAGCCGCGCCACTTCGGGGCCGCGTAGCCGGTAATAGCGGTACCGGCCGGTCGGGAGCACCTCGATCAAGCCGCGTTCAGCAAGTTTGCGCAGGTGCCCGCTCGCCGTCGAGGCCCGCACGCCCGCCTCGGACGCCAGCACACTGGCCGGTAGCGCCCGCCCGTCAGCCAGCGCCAGCAAGATCCGACACCGGCCACGGTCGGCGAGCAACTTTCCCACTACGGCCATGTCGACGTCCCCATCGCCTGCCATGACACCGACCCTAGAACGACGACACTTCAGTGCTGGCCGAAGTGTCGTTCCAGAGAGCGTTCTGGATGCAGAACGCAGTAAACGAGGGTCCCAAAGAAGCGTTCTGGATGCAGAACGCGGAATCGAACCCTGCGCTAGGCTAGGGGCCCGGTGCTGCTGGACGAGCGGGAGCCTGAGGCGCTGGCCACGGCGCGGTTCGGGGCCTCTACAGCGCTGGCGTGATCCGCTACGCGATGCGGTTGGACAGCCGGCCCAAGCCGGTGATCGACACCTCGACGAGGTCCCCGCTGGCCAGGAATCTCGGCGGGTCGAACCCAATCCCCACGCCGGCTGGGGTGCCCGTGGCGATCAGGTCACCGGGCAGCAGCGTGATGCCTGCCGACAGAGTCGCGATCAGGTACGGGATGTCGAAGATCAAGTCTTTGATGGGTGCGAACTGGCGGCGTTCGCCGTTGACGGTGGTCTCGATCTCCAGCGCGGTCACATCGGTGATCTCGTCGGCTGTCACCGCGTACGGGCCCATCGGGCAGTGAGTGTCCAGCGACTTGCCCAGCAACCACTGCTTGTGGTCGCGTTGCAGGTCCCGGGCGGTGATGTCATTGACGATCGTATAACCCCACACGTGCCGATAAGCCTGCTCGCGCGTGATGCCTCGTCCGCCGCGACCGACGATCAAGCAGAGCTCGCCCTCGTAGTCGAGTTCGTTTGTCACTGCGTGGTGCGGGTCGACGGCAGCGGTAGGTCCGGTGACAGACGTCGTGGCCTTGCTGAACAGGATCGGTTTGGCTGGCAGTGCTACGCGCTCACCCGAGGCGTCGGAGCCGCTGCGGCCGAACTCCGCGATGTGGTCGCGGTAGTTCTTCCCCACGCAGAAGACGTTGCGCCGCGGCGCGGGGATCGGAGCGAGCAACTCGATGGAGTCCAGCGGCAGCGTGGGCAGTGCGGCGGTGCCTTCGCGCAGCGCGGGCCCGAGTTCGTCCCAGGCCTCGATCACCTCAAGCATCCCGGCGCCGACCGGGAGCAGTTCGCTGACATCTCGGATAACACCGGCGTCGGCGATGCCGACCCGGCACGTCGTCCCGGTGCGAAAGGTCACGAGCTTCATCGCCGAACCCATCCGAGCAATCGGGACCATGTCAGCTTCGCCGACATTACCGCCGGATGCGCGATCCGAAGCGCTTGGGCGACGTCACGGTCGGCGAGGCTGCGGTTGTCTCGGGGTAGCACCCGTTAGGTTGGCGTCAGGTGGTGTCTGAGGCGGCGACGTTCCTGGAGGGCTTCCCTATGGTGGCGAGGACCAGGTTGAGAATGCGCACCCAAGTGCTGATGATCGGGATCGTGCTGCTGGGGCTGGTCTCGACGGTCGGGTGCGGTCCGACCTCCTCGAGTTCGGCGCCCGGGTCCACCTCGACCAGCGTGTCGGCGGCGCCGGGTGCGCCGTGTCAGCAGGTGGGTAGCACGAACTTCGATAAGACGAAGTTCGTGCTGCATGCTGGGCTCGCCTTTGGTGCCTTCCACCACTTCATCTACGCGCCGCATAGGGCGGGTCGCCTGCATGGTGTCGGTGCACTGGCTAAGGCTGGGCTGGCGGGGCTGTTCACCGTGCACGAGTTGAAGCTGGCCAAGGCGGATGCCGAGTCCTCGCCGACGCTGTGCCACCTCGCCGCCCCGTTCGACAAGGCCAGCGCGGCGATCAGCAGCTCGAGCAGTCAGATCAAGAGCGGCAAGGCGAGCAGCCAGGACATCGAGGGTCTGAACAACGATGTCAACGCGGTGCAAAGCGGCGCAAAGGCTGACGGGGTGCCCGCACCTGACCAGGTCCCGAGCGACTCGGAGCTCGCCTCCGGTGGGAAATGAGCATTGGCGGAGGCTGGTACCCAAGCGTGGGTGTGCCCCGAGGGGTTCACCTTGAGATATTGTCTTCTGGGAGGATCCGCTGGCAGCGGGGTTAGCGCGTGCCATGAACGCCAAAACTGAGTGATGGCAGTGCGATTTTGCACGGTTGCCGCACACTATCGGCGATCTTGAGAGAGCCGGCGGCAAGGCGAATAGGCAACGGTGCTCCGGGGCAGGCGGTGGCCGTGCGCGCCGTTGGTCGGCCCGGCCGCAGTGGGGGCGTTTGCCCGGGTTCGACGTGATGCCCGTGCTGCCAGCGACACCGTAGAGACAGGTCCAGGTAGGCCGATGGTCCTCATCCTGCGGCTAACGGTGTGCCATCCCCGAGCGACAGCTAGAGGTAATAGCAATGCTCACCGGAGCTCATCATGAGGCGCTGTGCCACCCTGACCCTCACCGGCACCGCCGCGGTTCTTCTGCTCATGGTGGTGACGATGACCGAGTGAGCTCGCGGCTACCGGGCCTGTGGCGGGCGGGCCGGGAACATCGGTGAATGATGCGATGCTGCCGTCCTTGATTGCGATACGGAAAACCTGGAGAGGAGTAATTATGGCGCGTTGGGCGGTGGGGTTCGCGTTGCTGATGGCGGTGGTATTGGCGCTCAGCTATGGGTATCACCTCGGCGCGGCATACATTGACCACATGGTTGCACAATGAGCCGGCTAGGCGTCAAGTGAGATCGAGCTCCTGGGTGCAGCTGATCTCGGGATCAGCGTGATGTAGGTACGGGACCTCCGGATGTGGCGTCGCGCGCTGGTGCACATAACGCTGTCAGGTCATCACGAAGGGCATCGGTTGACTCTGCGCGCTGTCGAGGGTGCGTCCGAACGGCGGATGCACCCATTTGAACGTATTAAGTACCATTACTTCCTAACTGAATGTTGATCGCTTGCTCCGAGGCCCCCTGATTAGGTGTCCGCGATCAGGTACATGCCGCCTCGCCGCCACAACTGGCCCGTAGGGGATGTCTGATGACCGTGACCGTCGTCAAGCGTGACGGATCGCAGGACCACCTTTCCGATGATGCGGTGAACGAGCTGCGGGCCAAGCTGAGAGGTCAGCTCGTGGTCTCCGACGGCCCCGAAGCCCGCACCGAGCCGCGGGAGGTCTGGAATGCGATGCACGTCGACCGGCCGGCCATCACGGCCCGCTGCGCCGGAACGGCTGACGTGGTGGATGCGGTGAATTTCGCCCGCGAGCGCGGGCTGCTGCTGGCCGTGCGCGGCGGTGGTCACTCCGTGGCCGGTCTGTCGACCGTGCGTGACGGCATGCTGATCGATCTATCCGCGATGCGCAGCGTTCAGGTTGATCCCGAACGGCGGCTGGCCCGGGTGCAGGGCGGCGCCGTGCTGGGCGATGCGGACCGGGAGACGCAGGCCTTCGGCCTGGCCACCCCGTTGGGCCGGGTGTCCGAGACGGGTGTCGGTGGCCTGACGCTGGGCGGCGGGTACGGACATCTCGGCGGCAAGTATGGGTTGTCGTGCGACAACGTGGTGCAGGCGCAGGTCGTGTGCGCGGACGGGCAGGTTCGGACGGTATCTGCCGACAGTCACCCGGACCTATATTGGGCGATCCGTGGTGGCGGCGGGAACTTCGGCATCGTCACCTCGTTCACCTTCCGGCTGCACCCGGTGGGCCCGATCGTGGCCTTCGCCGGCGTCTTCTACCCGCTGGAGGATTTACCGGACGTCGAACGCCGGTGGCGGGACTACGTGACGACGGCGCCCGACGAGGTCACCGCATTCATTGTGACGCTGACCTTCCCGGCTGTACCGGACATTCCAGAGATCATCCACAACCGTCAGGTCGCCATTGTCGCCGCTGTGCACTGTGGAGATCCTGACGCGGGCATGCAGGTGCTGCAGCCGCTGCGCGAACTCGGCACACCGCTATTCGACATGTCTGCGCCGATGCCCTACGCCGTGGTGCAGTCCGCGTTCGACCCGTTCTTCCCCCGGCAGGCCTTGCGCTCTTACTGGAAATCGGCGTACCTCGATGAACTCACCGACGACGCCATCGACGCAATCGCCAGCAAAGCACTCGACCGGCCTGCGCCGTTGACCGCGGTCAACACGTTCCACGTCGGTGGCGCGGTGCACGCAGTGGCAGCAGAGGACACCGCCTTCGCCGAGCGGTCGGCCCCCTTCATGGTCACGATCGACACAAATTGGGCTGACCCGGCTCAGGACACCTCGGCGGTCGCCTGGGGCCGGTCTGCCTGGGAGGAGATCACCAAGTACGGCAACGGCAACGTTTTTCTCAACTTCACCGGGCGCGCCGACGAGCCGCTCGCAGCGGACGTTCCCAGCGCCTTCGGCAACAACCTGCGCCGGCTCGGCCAGATCAAGGCAGCCTACGACCCAGACAACCTCTTCCGAATCAACAACAACATCCGTCCCGGATGATGACCCGGCGAGGGCGCTGGTACCTAATGCGCGCTCACGGCACTGACTGCCACGTCTGGACAACCAGCGGACAACCCGAATTTCCGATTGGAGTACACAATGCACGCAGTATTCGTTGAGGTCGACATCGAAGGCGACGTCTCGGTGGAAGAAGCGCGAAAGCGTTTGCAAGAGGGCGCAGCGCCGATGGTACGGGAGGCTGGTGCCCGCGCCGGTTACTGGCTCGCGCCGCAGGGCGGCCGCGGCGTCTCGGTAATCGTCTTCGACTCTCAAGACGAGGCGGAGAAGATGGCCGACCAGATGCACGTCGGGCAAGCCCCGCGCAACGCACCGCCGGGCGTCACCTTCCGCACCGTTGAGGTTCGAGAAGTCCTCGCCAGCCTGTAGCGCTGCACCCGCGATCACTGTCGGGTCAGCCGCGCCCCCGGTCGATCAGCCGGGACAGCACGATGACACTCTCTGTGTGGTCGACGTTCGGCTCATCGCGGACCTGCTCCATGGCCTGCTCCAAGTGCCTGATGTCGACGGCCAGCATGTGCAGCAAGGCGTCGGCCGCACCTGAGACGGTGCATGCACCGACCACCTCCGGCACCCGCTCCAGGCTGCGCCGCAGGTCCTGCGGGGAGACCGTGCCCTGGCAGTAGACCTCCACGTAGGCCTCGGTGGTCCAGCCCAGCGCCGACGGATCGACCACGACGGTGAAACCCCGGATCGCGCCGCTGGCCCGCAGCCGGTCCACCCGGCGCTTCGCCGCCGGCGCGGACAGGCCCACCTCGGCGCCGATCTCGGCGTAGGTGGCGCGGCCGTCCCGGAGCAGGCAGCCGATCACCCGGTGGTCGATGGCGTCCACGGGCACTCACTCCTCGCCAAGTCGGTATCCGCAAGAAAACACCATAATTTCGTAAAATACGCAACGAATATAGCTTCAACTCGCAACATCTGCGTATTGTTTGCGTAACGGGACGCACCTACCGTTTGGGTGTGACCGTCGTCCTGGAGTCCCCAACCCCCCGTGCCGTCTTCGGCCGGGGCGTCCGCCCGCGCCGGTACCTGATGTGTCCGCCCGAGTACTTCACTGTGGCTTACTCGATCAACCCGTGGATGGACATCAGCCGCCCCATCGACACCACGCTGGCCAAGCGGCAGTGGGAAGTGCTGCGCCGGACTTACCTGGACCTGGGGCACACCGTGCAGGTCATCACGCCAGTACCCGGTCTGCCGGACATGGTCTTCGCCGCCAACGGTGGGTTGGTCATCGACGGCACCGCGCTCAGCGCCCGGTTCGCCCACCCCCAAAGGGCCGCCGAAGGCCCGGCCTACCTGGCCTGGCTGCGCTGCGCCGGGCTGCGCTCGGCGACCGCGGCCGAGCACGTCAACGAGGGCGAGGGTGACTTCCTGGTCGTCGGCGGCTCGGATGGCATCGTGCTGGCCGGCACCGGGTTCCGCACCGCACCCGCGGCGCACGCCGAGGTCCAGGAACTGTTCGGCCGTCCGGTGGTGTCGCTGCGGCTGGTCGACCCGCGCTTCTATCACCTGGACACCGCGCTCGCGGTGCTTGACGAGCACACCGTGGCCTACTACCCGGAGGCTTTCAGCCCGGGCAGCCGTCAGGTGCTGCGCAGGCTGTTCCCGGACGCGCTGCTGGCCGACGCGTGCGACGCCGCGGTGCTGGGGCTTAACGCGGTGTCCGACGGCCGGCATGTGGTGCTCGCCGAGCAGGCCACCGGGCTGGCGGCGCAGCTGCGCGAGCGCGGCTACCAGCCGATCGG
>DASUII010000285.1:0-22188 GCA_036279835.1 Pseudonocardiaceae bacterium
CTCGCGACCGTCGAGCAACTCGACGCGCACCAGGTCCTGCGCGTCGGAAGGACCGCACAGCACCGACTCCACCACGGTGCCCTGACCAGCACGGACAACACCGGCGGCGGATGGCCACATCAGCCACCCCATACCCATCGAACCCAGTCCCAGCAACAGAACCAGGACCACAACACCCGCACCCGCCGTATCCCTGCCGCTCACCCGGCGCATCCTAGACCGCGCCATTCGGACCCGAATCGCTGTCACGCCGGACCACAGAGCGTCATTCGGCTCCGAATGGCGCTCTGTCCGGGGGTTAGGCGCGACGTAGGCCGGCTTGGAGGGCTCCGGCTTCTAGCGCCTGCAGGCCGAAGGCTTCGACTGGGCCTAGGGCTCCCGGTCCGGACACGCCGTGTTCGGCGGCTCGCTGCGCGCCCCAGGCAAGCAGGTTCGCGGTGAGCTGGTAAGGATCGCCAGATTGCAGGCGGACCTGCGCCAAGGCGGTGCCGGCTGCGTCGTAGGCGGTGCCCACGACGTCCGAAGTAACCCGCGCCAGAGCCGATGGATCAGGCTCTTCGGCGATCCAATGTGCCGCGAACTGCCCGATTCTGCCGACCGCCGAGCGCGCCCCGGGCAACGCCAGCAGTGCCGGGATAACTCGGGAGGACAGCTGCAGCGCGCGCGCCGCAGGTCCGAACGAGCCGAGGTAGACGTCGACTTCGGGAAGTCCTCCGGGACCCGCGAGCCGGGGAAGCGAGTAGTGCTCGGTGGAACCGATGGTCAGCGCCGGGCAGTCCCGGCCGCCCACCGAAAAGGTCCGCATCCGCGACCCGGTGGGTTCTGGCTTGATCCCGGCCCGCCAGGTGAAGCTCTGCTCGGTGACCAGCCCCACAATCGAGGCGAACGTGCCGCGACTAATGACCTGAGACCGGCCAGTTCCACCGATCAGATAACCGACCTCGACCCGGTGCACCCGGCCACCCGAGCTTCCCAGCGCGAGGGCGCCGGCGAGGTTGCCGGGCACGTAGTCGTGACCGAAGGCGGTGATCAAGCTGGCCCCGGTCTGCTGAGCCCGGGGGCCGAACTCCTCGAACACCCGACGGATAAACGGGGGCTCGCCAGTCGAGTCGAGGTAGATCGCCCCCACGTCGACCGACGCGCTCAGCGCTGGACCGCCGAGCCGGATGAACGGGCCGACGGTGCTGACCAGCACGTCACCCCGGCCGATCAGCGCCCGCACCGACGAGGCATCGCCGATGTCAGCAGTCGCCACGTCCAGCTTGCCGAACCCCAGCCTCTCGAGCCGCTGCGCGAGCGACGTGAGCCGGCCCGCATTGCGCCCGGCCAGCACCGGCCGCAGACCCCGCCGCACCATCGCCTCGGCCGTCCGAGAGCCGGTGTACCCAGTCGCGCCGAACAACACGACCACAAGCCACCCCTTTTGTGGCCTCAGTCTGCCCGCAACGCTCGGGCCAGTTCGGCGCGGCTGCTGATCCCCAGTTTGGCGTAGGCGTTGGCCAGGTGCGCCTCCACTGTCCGCACTGAGAGCACCAGTCGCTCCGCGATGGCCTGATTCTTCATGCCCTGCACCACCAGACTGGCGACCTCGCCCTCCCGGCTGGTCAGCGGTCGCGGTGCGAGCTGCTCCAGGGCAGGAGTGCGGATCTCTTCGCAGGCTCGGGCCAAGCTGGCAGCTCGAGCTGTGGATGCGGCCGCTCGACGCCGGTCACCGGCGCGTAGGTGTGCTGCCGCAGCGTGCGCAGCCGCGTCGGTGGCCAGCAGGCGGGCTCCCATCACTTCGAACTCCGCCGCCACCTCATCCAGCGGTCCACCGGCGTTTGCCGCCGCCGCCTGCGCGTGCGCGCTGTAGGCGGCTACCAGCGGACCTTCGACCTGGCCAGCCAACTGCCGCAACCGTCCCACCACCTGGCTGGCCCGGCCCAGCCGCACCACGGTGTGCAGGGCTTGGGCCTCAACGGCACGCTCGCCCATGCCGGCCGCCACCGACGCTGCGCGCAACGCCCGATCCGTCGCCTGGCAGATCCGGTCCTCAGCAGCCGCTTGCCAAGCCTCCGCCAACAGCCACTCCGGCTCGAACACCGCGCAGTGGTGGCCAACTCCGCCGCTATCCAACAGCCGCCGCGCGGCCGCGGCGTCGCCGAGTTGAGCGTGGGTCTGCGCAAGTAGCGCAATACACAGTTGTCCAAAACCGCCCGGATCAATCTGGCTCAGGCCGGCCACTGCTTCAGACAACCACCGAACGGCGGTGCGCGGACGTCCAGCGGCCAGCGCTGACCACCCGACATGGGCAGCCGCCAATGCATCCCCGGCCCACTGCGGCTGAGTCATACACCATTCGTGCAACTTGGTTGCCCGAGCCACGGCGTCATGCACGCGGCCAGCGAGCAACAATGCCGACAGCTCCCCATGAGCCAGCAGTTGCCGGCATAACGCCATCTCCGGCTCGATCGTGCACCGCGAAAGCGCCGCCCAGCCACCCTCCACCGCCGAGAGCGCCTCGGTGATGCGACCGCGGGCGGCCAACCCCGCTGCGGTCGCGCTCGACGCCCACATCGTCGCCTCCGCGCTGACCCCTTCTGATGCCAGAATCTCCGCACCGGACTCTGCAGCCTGCTGGGGACGTCCCGCGAAAAACGCCAGCACACCATGGACGGCGCTGGTGTGGCGGCACGTCTCGTTGTCAGCCGAGTCGGCAGCTGCCTTGTGCAGGATGGCTTCGGCCTTCGCCACCTGGCCAAGGCCAAAGAACAGGTTCAGGGCCCGCACCACAGCCAGATGCGATCGGTCCTCCGCCGAGGTGGCGAATGGCGCTGCCGTTGCAGCCACCTGCTCGGCACGATCGGGCTGGCCCTGCCAGCGCACCGCCTCGAGCAACGCCAGATGCGCCCGCATACCGTCCCGGCCGTCGCTGCCGTCAATCGCCGCCTGTGCCATCCGAGCGGCATTTTCATGATCCAGTAGTGCGTTGGCGTGCACCGCGGCATCCGCCAACAGGCTGGCGTGTGCACCGGGTTGGTCGCTGTCCAGCAGCAGCAGGCCGGCACGCAGCAGGTCGTCCTGGCGTTTCCAGGGCAAATGGGTGTTGGCCAGCCGGCGGCGCAGCCGGCAGGCATTGGCCTCCGGCAGCTGGTCGCGAACCACCGTGGCGTAGATCGGATGGGCCAGCCACACTTCGGCCCGCCAGCCACTGTTGACCACGGTCACCAAGCCGCGACGCTCCAGCACCGCGACCACCTCCGGGTTGATCAGGCTCGCTACCCGCCCAAGACCCAGCGGCTCGTCGGTGGCCAGTAACTCCAGCGCGGTCCGCTCATCAGCGCCCAGTCCACCCAGCTGGGCCCGGACGATTTCGCGTAGCCGGGGAGTGGGCTCCATCCGGCCCTCCCAGCGCCACACGTCCCCGCGCATCCGCAGAGCGCCGGTCTCGCACCCGCCCTCCACGAGCTCCCGCAGGAAAAGGACATTGCCGCGAGTGGCGCGCCACAACCTCTCGATCGTGCGGCTGTCCACCACCCCGCCGAGCACGCCGGTCACCAGCCGCTCCAGCTCCGCGCGCGGCAGCTGCGCCAGCTCCAACCGGTCGGCTAACCCGTTCTTCCACAGCGTCACCACTGGATCGGGAGCAGGCTCTCCGGTCCGAACGGTCAACACCACACTCGCGGTGCGAGTCAAGGTCAGCTGATGGAGCAACGTCACCGACAGCTCATCCAGCAGATGCGCATCGTCGATCCCGATGACCAACCGGTGGCCATTGCCCTGCTCGGCGATTGCGGCGCCGGCGCGCTGCAGCAAGGTCAGCGGATCAGACACCGTCCCCACTGAAGGGAGCAGGTGCGCCACCGCGCCCAGCGGTATCGCGGCCGCCGCACTGGTCCCCGCCGCCCACTGCGTCACCCGACCACCGCGTTTGGCGACCGCCAGCGCTTCCCGCGCGAGTCTGGTCTTGCCCACCCCGGCCGGGCCGGCGATGACCACACTGCGTGATTCCCCACTAGTTAAACGCTCAGCGATAAACTGCAACTCTAGGTCACGTCCCGTGAGCGTCCACGGATCCGTCCTCATAGCTGCCCCGACCAACGCGCTCGGTAACTCGCGCTGGTCGGAGGCACAGTGGATGGCATGGTGCGAACTTCCGACCGCCCCCAGCCCCTCTGATACATTGGCTACGCCCCCCCGCGTCGCGCCAATAGCTGACCAACTACCCCATGGGTCAGCATATGCTAACGGTGACGAAATCGCCATGGGCGACACCGTCAAGTAATGTGGATATTAGCGCGAGTATGGATCGCGAGATCCGTGCTCGGTAACCGTGTGTGCTCATTCGGTGACAGTGCGTTCAGGTGCATTCGATCACTTAACAATGACCGTCAATTACTTACGGTGAATCCGGCACTATCGACGACATCCCCGACGTCTGGGAGCGGGTGACGCTCGGGTTGCCCCGATAGCGAAGCACCGAGGCACCTGCGGCCTGTACGGCTAACGTGTCGGTCACCGTCACGGTGGCATGGCTGGCCCCGGACAGCATCGCGTCAAGATAGCGGACAGTGAGATCTGCAAGCGGCAGCTGGCTGGCTCCCGCCGCACTGAAACTCAGCTGCGCAACATTCCCGGACAGCGCCAGGGTACCGGCGCCGGAGACCGTCGCCTGCACCCGACCGACCATGACAGGGCCGGTGATTGCGCTGGTCCCAGCGATGTTCAGGTGCAGCGCGGGGCTAGTCAGCGTTGGGTCCAGCATTACCCGACTGGCCCCCGCGGTGGCCAGTCGATCGAGCTGGCCCACCGTGACATCAGCGGACAACGTCGCATTTCGGACGCTCATACCCGGCTTGATCCCCAGACGTAGCTGGCCGCCGGTGACGGTGGCCGCGACGCGATCAGTCAGGTTGTCATCCATCGTGACCGCGGCCTGTGCAGAGCGGCCCGTCCTGAGGTGCACCACGAAATTGGCCTCCGCCACCACCGAGGTGACCCCGGACAGATCTACCGTCCGGGTGGTCAGCCGACCAGAACCAGCCACCGCACCGGGATCGGAGAAACTGCCTCCCCCAGTACCATCTACACCATCACGGCCATCAGCACCGTTGCCGCCGTTGCCGCCGTAACCATTGCCGCCCCAACCGCCATAGCCATTGCCGCCGTTGCCCCCGGTACCGCCGCCATTAGCGTCACCGCCATTTCCACCGTAGCCATTTCCGCCGCTACTACTGGTACCGGGACTGCCGGTGCCCCCTGTGCCGGGGGTTCCGCCGGCCGACGTGCCGAGGCAGCCGGCCAGCGAGCCCACCGCGGCGAGCACCGCCACCGCGCTACCAAACCGTCCGGTCCACCGCCCCGTGCCACGAAGTGCGCCACGTTGCGTGCCACCGTTCGGGGTCACCAACACTTAGATCCTCCCTGCGCTGACCGCCGCTGGGCTGACCGCCGCTGGCGCCAATCGCCGTCGTAGCCACCGGACCGGCCGCCGAGCCATCATTCCCAACATCAGCGAAGAGCCCACCCACGGTAGCAATAGCAAAACGATCTGCACTACACCCAACGCAGCCTCGGCTCCGTGGCTGGCCGATGCTGCTTGCCCCACTGCGTGGATCAAAAAGACAAGCCGGTGCCACACCACTGGCAGCACCCGAGGAATCACGATCAGGAAACCGATCAACCAGTACCCTAGGTAGGGCACCACGATGAGCACCCACAGGGTGATCATTCGACGGACCCACGGCTTGAGTTCCTGCACCCGAGGATGCTTCGCCCGCCCGGGAATGATGCTCGCCAACACCGGTCCCATCCGGCTGAACAGATCAGGAACCCCGATCAGGTCGCTAAGGATGTAGTAGCCATCCAGTCGGATCATCGGCAGGAACTGCGTCGCGGTCTCGACGTGCAGCGCCACGATGGCCACCAGTAGCCACGGTGCCCCGGTATACACGTAGGCGACACTCATCCCGGCGATGAACACCGCGTTGAAGTACACGCCGCCCAGGTCGGTGCGTAATCGACCGACCCGTCCCAGCCGGTAGGAGTCGGTGACCGTGCTGTACAGCGCCGGCCACACCAGATACAGACCGAAACCCATCACCCCGGGTTTAGCGCCGCCATAGCGGCAGGCGGTGACATGGCCGCACTCGTGAAACGCCGCTGACGCCAAGATCAAACCCAGCACCAGCAGGGTCAACGCCGGCTGGTAGATCAACGCGATCGCGCTGGGCACGATCCGCCCCAGACCCCCCTGAGCGATGATCAGCACGTCCAAGCCGACGAAGCCGGCCAACGTGGCGAGGATCACCGGCGGCCAAAACATCGGACCGAACATCCCAGCGATGCGCCACACCGTCCGCTCCGGGACGACCCCGACCCGGAACTTCAAGGCCAACAACGGATCCGACTTCACCGCCATCTTCGCTGCCGCACCATCCGGTCCGGTCTGCGGGTCACCAGCCTCCGGATCAGCCGCCACGATCCCCGCCGGGCGCAACCGGTTGTCCACCAGAAACGCCACCTGCTCGGCCTGGACCACCTTGCCGAACTCGGCGCTGAGCACACCAGCAACCTGTGCCTGGTTGCGTTGGCCATCCATGCTGGCCGCAAGCAGATACAGCAACCGGGGCAGCTGGATGACCTGCCCATCGGACCGACGCACGATGTAGCGAGGCTCTTGAAACCCCGATCCCTGATACTCCCCGATCAGCTCGACCCCGTCAGCCAAGCGTGGCACAGTGCCCACAGCCGACCCAAAGTCAACCTCCACACGCTCAGTATCGATGACGCCCTCCCCGACTCAAAGTCCCACTCCGCCGAATCGAAACTTCGTCGAATCGAAACTTCGTCGAATCGAAAACTGCTCGAGTCACAGACCGCCGCCCCGAAACACGCCATGAGTAGCATTTACTTAATGCCCACCCAGCCTACCGACGCTTAACCTCGCAGGCACGGCTCGTCACTACCTAGTTTCGCCGGTGCCACTGCGTAATAACGTGCTCACCGGGTGTGCGGGAGGGGCGGCCGTAGGCTGGCCACCCCCCACGCCCCCGCATGCAACATCGGCGATTACCGATCGCACCAGGCGAAATCAGTGGTAAACAGCTCCGCCGGTACCGCCGGCTGCGCCGCCACCCTCGCCGCCGACACCGCTACCGGCGAGGTTGGTCTGGTCGCCAAGGACGTTGGCGTTGATGAGGTTGGCGCCGAGGCCGCCCCTGCCTACCCCACCGGGCGCACCCAGGCCGCCATTGCCACCGCGTCCAGCGGCGCTGAACAGCGACAATACGGTGCGGGACGGCAACAGCTCCACGCGCTGCGCGTCGAGTTCGGCCGAGCTCAGTGCATCAGACATAGATCCTCCTAGGAAAGGTGGGTCCCGTGACCTGCAGACGGCCTCAGGACTACGAACACCGCATCGGGTGGCAGTGCCGATCCGGCGCTACATACCTTGCCCACGGTAAGATCGATGTGGCAATCAGTAGCGGTACTTAACTCTTACGAGTGTAGTACTTAGGCTATTCGAGCTACGACAATACCTAGTTCCTGCGAGGCTCTACGGAAGGTGTAGGTCCGAGTACTTACGCTGCAGACCCCACACGCACCGTTTCCGCAGCTAGTAGCTCTATGACTAGCTAGGAGGGGTGGGAGCGATTGACCACCCCTCCCAGGCTACGGCGCCGCCACGAATAGGTGGCCAGCTGGCAGCGCCGGCTCGACTCAGCCGCTGACGGCTCCACCAGTACCGCCGTTGCCGCTGCCGCCGGCGCCGCCGAGGCCGTCGCCGGCGTCGTTCGTCTGGTCGCCGAACAAGTTGATGTTGAGGAGGTTGAGACCGAGGCCGCCGCGGCCGACGCCGCCGGTGCCGCCCTCGCCGCCGTTGCCCCCACGGCCGCCGCCGTCATGGCCAGCGGTGAACATCGACATCACGGTACGGGCGGGCAGCAGCTCGACGTGCTGACCGTCGACCTCAGCAAAGCTCAATGCGTCAGACATCTAAATCCTCCTAGGAAAGGTGATCCCGGCGAGCCGGGTATAAGTACCTGGTCGGTGGCAGTACCGATTTGGTAACTCATACCCTGCCGCGCAGTAACCTTCGTGGCAATCAGTAGTCACACGTAACTCAATTAAGGTCACTACGTAGGACTGGCAAACGTCGCTAATACGTAGTCGGCCGCACAGACTACGGAACATCGACAACTGGGAGTACCTACATGAACGGGCGGCCGCCCCTACGCCACCACCTATCTCGCAGATCAGAAGACCGGATGGTAACGAAATCTGCTCAGCTATGGTGGGCGCTCAGTACGCCGTCGGCTCTGCAGCTCGCATCCGGCGAAACAGTCACCTGCGCTATTGGCCGGCCACCGAGGGCGTTGCTACTCACCACCTTCACACCCGGGGCCGGCGCGGAAATATGAAGCGCTCCCTGGCGCCTGGAACAAGCTGAGCTCGTCGGTAGCATTGGCGATTCACGGCGACCTACCCTGCTGAATGCCGACGATGGGATATGTCGTCGCTGATCTTGGCGTCACGCCGGAGGGAGGGGTGGCCGTGATCTGGCCACCCCTCCCCATGAACGCGCACCGTGCGATCAGCTGATCGCTAGTGGCACCGGCTCAAGTCACCCGCTGATGCTTCCACCCTTGCCGCCCTCGGCCGAACCGCCCGCGCCACCGGTGCCGTCACCTGCGCTGTTGGTCTGGTCACCGAAGAGGTTGAGGTTCAACAGGTTGATACCGAGTCCGCCCCGGCCGACGCCGCCAGTGCCGCCGGTCCCGCCGTTGCCGCCCCGGCCGGCGCCATTAGCACTGAACATCGACATCACGGTGCGGGCCGGCAGCAGCTCCACGCGCTGCCCGTCGATCTCCGCAAAGCTCAATGCATCAGACATCAAATCCTCCTAGGAAAGGTGGTCCCAGTGATCCGGGACGATAATCGCCTCATCGGCGGCATTACCGATTCGGCAACACATACTTTGCCTGCAGTAGAGTCGCAGGGCAATCAGTAGTAACACGTAACTCGCCCCAGTGCACTACTTATGCAACGGACCCAGGCAGTGCAATTCGCTTTTCGAATACGTAGGCAGCAACGTTTTGCGCCGTACATTTCACCAGCGCCTGTACGTACTGCCGACACAGCAGACTGGGTGGGGCGGCCAGGTGGCCGCCCCACCCAGAACTCCCACGCCGAGCGACGACGCTGATCTGTTGGAGCACAGTTGTCAGCTCAGTGCCCGGACTCACCAGCACCACCGGTAGCGGCACCACCGTCAGCAGCGCCGCTGACGCCGCCTTCGCCGCCGGTGACGGTGTTGATCACGTCGCCCTCGGTGTAGAAGTAGTTGTCAAACAGTGCCGCCTTGCCGCTGCCCGCGCCGCCGGTGCCACTGGTGCCGCCCGCGCCGCCGTTGCCGGCGTCGCCGCCGCGGGAACCGTTGCCGGTGCTGAACATTGACAGGACGGTGCGGGCCGGCAGCAGCTCCACGTGCTGCCCCTCGATCTCCGCAAAGCTCAATGCATCAGACATCAAGTCCTCCTAGAAAAGGTAAGTCCCGGTGGCCCGGGCACAGGAAACCACCTCATCGGCGACAATTACCGATTCAGTACCACATACCCTGCCGAGAAGTAACGTCGTGCGGCAATCGGTAGTCGCACGTAAATCCTTAGGTTGACTACCTAGCAGCGGAGTCCTTTTTCGAATACGTAGTCAGTGTCAACCATTTACCGAGATTGCGGTCATCGGTTACCAACGACGCATCGCCACACCACGACCCCTGGCCGCTCTCGGTCAGCCGATCGGGATCGTGCGCAGCAGATCGCGCAATCCGTCGGCATCGAGCAGATCCGCGGGTCGCAACGTTCGGTTGGCGCGGACGTAGTGAAATGCCGCGCGTACCCGCTCCAGCGGTGCCCCGGACAGCGCCGACCAGGCCAGCCGGTAGGCGGCGAGCTGCACGCTCACCGCACGCAGCGTCGCCTCATCGGGCACCATCCCGGTCTTCCAGTCGACCACTGTCCAGCCGCCATCGGCGTCGGCGAACACCGCATCCATCCGACCACGCACGCCCACCCCGTCCAACACGGTCTCGAAAGGCACCTCGACGTCGTGCGGGCCACGTGGCGCCCATTCGCTGGCTAGGAAGGCGGCCTGGAGCAACCCGAGTTCGGCATTCGGAGCGGCGCCCTCATCAGCAGCGCCGGGCAACTCGTCGTGATCGATCAGCCGAGTGCAGCCGAACCGGCGTTCCAGCCATGCGTGAAAGGCGGTACCGCGGCGAGCCATCGGGTTCGGTGCGAACGGCAGCGGCCTGCGCAGTCGGGCGGCCAGCGCCAACGGGTCCTCGGCGAGCTCCACCAGCTGGCTCACCGACAGGTGTGCGGGCAGTACGACGCGTTGCGCAGCGCGGTGCGACGCCCGCTCCGCGAGCAACACGTCGATCTCGCGCTGCCAACCCGCGGCGCTGCGCACTGGTGAGCGCCGATCGGAGTTCGCGACGGCCAGCGCGTCGCGCACCAGTTGGGCGCCCTCAGCGACAACATCACGCCGCGAGCCCAGCGGGTCGGCCGGCGTCGGCTCGCAGCGCGGTTCGGAGTCCAGTGGGTTTGGCTCGCCGTCGGCGGGGGCTGCGGCCCACTGATCGATCACACAGTGTTTGACGTCGCGAATCTCCACCAGGAACTGCGAGGGCGACCGGGGTGCATTGCCGGCGTCGCCCCAATGGTGGCCACTGACCAGCAGTGTCTGCTCTGCACGAGTAAGCGCGACATACATCAACCGGCGCTCCTCTATGAGCCTGCGGGTGTCGAAGGCCGCCTCGTGGTCCGCGACGGCTACGGCGAGCTCCTTCTGATCAGCACCAGCGGGCAGTGCCAGGTCGGGCAGGTCGGCCCGGTCGCCTCGCAGCGTTACCGGCAGCTCGGTGACCGTCCGTAGCCACGACGAACTCTTCTTGGCTGCCGGGAACACCCCCTCCACCAGGTGCGGGATGGCTACCAGCTGCCATTCGAGGCCTTTGGCCGCGTGCACGGTGAGGATCTGCACGCGGTCATCGGCGACCTCGACCTCGCCCGACTCGAGACCATCTTCGGCGTCCTCGGCGGTGGACAGGTAGTCCAGCAGCGCGGGCAAGCCGGCCATCGGGCTGGCCGCGGAGAAGTCCGCTACCACGCCGGCAAAGGTGTCCAGATGGACCCGGCCGGCGAGGCCAGGCCTGGCCAGCGACTCGATATCAAGAAGCAGGGTCCGTTCGGCGTCGGCGACCAGATCGGTCAACGGTTGGGTAACGCGGCGGCGCAGTGCCCGCAGCTCGCCAGCAAGGGTGCGCAGCCGCTGGTAGCCCAGCTCGGAGTACCGGGCCGGATCGCCGGGCGAATCCAGCGCGTCGACCAGTCCCGCCTGGTCGACGAGCTCCCCAGGTAGGCCCTCCGGTAAGGCAGCCAACACTTCCTCCGGGCTGCCCGGACCTTCAGCGCCGTGCCTCGATCGGGTCCGGTGATCCGTCGCCAACTCCCGCGCACGACACCACAGCGCGACCAGATCCGCCGCGCCGAGCCGCCACCGCGCACCGGTCAGCAGCCGCGCCGCGGCTGTGCCCGCTAGCGGATCGACGAGCAACCGCAGCACACTCACCAGGTCGCAGACCTCCGGCGCAGCCAGCAACCCGCCGAGGCCCACCACCTCGACAGGGATATCGCGAGTACGCAACGCGGCGGCCAGCACCGCCATGTCAGCGCGGCGGCGCACCAACACCGCGGCGGTCAGGGGGGTGCCCTGGTCCACCACCGCCGAGTGCCAGCGGCCGGCGATGGCGTCAGCTACCCAGTTCACCTCGGCACGGACGTCAGGCAGCAGCGCGCAGCGGACCTCGCCCGGTTGGGCACCATCGCGGCAGCGCAACTCGCCGACGCGAACCTGCCCGCGGCGAAGCTCGCCAGAGACTGCGTTAGCCACCGCGAGCACCTCGGGCGGGTTGCGGAAGCTGGTGAGCAGTCCGCGGGTGAGGGCGGGGGTCCCGTCGTCGCGGGGGAAATCGGTGGTGAACCGCGGCAGGTTGGCCGCTGAGGCGCCGCGCCAGCCGTAGATCGACTGGCAAGGGTCACCGACCGCAGTGACTGGGATCGCGCGCCCGGGCGTTGCCACGGTGCCGAACAGTGACCGCAGCAGCACCCGTTGGGCATGCCCGGTGTCCTGATATTCGTCGAGCAGCACTGCGCCGAAGCGGGCCCGCTCGGCCTCGCCGACCTCCGGATGGTCGCGCGCCAGCTTGGCCGCGATGCCCATCTGATCGCCGAAGTCGAGTACAGCCTCGCGCCGCTTGAGCTCGGTGTAGCGCTGCACCAGCGGCACTATCGCCAGCCGGGACCGCTGGCTGCGCACCACCGGCGTGAGGTCGCCACGTAGCGGGCCCTTCTGGCGTGCGGTCGGCGAAGCCGTGACCAGCGCCGTGATCATCGCCTCGGTGGACTCCCGCAGCTGCTCCGGCTCGCACAAGTGCTCGGCGAGCTGCCCCGCCAGCCCAAGCACCCAACCGGTGACCGTGTGCGGCACCTTTCCGTCCAGGTCAAGGTCCGGTTCCCAGCCAGCGGTGACCCGATGCGCGAGCTGCCACGCGCCGGTCTCAGAGAGCAGCCGGGCCCCGGGGTCGGTGGGGAGTCGAAGCGCATGCTCAGCAACCAGCTGGCCGGCATATGCGTGGTAGGTCAGCACGGTGGCCTCGCCGGAGAGCACCGCAGACCTGCGCTGGCCGGTGGGGTCGAGGCGATCCAGCACTGCGGAACCGGCGAGCCGGCGCAACCGGGCCCGGATCCGCTCGGCAAGCTGCTGAGCCGCCTTGCGGGTGAACGTCAGGCCGAGCACGCCGTCGGGAGTGACGTACCCGTTGGCGACCAGCCACACCACTCGGGCGGCCATCGTCTCGGTCTTACCCGACCCGGCACCGGCGACTACGAGCGTGGGGCTCCCCGGGTCGGCGGCGATGACGGTGGCCTGCTCCGCCGTGGGGGACGCGATACCGAGCTCCGCAGCGAGCTCGGTAGGCCCGATGCCGGCGTGCACCATCGTCATTGGGTGACCTGCCGACCGGCGTCCTGCAGCGGGCAGGCGATCTTCGAGGGGCACCGCGCGCAGTCGCCGCTGTCGATGGCGACGAACTCCGGCCCCACGGTTCGCCGAGCCGCCTCGCGCACGACCTCCTGCCAGCTCGTCAACGCTGCCGGGTCCAACGGCCGTTGATCGCGCTGCACAGGCGCCGCGTTTCGCGCGGAGACCGACACGATGCAGGCCCCACCAGGTTCGGTCGGCAGACCGTGTTCGCCGAAGGCACCATAAGCCGCGGCTAGCTGGTAAATGGCCAGCTGCGGGTGGCCCTGCGCGGCTTCTTTGCTGACCGGGACCTTGCTGGTCTTCACGTCGACGATCACGGGACGGCCGTGGCGGTCCCGCTCCAACCGGTCCACCCTTCCCTGAAGCTGCACAGCGGTGTCGTCGGGAGCGCCGTGAGCAGGGGGCAGCTGTACCTCGAACGCCAGCTCGCAACCGACTTCGGTGAGCTCAGCACGGCTGGATCTCCACCAGCTGCGAAATGATGCGACCATCTGGAGAACCCGCTGCTGCTCTGCCCGGGAGTACCACGGAGCACCGGCATCGACGGCGGTCCAGGCCTGGTCCAGCGCTAGTTGCAACTGTTCGTCGCTGGCACCGGCTGCCACCGCGTGGACCAGGCTGTGCACCAGCGACCCGGTGACCGCGGGCAGCGCCCGGACGTCCTCGCCGCCGTGCCGGGTGAGCAACCAGCGCAAAGGGCAGCTCGACACCAGCTCCACCAGCGACGGTGACACCCGGGCCGGCTCACCCGGCATCCGCAGCGGGGCGTCAGTTGACAACGGTCCTAACCCGTACCAGACATCGGGGTGCGCGCCGGGTACCCCGGCATGCGCGAGCTGCGCCAAACCGGCCGCGGCGCTGCCCCGCCGCACGGTGTCCTCGGCGGGATCACAGCACACTCGGCGCAGCTCCGCGACGAGCTCGGGGAGGATCAGCCCGCGTTCCCGAGGTTGGACCGGTCGCTCGTGCGTCGATGCGTCGGTGCCCTCGAGCTCGTCGAGAAACCGAGACGGCTGTTCGTCCTGTCCGCGCACCGCGCTGACCAGCAACCTGTGCCGCGCTCGACTGGCGGCCACCAGCAGCAGCCGCCGTTCCTCAGCCAGCAGCGGCGCGGTGCGCGAGACCGTGGTGGAGTCGACGCCCGCGGTGATGTCGACCAGATGTTCCACACCGAGCAGGGATCCGCGCAGCCGCAGGTCTGGCCAACTGCCCTCCTGCACCCCGGGAACCGCGACGAGTGACCACTCCCGGCCGGCTGCGGCATGCACGGTCGCCACGGTGACTGACTCGCCCTGTGGCGACCGCGCGGCCAGCGAGTCGCCGGGTATCTGCTGGTTAGTGAGGTAGTCGCAGAAGCCGAGCAGGCCGGCCGGACCCCCGTCGGCGCCGGGTAGCCGATCGGCGTACCGGGCGGCGGCGTCGAACAGCGCGACCACCGCGTCAAGGTCCCGGTCGGCTTGCGCACCAGCCGTGCCGCCGCGCGCTGCGATGGCTGCCCAACGCTGCCCGAATCCGCTAGCCTGCCACAGCTGCCACAGCACTTCCTCAGCGCTGTCCCCTCGCCGGGCCGCCGCAGCCGTGGCGGTGAGCAGGCTTGCGAGCCTCGCCGCCGGCGCCGCGGTGTGCTCGTCGAGCCCGTCCAGCCCGTGGATTCCTGGCTCGCGGTCCGTGCGCAGCAGGTCGACCAGCAGTGCGCCGCTAGTCCGCACATCCCCGGCGACGAGCTCGCGGCGGCGCAGCTCCCGGCGCAGCCGGCGCAATGCCAGCGGGTCGGCTCCGCCCAGCGGGGAGGTCAGCAGCGCAGCCGCAGTCTCCTCGTCGAGGGCGCCTGGTTGTACCGCGCAGCGCAACACCGCCAGCATCGGTAGCACCGCGCCTTGGCGGGCCACCGGCAGCTCCTCGCGTGGCGCCGCTACTGGCACGCCCGCCGCGAGCAACGCCCGGCGCAGCACCGGCAGCGCCGGCGCGGTCGAGCGCACCAGTACCGCCATGTCCGACCAGGGCACACCGTCGAACAGATGGGCGCGGCGGAGCTGATTGGCCACCCAGGACGCCTCGGTCGCGGCGGACCCGAAGACCCGAACGGCGACCTGCCCGCCGGCCTGCTGCCCCACCGGACTGTGCAGGGCACCACGTGGGCCCGGCAACCGGCTGGCGAGCCGGGAGACGGCGGTCCGCACCGCCGGGGCCATCCGGTGATCGATGGACAGCCGGATGGCTGGGCGACCGCCGGTGGTGAGCAAGCCGGGATCCGCACCACGGAAGGAGAAGACCGTCTGGTCAGGATCGCCGAACAGCAGCAGCTCGTGGGCGCCCGCGCCGAGCCGATTCACCAACGCGGCTTGCAACGGATCGAGGTGTTGGGCATCGTCGACGATCAGGTGACGCACCCGGTCGGCTTCCCTGCGCATCACCTCAGCATCGGTGTCGAGCACCAGCAACGCCGCGGATACCAGCTCAGCGGCGTCCAAGGCGGGCGCGGTCGCTTGCGGGGCGGCGGTACCCACCGACCCGCGTAACAGCATCACCTGCTCGTAGGTGCGGAAAAAGCGCCCGGCGGCCACCCACTCGTCGCGCCCCGTGCTGCGGCCCAGCGCGATGAGGTCCTCCGGCGCGAGCCCGCGTTCCGCGGCGCGCATCAGCAGATCCCGCAGCTCAGTCGCGAAGGCCGGCAAACCCAACGCCGGTCGCAGCCGCGCCGGCCAGCCTCGGCCGCCAATCGCACGCTGACCCTCCAGCAACTCCCGGATCACCACGTCCTGATCGGGGCCGGACAGCAACCGGGGCGGCGGCAGATCCTGCAGCTGCGCCTGCGTGCGCAGCACGGCGAAGGCGTAGGAGTGCACGGTGCGCACCAGCAGTTCCCGCACAGTCGGCGTCACTCCGTGCGCCACGAGACGCTCGACGATGCGATCGCGCAAGTCGCCGGCCGCCCGCCGGCTAGAGGTCAGTACCAGCACCCGCTCGGGGTCCACTCCGCGAAGCACCCGATCCGCCACGGTGTGCGCCACCAGGGTGGTCTTGCCGGTGCCCGGGCCGCCCAGCACCCGCAACGGACCGCCGGCGTGTTCCAGCACTCTGCGGGCGTCGGGACTCCAGACGGCCGCCTGCGCAGCGGCGGTAACGGAACGAACCAAGACGGGCACGGAGCGCATGCAACCACGCCACTCCGACAGTCCGCGGTGCGGGAGGATGCTGGCGATGAACATTGACGACGTGGAGCGGGTTCGCGGCGTGGTCGCCGCTATCCCAGCGGGCTCGGTGCTCGCGTACGGCGAGGTCGCCGCCCGCGCCGGGCTCCCGGGCCGGGCCCGCCTGGTGGGCCGGATCCTCGCCGAGGACGGCCACGACCTGCCCTGGCACCGGGTGCTGCGCGCCGACGGAACCCCTGCGCCGCACCTCGCCGCCGAGCAACTGGCCCGGCTGCGCGACGAGGGTGTGCCAGCCGATGGAGGGCGTGTCTCGATGCGCCGCTAGCACACTCGGCACTGACCAAGATCGCTGTTTCGGAAGAATCAGCCGCGCTCACCGCTGCTACCTCTTCCCATTTCGTGATCACTCGCGGTCGTTGCCGGGCTTTCGAGTGTCTGAGGCGGGCTCGGCCGGCTGATGGGGCAAGCTAACGTCGGCAGCGCGGGGTGACTCGGGAATGAAGCCGTCAGGATGCTGGGCGGTAGACCTGCAGCAAGACGCCGCTGGCGTAGCGCACCAGGTCGGTGAGCTCAAGCGTGATCTTGTCCGCTGGTCGGGGAAGATCGTCAGACCGCCACCGATCATGATCGGGTAAACCATCAGCCTCAGCTCCCCCGTTCGTTGCGGCCATGCCGTCGAGAAGCCCTGGTAGGTGATCCGTCCGAGCAGCAGCGACTCGGCTTCGAGGGTCTCCTGAAGTTTGTAGGCGTACAGCTCAGGGACGCCGTACGGCATGGTCCAGCCGGAGTGCGGGTGCGTCGGCTCACCGCCAGGTGCCTCGACAACGCCGTCGAGGGTGATGAACTCAGTAACGATCAAGGTGCGCATGCAAAATCCTCTCTTGCGTGTCAGGTGTTGGACCCCGCGACGGGGCAGAAATCATCGCTTGCACCAAGACTGATCGTAGTAACTGCTCGCCTGCTCGCGTTCTCAAGGTCGTCAAAAGTGAGCGATGACCGCGCAGGATCGCACGGCCAGCACACAGCTTCGGTCCCAACTGAGCCACACGGGCAATCCCACGCTGAATAGGCAACGGACATTCGCGCGATCGACTCGACGGATCGCGTCATTGCTGCCGCCTGGATCAGTCAATTTGCGAGAGCCGATGATATCGTTGCGCTGTGCCTCATAGCTGAGCATGTTACGATATGTAAATCATCCGGAAATTCTGGGATACAGATTGCCACCCACGCCTGTCTCAGCGTCGTCGACCGAGCGTGAATCCCCACAGGGTTGGCCACATCGTCCCAGGTAGCAGCGGTTCCTGGACGATGCTCGACTGAGTCCGACTGTGAACGGCGTGTTACGTTGGCCGCACCGTCGTCTCAGCAACGATGTGAGCAGCAGCTGCCCATCTTGAAGGCCAAGAAACCACCGTCTAGGGTAAGTGAGCTAGCCCCCCTGAATGATTACCCTCAGAAGAGGTGGCGTCGGTGCCCGATACCCGCGACGAAAGCTCGAGTGTTGGAATGGACACTGACTTCGCCGATTCACTGCTGCGCATCGGCAGACATTTCCAGCGCGGGGAAGCTTCGGAGGATTTGCGCACGTTACATCAGATCGGTGGCCGGTCGGCTGACGTTTTCTACCGGGACCGCTGGGCCTACGATAAAGTGGTTCGCTCGACCCACGGGGTGAATTGCACCGGTTCCTGTTCGTGGAAGATCTACGTCAAGGACGGGATCATCACCTGGGAAGCGCAGCAGACCGACTACCCATCGATCGGGCCGGACAAGCCCGAGTATGAGCCCCGCGGCTGCCCGCGCGGTGCGTCGTTCTCCTGGTACACCTATTCACCGGCCCGGG
The DNA here is from genome assembly GCA_036279835.1 of Pseudonocardiaceae bacterium. GTDB lineage: Bacteria > Actinomycetota > Actinomycetes > Mycobacteriales > Pseudonocardiaceae. The sequence goes on from DASUII010000285.1 coordinate 18,085, forward strand.
TGCGTTACCCGTATGTGCGCGGCACGCTGCTGGAGCTGTACCGGGAGGCGAAGCAGCGACTCAAGGACCCGGTACTGGCCTGGGCCGACGTGGTCGACGATCCGGAGAAGTCCCGCCGGTACAAGGCGGCCCGCGGCATGGGTGGATTCGTGCGTGCCGAGTGGTGGGAGGCCACCGAGATCGCCGCGGCCGCGCATGTGCACACGATCAAGCGCTATGGTCCCGACCGGGTCGCCGGATTCTCACCGATCCCGGCGATGTCGATGGTCAGTCATGCCGCCGGGGCCCGATTCATCTCGCTGATCGGTGGGGCGATGCTGTCGTTCTACGACTGGTACGCCGATCTTCCGGTGGCCTCGCCGCAAGTATTCGGCGACCAGACCGACGTACCCGAATCCGCCGACTGGTTCGACGCCGGCTACCTGATCATGTGGGGTTCCAACGTCCCAGTCACCCGCACCCCGGATGCGCATTACATGACCGAGGCCCGTTACCGGGGTCAGAAAGTGGTCGTCGTGTCGCCGGACTACGGCGACCACACGAAGTTCGCCGACGAGTGGTTGCCGGCGCGGCCAGGCACCGACGCCGCGCTGGCGATGTCAATGGGTCATGTGATCCTGAAAGAATTCTTCGTCGATCGCCAGACACCCCGCTTCACCGACTACGTCAAACGCTTCACCGACTTACCATTTCTGATCAGTCTCGACAAACGAGGCGACGCGTACGTTCCCGGCAAGTTCCTCACCGCAACCGATCTGGGCGATACCAGCGAAGGTGCCGAATCCAAGACCGTGTTACTCGATGGAACCACCGGGGAACCGGTAGTCCCGAACGGGTCGCTGGGTTACCGGTTCACCCGCTCCGGGGAAGGTCGGTGGAACCTCGACCTGCACAGCGTTGACCCGCTGCTGACCGTCCTCGACAGCGACCTCACCGCTGAGATCGATTTCCCCCGATTCGACACCGCGGAACCCGGGATACTGCGCCGCGGGGTGCCGGCCCGGATCGTCGCCGGCAAGCTGGTCACCACGGTGTTCGATCTGCTGCTGGCCCAGTACGGGGTGCACCGGCCGGGCCTGCCAGGCAGCTGGCCCACCGGCTACGACGACACCGCGCAGCCGTACACCCCGGCTTGGCAGGAGGCGATCACCGGCGTGCCCGCGGCGGCGGCGGAGCGCATCGGCCGGGAGTTCGCCGATAACGCCGAGCGCTCCGGCGGCCGGTCGATGATCCTGATGGGCGCGGGCACCAACCACTGGTTTCACTCCGACCAGACCTACCGGTCGTTCCTGGCGCTGACGATGCTCACCGGCTGCCAGGGCGTCAACGGCGGTGGTTGGGCGCACTACGTCGGCCAGGAGAAGTGCCGGCCGATCACCGGCTGGTCGACGCTGGCCTTCGGCCTGGACTGGCAGCGGCCGCCGCGGCAGATGCAGGGCACCATCTACTGGTACCTGGCCACCGACCAGTGGCGATACGACCCGTTCACCGCCGATGTGATGGCCTCGCCGCTGGCGAAAGGCCGCTTCGCCGGGCGCACCACGGCGGACAACATTGCGCTGGCCACCCGGTTGGGTTGGATGCCCAGTTACCCGACGTTCAACCGCAACCCGCTGGATCTGGCCGACGAGGCGCAGCGCCTGGGCAAGGACGCCGCCGAACACGTCGTCGACGGGCTGACCACCGGGCACCTGCGGTTCGCCTGCGAAGACCCGGACGCGCCGGAGAACTTCCCGCGGTGCCTGACGGTGTGGCGGGCCAACCTGCTCGGCTCCTCCGCCAAGGGCAACGAGTACTTCCTGCGCCATTTGCTGGGTACCGACTCCGCTCTGCGCGCCTCCGACCTCGACGGGGTGCACCCCGTCGAGGTCACCTGGCGCGACGAAGCCCCGGTCGGCAAGCTCGACCTGCTGATGTCGTTGGACTTCCGGATGACCAGCACCACGCTGTTCTCCGACATCGTGCTGCCCGCCGCCACGTGGTACGAAAAACACGATCTGTCCAGCACGGACATGCATCCCTACGTGCACGCCTTCTCCCCGGCGATCTCTCCGCAGTGGGAGTCCAAGACCGACTTCGATGCGTTTCACCGGCTGGCCCGGGGCTTCTCCTGGATGGCCGAGAAGCACCTCGGCGTGCGCCGTGACATCGTGGCAGTGCCCCTGCAGCACGACACCGCCGACGCCACCGCCCAACCCGGTGGCCGGGTGCTGGACTGGAAGGCCGGCGAGTGCCTGCCGATACCCGGCAAGACCATGCCGCGGATCGTCGTGGTGGAACGTGACTACCCGGCGATCGGCGAGAAGATGGCCGCACTCGGTCCGATGGTCGAGCGAGTCGGCCTGACCACAAAGGGCGTCACCACCCACCCGGACGCCGAGGTCGCCTACCTCACGGCGGTCAACGGCGCGGTCGTCTCCGGGCGCGCCGCCGGGCGGCCGTCGCTGGCGAAGGACACCCATGCCTGCGAGGCCGTCCTGGCGCTGTCGGGCACCACCAACGGGCGGCTTGCCACTGACGGCTTCCGCGCCCTGGAGCGGCGCACCGGCACCAAGCTCGCCGACCTCGCCGCGGAGAACGAGGGAAAGCGGATCACCTTCGCCGACACCCAGGCCCGGCCGGTACCGGTGATCACGTCGCCGGAGTGGTCCGGCAGCGAGACCGGCGGCCGGCGCTACTCCCCCTTCACCATCAACACCGAGCGGCTCAAGCCGTGGCACACGCTGACCGGCCGGCAGCATTTCTACCTCGACCACGACTGGATGTCCGAGCTCGGCGAGCAGCTGCCGATATTCCGACCGCCGTTGGACATGACGGCATTGTTCGGCGAGCCGAAAATTGGACACCGCGGCGAGCCCAATGTCGGAGCGGTCGACGGCCTCGATGGGCATCGGTCGATCACCGTGCGGTATCTGACTCCGCACTCGAAGTGGTCGATCCACTCCACCTACCAGGACAACCTGCACATGCTCACGCTGTCCCGCGGCGGCCAGGCCATCTGGATGTCCGATGTGGACGCAGCCAAGATCGGCGTGAAGGACAACGAGTGGATCGAGGCGATCAACCGCAACGGCGTGGTGGTCGCCCGGGCGATCGTCAGCCATCGGATGCCCGAGGGCACCGTATTCATGTATCACGCCCAGGAGCGCACCGTGGGAGTGCCCCGCACCGAGAAGACCGGCAAACGCGGCGGCATCCACAACGCGCTGACCCGGCTGATGATCAAGCCGACACATCTGATCGGTGGCTACGCCCAACAGTCGTTCGCGATGAACTACCACGGCCCCACCGGCAATCAGCGTGACGAAGTCACCACCATCCGCCGGCGCAGCCAGGAGGTGATCTACTAGTGAAGCTCATGGCACAGCTGGCCATGGTGATGAACCTGGACAAATGCATCGGCTGCCACACCTGCAGCGTCACCTGCAAGCAGGCGTGGACCAATCGCAGCGGCGTCGAATATGCCTGGTTCAACAACGTGGAGACCAGACCCGGACAGGGCTACCCGCGGCAGTACCAGGACCAGGAGCGGTGGAAGGGCGGCTGGACGCTGACCAAACGCGGCCGGCTGACGTTGCGTTCGGGCTCGCGGTTCAAGCGGCTGCTGAACATCTTCGCCAATCCCGACCTACCGGAAGTGGCCGACTACTACGAGCCGTGGACCTACGACTACGACAACCTGCTGTCCGCCCCGCAGATGGACACCACCCCGGTGGCCCGACCCATCTCGCTGATCACCGGTGAGGACACAAAAATCACCTGGGGCGCCAACTGGGACGACGACCTGGGCGGCGGCCCCGAGCAGATCGGCCGGGACCCGGTACTGGCCAAGGTCTCCGACAAGGTGAAGCTGGAGTTCCAGCAGACGTTCATGTTCTACCTGCCGCGGATCTGCGAGCACTGCCTCAACCCGTCGTGCGCGGCGTCCTGCCCGTCCGGCGCGATCTACAAGCGCAGCGAGGACGGCATCGTGCTGGTCGACCAGGACAAGTGTCGTGGCTGGCGGCAATGCGTCACCGGGTGCCCGTACAAGAAGATCTACTTCAACCACAAGACCGGCAAGGCCGAGAAGTGCACGTTCTGCTACCCGCGGGTGGAGGTGGG
>DASUII010000286.1:0-4038 GCA_036279835.1 Pseudonocardiaceae bacterium
CCCACGGCGCCGGACATTAGTCTCGGACATGGCAGGAGCCGGACGCTTTGGCTCCCAGCGACACTCTCCTGAGAACCATACCCCCTCTGACCTGCGCCCCGACCGCGACTCGAACGCGGGACCTACTACTTAGGAGGCACTCTCGTGACTCGGCCTGGCGTCGCTTGGTATGGCTTGACGTGCTGCTTTCCAGTTCCGGCAGCCGCTGGATGTGGCCTGACGTAGCCCAGGATCTGGGGTCATTGGCTCCTCGTTAGGCTCCCCGGAATATCGTTAGGAACCTAATGTTCAAATGCTCAGGACGGGACGCCGCCCGGGCCCGCCCGGCCGGTCTCGCCGCAGTTGATCATGTTATTAATCGATCGATTTCCTGTCCCGCTCGAGACAGGATCCGCCTGGTGACCTGCGAGCCTTCGGGGTGTCAGGAGGCGCGTGAGTATTCGTTGATTAGGCCGCCCAGGACGGGTTTTCGGTGGATCCGTTCGCGGTCGAGGTCGGCAACGGTCAGGTGGCCACCGTCGTGTTCGCCGTCGGGGACGCGCTGGGCGATGCCCTGGGGCGGCCTGGCCGTATTGTAATGCGCCTAGTACTCGGCCAGGACGGAACGCAGGTGGCGCTCGCCGAGGATCAGCATGCGGTCCAGGAGCTCTCGGCGCAGGGTACCGACAAGGCGCTCGCAGATCGCATTCATGCGCGGCGCCTGAACAGCGGTGCGCACGATCCTGGTCCCGGCGGCCTGGAGGACGGCGTCGAAGGATGCGGTGAAGTCCGGTCCGCGGTCGCGGATCAGGAACTTAACCTCCTCGAACCGCTCGCCGAGGCCGAGGGCGAGGTTGCGAGCCTGCTGCACGGTCCACTCGCCCGTCGGGCTCGCGGTGACCCCGCCGAGATGCATCCGGCGGGTGCCATGCTCGATGAACACCAGCACGTATATGCGCTTCAGCAACACCGTGTCCACGTGCAGGAAATCGACCGCGACGATCCCGGCGGCCTGGGCGCGCAGGAACTGCCGCCAGCCTAGGCCCGAGCGGCGCGGCGCCGGATCGATGCCCGCGGCATGCAGAATCTCCCACACGGTAGACGGCGCAACTGTCACGCCGAGCTTCATGAGTTCGCCGTGGATGCGGCGGTGTCCCCACCACGGAAAATGTTGAGCTCAACATTTCCCTGATTATGTGGAGCCGGGGATTATGTGGAGCCGCGCGATGTCCCCCTTCTGGTCGTGGTGTCTGTGAGTCGGGTTGTCAGCAGGATCGCCGGATGCGGGCTCCACATAACTTTTCGGTGCTCACAGGTCTTCGAGCCATTGGATGATGTCCTTGCTGGCGTGCCAGCGGGTTTCACCTTCCGGGTCGGGAACGAGGGGTGGGCAGCGTTCGATCGCTTTGCGTTTCATCGCCATGTCGATCTCGATGTACTCACTTGTGGTGGTGATGCTGACGTGTCCGAGCCAGGACTTGATCACGTTGAGCTCGGCTCCGGACTGGAGTAGGTGCAGGGCGGTCGTGTGGCGGAGGGTGTGCGGGCTGACGGGCTTGGCGGCGAGCGACGCCAGGGTGGTGGCCGCCACCGCTATGTTGCGTTTGAGGATCGTCCCGACGCCGAAGCGGGTGATGCGCTTGCCGTGGGCGTTGAGGAACAGCGGCGCGTCTGGCTGGGTGCCGTCTGCCCGTTGATGAAGGTAGGCACGGAGCGCGTCCGCGGTCTCCTGCCACAGCGGGCAGACGCGTTCTTTGCGTCCTTTGCCGAGGATGCGTACCTGGGCGGGTGTCTCCAGGCGGAGGCCGTCGATGTTCAGCTGCACTATTTCGGTGGCGCGTGCGCCGGTGTTGTAGAGGAGGGTGAGCAGGGCCCGGTCGCGCAGCCCGAGGCGATGCCGGGTCGACGGCGCGGCCAGCAGGGTCTTGACCTCGTCCTGGTTCAGGTAGGTCATCGAGTTCGAGGTGGTCTTCTTGAGCGGGATGTCGAGGACCCGGCGGCACAGCTCGGCGTGCCGGGGGTCTTGGTCGGCGACGTAGGCGAAGAAGCGGTGGATCGCCACCAGCCGGCAGTTGCGGGTGGCTGCGCTGTTGTGCCGGTCGGACTCGAGGTAGGTCAGGAACGCCAGCACGGTGTCGGCGCCGAGATCGGCCAGCTGGAGCCGGATCACCTGCCGGCCGCGGTGACGTGCCGCGAACCGGAGGAAGAGTTTGCACGCGTCTCGGTAGGCGTAGATGGTGTTCTGGCTGACGTCACGTTGCGCCGCGAGGTAGTCCTCGAAGAAGCCGCGGAGCAAGCCCGGAACCGGGGTTTGGGCGCTCATGAGCGGTCACCGGCCGCTGGAAGCAGATCTTCGGCGAAGGTGTGGAAGCGGGTGTTCGCCTCCTGCAGGAGCGCGGTGGTGATGTGCAGATACACCTCGGTGTCGCTGACGCAGGCGTGGCCAAGGTAGGTGCTCAGCAACGGCAGTCGGGCCATGACGTCCTGGCCGTCGCGATACCAGAGCAGCAGCCGGGTGACCGCGAAAGTTGCCCGCAGGTCATGCAGCCGGGGACCGCGGCCGTCGGGTTCCCGTAGCCCGGTTTGCACGGTGAGGTCATGGAATAGCGCCTGGACCGTCGAGGTGCTGTAGCCGGTGCCGCGACCGGATACGAAGAAGGCCCCGGTCAGATCGGCGGGCGCCACAGCGACGCGCCGGTCGTGGTAGCGGCGCAGCGCGTCCAGCGTGCCGGCGGAGACCGGCACGAGCCGGGATTTGCGGAACTTCGACTGGTGGATCGACAGAACACCCGCGGTGAGGTTCACGTCGGCCAGGGTGAGGTGCAGCGCTTCGGAGATCCGCAGGCCGGAGGTGGCCAGCAGCAGGATGAGCGTGTGCAAGGTGGTCGACCGGATCGGGCAGGGATGCCGGCTGGCCCAGTCCCGCAGTGCGAGCGCGCCGGCAAGCAGGGCACGCACCTCGTCCCGGGTGTAGATGTGGGGTGGCTTGGGCGGTCGGCGGCGCGGGCGAAGTGACTCGCCGGGCACGAACGTGCCGGGGCGGCGGGTCGCCAGGAAGCGGCAGAAGCGGCGCAGCAGGTAGTAGCGGGCGGCGCGGGTGTTCGGGGCCCGGGTCACGCAGCCCGCCAGCCACGCTTTGGCCAGGGTCTCATCGATGGTTCCCGACGGCAGGCTTCGCTGGGCGGTGAACCTGTCCAACGCCCGCAGCTGGGTCAGAGTGGTCTTGTTGGCGGTGGCGCTGGCCTCCAAGGTGGCGGCGAAGGCGGCGAACTCGCTCGCCAAAGGCCCGCCGAAGCGGCTGGTGTCCATCACGACACCTCCGCCGGGTCCAGCGCGACGCGGCGGAGATCCTCGACCGCCAGCTTGGTGTAGATGAAAGTCGTGTCCGGACGGCGGTGGCCGAGCAAGTCACCGATGCCCTTTAGCGTTTCACCGCTGCGCAGCAGATGGACCGCCAGCGAGTGGCGCAGGACATGCGCCCCGCGGTGGGCGGTCACGATGCCCGCCTTGTCCAGCTGGCGTCCCAGCCACGGGTTGATCTTGCTTCGCAGCGGGCCATGCGGCGGCCGGCTGGACAGGAAGACTTCCCGATGCCGCGACGGGGGGCGCTCGGCCAGCAGGTAGTCCAGCACCGCCTCCCCCGCCGGCCGGGTCAGCGGCAGTGCGCGCCGACGGCCGGTCTTCGGCGCGAAGATGACGATCTCGTCGTGCGCCCAGTCGATGTCGTTTAGCCGCAGCGCCCTGACCTCGCATCCGCGCAGGCCGTAGCTGGCGATCAGCAGCAGCATGGCGTAGTTGCGCCGGCCGTTCGGCTCACGCAGGTCTACCGCGCCGAGCAGGCGACGCACCTGCTCCCAGGACAAGGCGCAGGGCACGTCGGCGAGCCGGTAGCGCCGCCGCAGCGGCACCACACCTACCAGCTGCGCGCCGCCGTGCCCGCACAGATCCAGCCACCGGTAGAAGCCGGACAACGCCGTGGCGAGATGGTTCCACGCCGTGCGTCCCAACCCAGCCCCGCGCTGGCGGCTGAACGCGAGCAGGTCGTCCGCGCTCAGCGCC
>DASUII010000287.1:0-2536 GCA_036279835.1 Pseudonocardiaceae bacterium
CCGGTCGGCGCCGCCGCAGGTGACCGTTACCCGAACATGAGCTCCGTACACGTCTAGTCGCAGATCGGCGGGAGGCGAGTCAGTCTCCCGCAGCCGACCAGTTCGACCAGCGTGCGACGTCGATCGCCAGCACCGGGCCGAGCGGTGGCTGCTCGCGGTACTGCGGGTAGCGCATCACCAGCCGCGCGATGGCGTGGTGCGCTGCGCGCGCACGGAGGTTGATCGCAAACAGTGATCTTCCGCGAGGGGATTGGTCGCCAACCGACGGACGGCTACGGCGCGTATCTTGGAAGGATAGATGGCGTGCGCACCCTGCTCAACATCATCTGGTTGCTGCTGTGTGGCATCTGGATGGCGCTTGGGTACCTGCTTGCCGGGATCGTATGCTGCTTACTGATCATTACGATCCCGTTCGGCTTGGCCTCTTTCCGGATCGCGAGTTTCGCGTTGTGGCCGTTCGGTCGGACGCTCGTGCGACGCGCTGACGCCGGCGCACCCTCGGTCATCGGCAATGTGATCTGGATCATCTTCGCTGGATTCTGGCTGGCTATCGCCCACGTAGTCACAGCCGTCGCACTGGGCCTGACGATCATCGGCCTCCCGCTCGCTGTGGCCAACCTCAAGCTGGTCCCGGTATCACTCACGCCGCTCGGCCGGGTCATCGTTCCGATCGTGGACTCGGCGTCACGGCGATGAGTTCTCGGGCTGGCCGGAGTCTTAGGGTCGAGGGCTTGAGAAACTACGAAGCGCCGGCTCGTCGGCGTGCGGACCTGAACAAACATCAAGGGAGACGACATGGGACAGCCGGTAGTGCACTTCGAGGTCATCGGTAAGGACGGCGCCGCGCTGCAGTCCTTCTACTCCGACCTGTTCGGATGGAAGATCGACGCCAACAACCCGATGAACTACGGGGTAGTGCAGCGCGACGATGCCGACGGCGGTGGAATCGGTGGCGGTATCGGGCCGGGGCCGGAGGGCTATCCCGGTCACGTCACCTTCTACATCGGGGTACCCGACGTCGAGGCCGCGCTGGCCAAGGCAGAGGGCCTCGGCGCGTCGCGGGTGATGGGTCCCGAGAAGGTCATGGAAGAGATCGAGATCGGGCTTTTCAACGACCCGGAGGGGCACCTGATCGGCGTCGTCAAGACGAGCTGAGCGCCTGGGTGGCCGGTGGGCGCCGGTGGTGGGCGAGGTCGGCGTGGTGGTCGGCGCCGTCGTGAGTGTGCGGGTCGGTGTGCACGATGGCCGACGTCAGCCGCGGCACGGCATGGATCAGCCGGTGTTCGGCCGCCACGGCGATGGTGTGCGCGGCTAGAACCGTCAGGTCAGCCGGTACGGCGATGTCGCATTCGGCGCGTAGCCGGTGGCCGATCCAGCGCAGCTGGACCGCACCGACGTCGAGCACGCCAGGCGTCACCCGCAGGGTGGCCTCAACCTGGTCCACGAGGACCGGGTCGACCGCATCCATCAGCCTCCGGTAGATCTCCCGGGCGGCGTCTTTGACCACCACCAGGATCGCGACGGTGATGACCAGCCCGACGACGGGGTCGGCCCACCGCCAGCCGATGGCTACCCCGCCGGCACCCAGCAGCACCGCCAGCGAAGTGAACCCGTCGGTGCGGGCGTGGAGCCCGTCGGCGACCAGCGCCGCAGAGCCGATCCGCCGGCCCACTCGGATGCGGTAGCGGGCGACGGTCTCGTTGCCGACGAAGCCGATCACCGCCGCAGCGCTGACTGCGAGCAGGTGTGAGACGTCCGCAGGGTGCAGTAGCCGCCCGATCGCCTGGTAGCCGGCCAGCGCCGCCGAGGCGGCGATGATCGCCACGATGACGATGCCGGCCAGGTCTTCGGCGCGGCCGAAGCCGTAGGTGTATCGCCGGGTCGCGGCCCGGCGGCCGAGCAGGAACGCGATTCCCAACGGTACGGCGGTCAGGGCGTCGGCGACGTTGTGCAGGGTGTCGCCCAGCAGCGCCACCGACCCGGACAGTGCCACCACCAGGCCTTGCACGGCGGCGGTGGCACCAAGGACGGCCAGCGAAATCCACAAGGCGCGGATGCCGTCGTGAGACGTCTCCATCGCGGCGTCGATCTTCTCGGCACTGTCATGCGAGTGCGGGGTGATCAGATGCGGCAGGCGCCAGCCATGTCCGTGTCCGTGTCCGTCGCCCATGGTGGGTGCCTTTCGCGTGATAACCGCTGCTGTGCCACAATAGGTGCTCATGTACGCACGCGACAACACGGCAACGGCCGCTGCTGCGCAACAGCCACCCACCGGCGCTCAGCTCGATGCCGCGGTGACCGCGCTTCGGATGCTGGCTGACCCGACTCGACTGCGACTGTTGTGGCTGCTGGGCACCGGCGAGTACGACGTGGGCAGCCTCACCGCCGCGGTGGAGGCGGCCCGGCCGTCGGTGTCGCAGCACCTGGCGAAGCTGAAACTCGCCGGGCTGGTCACGATGCGACGCGACGGACGGCGGGCCGTGTACGTCGCACGTGGTGGGCATGTCCGGCGGCTGGTCACTGAGGTGCTGGCCGC
>DASUII010000288.1:0-2104 GCA_036279835.1 Pseudonocardiaceae bacterium
CGACGCGGACGTAATCGTGGTGGGGGCGGGGCCGGCGGGTTCGACGGCCGCCGCGTACCTGGCGCGTTCCGGCTTGGACGTGTTGTTGCTGGAGAAGTCCACGTTTCCCCGGGAGAAGGTGTGCGGGGACGGGCTGACTCCCCGAGGCGTCAAGCAGCTGATCGATCTCGGCATCGATACCAGCGTCGAGGCCGGCTGGTTGCACAACCGGGGCCTGCGGGTGGTAGGCGGCGGAGTGACGATCGAACTGCCGTGGCCCGATCTGGCCAGCTTCCCGCCCTACGGCGCAGTGCGCACCCGGCTGGACTTCGACGAGATGCTGGCGCGCCACGCGGAGAAAGCCGGCGCACGGCTATATGAGCAGAACACGGTCACCGAGGCGATCACCGACGAACGTAGCGGTCGGGTCCTCGGTGTGAAAGGCAAGCAGGGCCCGGACAAACAGCCGATGCACTACCGTGCCCCGCTGACGTTGGCCTGCGATGGGGTCAGCGCCCGGCTCGCGCTGAGTTTGGGGATGGACAAGCGCGCCGACCGGCCGATGGGTGTCGCGGTGCGGCGCTATTACACCAGCCCCCGCACCCATGACGACTTCCTGGAAAGCCACCTCGAGCTCTGGGACCACACCATCCCCGAGCAGCCCAGGCTGCTGCCCGGCTACGGCTGGATCTTCGGCATGGGCGATGGGACGTCCAATGTCGGCTTGGGGATCCTGTCGACGTCGACGGCGTACGGCAAGACCGACTACCGGGCGCTGCTGCGGTCGTGGTTGGACAGCACCCCGGCGGAGTGGGGTTTCCGTGAGGACAACGCCGCTGGCAAGATCGCTGGGGCGGCCCTGCCGATGGGCTTCAACCGCACACCGCACTACCGCAACGGCCTGTTGCTGGTCGGGGACGCCGGCGGCATGGTCAACTCGTTCAACGGTGAGGGCATCGCTTATGCGATGCAGTCCGCCCGGTTCGCCGCGGAGTGCACGATCCAGGCACTGGCCCGGCCCGAGGGGCTGGCCCGGGAGCACGCGTTGCGGCGGTACCCCGCTGCGCTGCGCGAGGAGCTGGGTGGCTATTTCCGGCTGGGCAACGGATTCAGCCGGTTGATCGCGCATCCGGCCGTGATGCGCGCCGCGACCCGCCACGGCTTGCCGCGCCCGACTTTGATGCGCTTCCTGCTCAAGCTGTTGGCCAACCTCTACGACAGCCGGGAGGGCGACGCGATGGATCGGGTGATCACAGCCATGACCCGGCTGACTCCCAGCGTGTGATCGACACACCTGGCGTCGCCGATAAGGCCTGATCGGGGCCGGATTTTAGGTTAGCCTCAGGGCACCGCGTGACCGGTCCGCACGTAGGGTAGGTGGGAGATCTTCATGAGACGCCGTGGGACGTTCATGAGACGCCGAAGGAGGGGACGGTAGTGCTGCAACCCTATGTGCCCCTCGTGTTGCTGCTCCTGCTAGCCGCTGGTTTTGCGGTCTTCTCCATCGTCGCGGCGCCCCATATCGGTCCGCGCAGGTACAACAGGGCCAAGCTGGATGCCTACGAGTGCGGTATCGAGCCCTCCCCGCAGCCGGTCGCGGGAGCTGGGCGGATGCCGGTGGCCTACTACCTCACCGCGATGCTGTTCATCTTGTTCGACATCGAGATGGTGTTCTTGTACCCGTTCGCGGTCGCCGCGGACTCGTTGGGCATCTTCGGCCTGGTGGAAATCGTTCTGTTCATCGTGACGCTCGGCTTCGCCTATGCCTACGTGTGGCGACGCGGCGGGCTGGACTGGAACTGATCATGGGTCTGGAAGAGAAACTCCCCAGCGGGATCCTGTTGACCAGTGTCGAGAAGCTGGTCAACTGGACCCGGAAGTCGTCGCTGTGGCCGGCCACGTTCGGGCTGGCCTGCTGCGCGATCGAAATGATGACGACCGGGGCGCCCCGCTATGACCTGGCCCGTTTCGGCATGGAGGTCTTCCGTGCCTCCCCGCGGCAGGCCGATCTGATGATCGTGGCGGGTCGGGTGAGCAACAAGATGGCTCCGGTCCTGCGGCAGATCTATGACCAGATGCCCGAGCCGCGCTGGGTGCTCTCGATGGGCGTCTGTGCCTCCACCGG
>DASUII010000289.1:0-21375 GCA_036279835.1 Pseudonocardiaceae bacterium
ACGGGGATTGGGTGCAGTCACCGCTGACCTGATCCTGTATGGTGATGCCGCTACCGCGGTCAGCAGGGGGCGATTAGCTCAGCGGGAGAGCGCTTCGTTCACACCGAAGAGGTCACTGGTTCGATCCCAGTATCGCCCACCAGCACAATCACCTTTCATAGCGCAAGGTTCAATCGACTGCTGCGTGTCCCGACCCCACCGGCGAGGTCTCCGGGAACGGTCACTCCCCGACTGACCGTCACTAGTTCTTCGCCAAACTAATCGCTGTCAGCGGCCACCAGGCCCGACGAGATCACCTACCTCTACACCATCTCCGGCAAGCGAGATGGGTCGCAGGCTGGTGACTCGGAGGAGCTGTGACTGACGGGCACTTCTGATCACCCACTATCGACGTCGCAGCGATCAGCCGTGAAGCTGCCGCGGTACCCCCCGACGTGACCCACGGCTCCAGCCCAAGCCGGTGATGCGGTCCTTGCCGCTTGGCTATGCGAGCGCGAGGATCCGGTTGATGGTGGATTGGGTGAAGGAGTCCGCAGGTACGTTGTCGGGACCCACCAGCGGAGTGAGCCGGGGACCGCCGAGCACCGGATCGGTCTGCCAGACGGCGTTGTAGGCCCGGCGGCGAGCTGCACCGGCCGGAGTGAATGTGGCCGCGATATCGGTGATCACCTGAGCGGCCACCCGCAGTCGGCGCATCCGCTCCCGGCGCTCCTCGCCGTAGCCGGCAAAGGCCGCCGCAGACCAATCCGACCCGCTGCGCACGACATCGGTGACGATCCGCACATCGCGCAGCGCGATGGCGAGGCCCTGACCGATGATCGGGTCGTTCCACCCGGCGGCGTCGCCGATGAGCACGACTCCGGGCGCGAAGGGCTCGTCGGTCCAGCTGTCGTTCATCGGGTAGAACGCGCACGGCCCGACCGGGCGGGCGGCACCGAACATCTCGCTTCCTGGAATGCACTGGAATCCGAAGGCGGCCAGGAACTTCACGTGCCTGTCCGGGCCGGTGAAGCGGCCCTTCTGCGCGATGTCGTGTAACAGGTACAGCCGCGTCCGCCCGTTCGTCCGCGGGAAAACAAAATAGAGCAGGTCACCCTCGGTGCCGATCGAGAGCTGGCGGGCTGGCCAGGAGCGCAGGTCATCGACCAGCATTCCCCCGGCCATAGTGCGCGGAGTGGTCTGGTGCAGTTCGATGCCGAGCTGGCGGCGGACCGTGGACATCCGTCCGTCCGCGGCGACCACCAGCCGGCAATGCAGCTCGTGGAGGAGGTCGTCGTGCTGGTAGCGCACCACCGGCGCGTCGCCTGGCTCGATGTCAACGTCACCGACGCCGCAGACCACAGTGGCCCCAGCCGCCGCGGCGGCCTGGGTCAGCGCCTCGCAGGCCTCCGGGTGCCCGACAGCCAGCATGCCCGGCACATTCGGCAGTATTTGGTCCAGCGGCGCAGCGACCGCCTCGGCCTGCGTTGGGTCGATCACCTCGTCGTAGGGCACCGCGCGCGTTGCATAGCAGCCGCCCGCGTCAAGTAGCGGCTTCTCCAGATCAAGCTGGAGCAGCTCGGCCACGCCCCAGCAGGCCAGCGCCTCGCCGCGCACCTTGTCCCGGTATGCGGTCTGGCGTTCGAGCACGACGACCTGATAACCGTCCCGGGCCAGCACGGTGGCCAACGACGACCCGGCGATCCCCCCGCCCACCACCACCACATCAGCTGACCCACTCATCTCGCGCTTCCTCCATCCACCGGGTCGCCACGGATGCCCTGCACCGGCGCGCTGGACCACTGCTTGGTATCCCGCGTGTCACCAGATAAAGAGCGGCAGCATCTCTCACCAGATACATCACTTTATCGCTTACCCCTTTTAGTACTGTTATCGCTGCGGGGAGCCGCCTGTGACTGATCCCGACTTCGGGGCTCGCCCAAGCGAAACCACAGAACCACCGTCGGTCACGGGTGCATGCAGACAGCACGACCACGGGCGCTGGCAGATGCGCCGCCGACCGCACTAGCAGCCCGACAGCAAGGACTCGCCGTACCGGTCTTAGCAAGCCGGGGAGATTCGTCTTGGTGCGGTTGTTGCCTGAGTGCCCACGGTTCACGGCATGGATCACATGGGGCCCCTACACCGAGCACGGTCGGGGTTCGAGCGTGGCTGGCCGAGCTCCGGACTGGGCATCTGGCACTGCCGACACCATGTTCGGAGTGGACCGTGCGACAACTGCTGACACACGTCATCGGCGGAGACTATGCCTACCTGATCTTCCCCACGTAACCCGGAGGGCGACCAGTCAGGGGCCAGGATGCCCGCTCAAGACTGTGCCACGGGGCACAACTTCCCGAATCAGGGCTTAACATGATCATCGTCAGTGATCCGTCAGCGGACGCAACTCGACCATTCCGCACAGGCCGATACACGGCGGCACATCGCCCCAGTTCAGCGGCGCGCAGCGACCGACCGGCGGAAGCCGCCACCGCACGACCGGCGGAAGCCCGGGTCCCTCACCGGCTCACACGGCCGTGGTCGAGCTTCCGGAACCCGATTGGAAAAGGATGAGAAATGATTCTTATCGTCTTGCCAGTCGTCGTCGTAACGTTGTTGATCGCAGCTCTTGTGATCTTCTTGTACGCGGTCGGCGTCTTCCTCAGCCGCATTTCCTGCAATCTTGAGGATTGCGTGCAGAACGTGAAAAAAATTTCCTCCCAGGCCAAGGAGATTGACCCTGGTATCAAGCGAGTCAATGGCGCAGGCGGAGGATTGGCGGATGCACTGCCCCATGCTGTCTGAAGCCGCTGAACGAATCGGCATCGCGGAGCCGGCTCCGTATGTAGAACCCTCTTCCGTTGTTTCTTCGGTCCCGTCCGGGGCTGTCCACTCTGCCGTTCCTGCAGCTTCTGCTCCAAGTTTAGGGTATCTGGATGGAAATAGTGGCCATTTAGGTTATCTGGATGCATGACGACGATTTCACAATGGCACTCGGTCGACGCGCGCGCCCCACGCCGGGCTAACCCGTCTGATACCCGTGGCCTGGTAAGGACGTGCCGCCCCGGAGTGGTCGGCGGCCACCCCGGGTCGCGAACCATCCGCCAGCCCGAGGGCAGATCGACCGGCCGACGCGCGGCGACTACGGCACTTCGGCCGGCGATGCTGGATCCGCAGGGTCAGCGTTGCGCTGGAGGAGTGATGGGTCTGGCCTTGTGCCCGTAACCCTGTATTCTTCCCCAGTTCCACTACCCTGAGGAGATAGCTGGTGACGCACGATGACCGCGCGGCGTCGTAGGAAGTCGGGCTCCGGGCCCTCCGCCACTGCTCTGATCGCCTGGGTCGGTGCTAGGCAGGCGGCCATCGACGCCCCCCTGAATGCGCCGGTCGCGATGATTCAAGGCGGACATGCCCCGCGGATGCCTCGGGGCCGGGCTGTCCTCGTCGGTCGGGCCTGTGGGGTGGCAGCCGGGACCCTCTTGGCGTGCGGATCCGTACTGGCCAGTGCCACTCACGTCGGTGACGGCTCGCTCGCCGGCAACAGCGCACCGCTGCCTAACCGCGCCCCAGTCGCGTTGGGCGCGGGTTCCGACGGATACCGTGCGGACGCTCCCACCGACAGTCCGCCTGCCGCCCCGGAACTGGTCAGTGCCCAGACAGTCGCTGACAACAGCCCGGCACTTCATCCACGGCTCGGGCAAGTACGGCGCAACAACCCGGTCTCCGTAGACACGCCGGTGGCAGCACCTAGCCGGCAGGCAGGTACCGATCAACGGCCTTGGACTTCGCCGGCACCGGCGGCTGGTCAAGCCCGGCGTAGCCCCATCGCACCAGTCGCCCCGGTGCTCGATCCCGCCACCAACAGGGTAGGTCGGGTCGCTCCAGTGGGCGGTGTGCTGGCACCGGCCAATCCGAGCGGCCAGCAGACTCACAGTCTCGGTGATGAGCCGGCCGCCGGTCCGCATGCTGAACAGTCTGGCCCGTCTACCAAACAGTCTGGTCCCGCTACCAATCAGTCTGGTCCAGTTACCAACGGCGCTGTCTCCAGGGATGCTGTCGCGTCGGTCAGGCAGGTCGTCGGGCCGGTCAGCAACGCCGTCCAACCGGCCGTCCAATCGGTGACCCAACCGGTGACCCAACCGGTGACCCAACCGGCGACCCAACCGGCGATGGCAATGCTCACTTCGTTGCTGCCGAAGGGCTGACCCTCGGGCGGGCGCGCCTCATCCCTCGCTAGCGGCTGGATGGCTCCTGGATAGGATCGACTATCTAATCGCCACCGCCGTATCGTCGAGGAGTTCTCGTGGTCGCGTCGTCGCCCGCTGTCCAGCCCGCCATGCGCGTGACGGTACCGGCCGGGACGACCGCTGGGCAGGCCCTGCGCGATGGCGGAGCGCCCACCACGGGTCCAGACGCCGT
This sequence comes from Pseudonocardiaceae bacterium, assembly GCA_036279835.1. Classification (GTDB taxonomy): domain Bacteria; phylum Actinomycetota; class Actinomycetes; order Mycobacteriales; family Pseudonocardiaceae. The sequence continues at coordinate 4,399 of DASUII010000289.1, forward strand.
CGTCGTCGCTCGGGATCCGCAGGGCGCCCTGCGCGACCTTGCCTGGGGACCCGAGAGCGAGACCGAGGTCGACGCTGTCACAGCGAGCAGCCCCGACGGGCGCAGCGTTATCCGGCACTCGTGCGCACACGTGCTCGCCCAGGCTGTGCAACAGCACTTTCCCGACGCCAAGCTCGGCATCGGTCCGCCGGTAACCGACGGTTTCTACTACGACTTCGACGTCGACCGGCCGTTCACCCCTGAGGACTTGGCGGTCCTCGAGAAGGCCATGCGCAAAATAATCAAGGCCGGCCAGCGATTCTCTCGTCGTGTCTTGGGCTCGGTGAGCGAGGCCAAACGGGAGCTGGCGGACGAGCCTTACAAGCTCGAGCTGGTCGACCTCAAGGAGTCTACGTCGAACGCCGGCATCGATCCTGACGAGGTCATGGAAGTCGGCGCGGGAGAGCTGACCGTCTATGACAACGTCCACCCGCACACCGGCGAGACAATCTGGGGCGACTTGTGTCGCGGACCGCATGTGCCCACGACGAGAAACATTCCGGCGTTCAAGCTGATGCGGACTGCGGCCGCGTACTGGCGGGGTGACGAGCGCAATCCGCAGCTGCAGCGGATCTATGGCACCGCCTGGGAATCGGCTGAGGCGCTGGAACGGCATCTGGAGTTACTCGCCGAGGCGCAGCGGCGTGACCATCGCAAGCTCGGCGCCGAGCTGGACCTGTTCAGCTTCCCCGACGAGATCGGCTCAGGGCTGCCCGTGTTCCACCCCCGCGGCGGCACCGTGCGCCGGGTGATGGAGGACTACTCCCGGCGCCGTCACGAGGAGGCGGGCTACGACTTCGTCAACTCGCCACACATCACCAAGGCGCAACTCTTCAAGACCTCCGGACACCTGGACTGGTACGCCGACGGGATGTATCCAGCCATGCATCTCGATGCCGAGCTGGCGCCGGACGGGACGGTCCGCAAGCCTGGGCAGGACTACTACCTCAAGCCGATGAACTGCCCGATGCACAACTTGATCTACGGCTCCCGGGGCCGGTCGTACCGGGAGCTGCCGCTGCGCCTGTTCGAGTTCGGTTCGGTGTATCGCTACGAGAAGTCCGGCGTGGTGCACGGTCTGGCTCGGGCCCGTGGTTTCACGCAGGACGACGCGCACATTTACTGCACCCGCGACCAGCTGCAGGACGAGATCCGGAGCCTGCTCGGGTTCGTGCTCGACCTGTTGCGCGACTACGGCCTCGACGAGTTCTACCTCGAGCTGTCCACCCGAGACCCCGAGAAGTCCATCGGCAGCGACGAGGAGTGGGCGGAAGCCACCGAGGCGCTGCGGAAGGCGGCGGAGGCCTCGGGTCTGGAGCTGGTGCTCGATCCCGGCGGCGCGGCCTTCTACGCGCCCAAGATCTCGGTGCAGGCCCGCGACGCGATCGGCCGCAGCTGGCAGCTGTCGACCATCCAGGTGGACATGATGCTGCCGGAGCGTTTCGACCTGACCTACACCGCGGCTGATGGATCACGCCAGCGACCCGTAATGATCCACCGGGCACTGTTCGGGTCGATCGAGCGGTTCTTCGGTGTGCTTACCGAGCACTACGCGGGAGCGTTCCCGGCCTGGTTGGCGCCGGTGCAGGTGGTCGGGATCCCGATCGCCGACGAGCACGTCGAGCACCTGCAGCAGGTCGCCAAGGCGTTGCGGACTCGGGGGATCCGGGTGGAGGTCGACGCCTCCGACGAGCGGATGCAGAAGAAGATCCGGACTCATACCACCCAGAAAGTGCCGTTCCTACTACTCGCCGGCGGCAAGGACGTCGAGGCTGGCGCGGTGTCCTTCCGGTTCCGCGACGGCACCCAGATCAACGGTGTCGGAGTCGAAGACGCGGTCGGGGCCATCACCGGGTGGGTGGCGCGACGCGAGAACCGCTCGCCTAGTGCCGCAGAGCTGCCCATCGGACAGTCGTGACCGCGGCGGCGGCGTGATGATCGTTGAGGCGCAGGATGGGGTTGGAGCACCGGATGCGCTACAGCGGCTGTGGACCCCACACCGGATGGCCTACATCAAGCGAGAGGGTGAGTCCGGGCCTGAGGCCAGCGCAGCACCGTGCCCCTTCTGCCGAATTAGCACCATGGCCGACACGGAAGGTCTGATCATTGCCCGGGGTGTCGCCGTGTATGCGGTGCTCAACCTTTATCCTTACAACCCCGGTCACCTGATGGTGGTGCCCTACCGGCATGTCGCCGATTACCCGGACCTGACTATGCAGGAGACGACTGAACTGGCCACCTTCACCCAGCGGGCGATGCTCGCCTGCCGGCGCGCGGCCGCCCCGCACGGCTTCAATATCGGGATCAATCAGGGCTCTGTCGGTGGCGCTGGCATCGCTGCGCACCTGCACCAGCACCTGGTGCCCCGGTGGGGCGGGGACGCGAATTTCATGCCGGTCGTCGCGGGCACAAAGGTGCTGCCGCAGCTGCTGGCCGAGACCCACACGCTGCTGGTGAACGCATGGGAAGAGCTGTCCTGAACCCGAGCATGCTCCTGCTGCTAGGACCGGTGGCGCACCCCGATCCAGCTCATACCCGGTCTTCTCCCGGATAGCTCTCCCGATGCTCAACATCTTCGCCCGCGCGTCGGTCTCCCGGTTGATCGAGCCGCTGGGTGGCTGGCTGTTCCGGGCCGGTGTCAGTCCCGACGCCATCACGTTCACCGGCACGATCGGGACGGTGGCCTCGTCGTTGTGGTTCTTCCCGCGCGGCCAGCTCTTGATTGGCACCATCGCGGTGACGGTTTTTGTTCTGCTCGATGTCCTGGACGGGGCGGTCGCCAGAGCCCGCGGATCCGGCACTCCGTACGGAACCGTGTTGGACGCCACCTGCGACCGGGTGGCGGACGGCGCAGTGTTCGCAGGACTGACGTGGTGGTGCTTCGGGGTCGGGCACGATCGACTGTTGGCTGTGGCGGCGTTGTTCTGTTTGGTGAGCGCCCAGGTGATCTCCTACATCAAGGCTCGCGCAGAAGCCACCGGTCTGGCCGCCGATGGCGGGATGGTGGAGCGCGCGGAGCGCTTCATCATCGCGTTGCTGGGGGCTGGGCTGGCCGGGCTCGGCGTGCCCTTCGCCCTCGACGTCGCGTTGTGGCTGCTCGCCGGGTTGCAACTGGTGACCGTCGTACAACGGATGGTCTCCGTGCGACGCAGCGCCCAGCAACGAGAGGCGACGTGAGCAAGCTCGCTGGTCTCGGGTACGCGGCCGGATGGCGGTTGCTGCGTTTCGCACCCGACGGCCTGGCCGTCCGGGCGTTCCGAGCCGGTGCCGACCTAGCCGCGCATCGGGATGGCCCAGGAACTTGCCAGTTACGCCGGAACCTGGCCCGAGTGGCGCCCCATGCCACCCCGGCGGAACTCGACGCGTTGGTCCGCGACGGGCTGCGTTCCTACGCTCGGTACTGGCGGGAGGTTTTCACGCTGCCATGGTCTGACCACGCCGCGTTGGTCGATCGACTGGACAGTGCAATAAAGGGAGTCGAACACCTCGACGACGCGCTGGCTAGGGGCCGAGGAGTGGTGGTAGCACTGCCGCATAGCGGCAATTGGGACATGGCCGGGTTGTGGTTCGTCGGGCGGCACGGAGCATTCAGCACCGTTGTCGAGCGCTTGGCGCCCGAGGCGCTCTACCAGCGCTTTGTGGCTTACCGTCGCTCACTGGGCTTCGACATCGTCCCGCTGACCGGGGACGAGACTCCGACCCGCCGGCTGTTGCACCGGCTGCGGGCCGGAGGAGTGGTGTGCTTGCTCGCCGACCGGGATCTCACTGGTGCCGGGATGGCCGTGGAGTTTTTCGGTGCCACCGCCCGGATGCCGTTAGGCCCCGCTCGGCTGGCCGCCGCTACCGGAGCCACGTTGTTGGTCGTTGGGTGCTGGTTCACCGCCGACGGTTGGGGGATTCGCTTCCACGCCCCGGTACCCGTGCCGGATCGATCGGCGGTAATGCGGGCCACCCAGACGGTGGCGGACTGCTTCGCCACTGACATTGCAGCACATCCACAGGATTGGCACATGTTGCAGCCGTTGTGGATTGACGATTTGTCCGCCACACCGTTGCGTGACGCGGGATAGGGGGTCTTGTTGCGGATCGGGATGGTCTGCCCGTATTCCATCGCCGTGCCCGGCGGCGTGCAGGCGCACGTGCTGGGGTTGGCCACAGGCCTGCGCGGTCTCGGCCATCAGGTAGAGGTGCTCGCCCCGGCCGCGGCAGCCAGTACGTTGCCCGAGTTCGTCACCTCCGCAGGTCGCGCCGTGGGGGTGCCCTACAACGGGTCGATCGCCCCGCTGGCATTCGGCCCGGTCGCGCTACACCGGACCTGGCGTTGGCTCAATGACCACGATTTCGACTTGCTGCACTTACACGAGCCCGCCTCGCCGAGCCTTTCATTGATCGCCCTGGCACTTGCCGACCGGCCGGTCGTGGCGACCTTTCATTTCGCCTCCGGGCGGTCCTGGGCGCTGAATGCGGCGCACGGTCTGCTGCAGCCCACGATGGAGAAGATCACTGCCCGGATCGCGGTCTCCCCGCTGGCCCGGCGGGTGCAGGTGGAATACCTCGGTGGTGACGCGGTGGAGATCCCGAACGGCGTAGACGTGTCGCATTTCGCCCGAGCTCAACCCCTGCCTGGGTACCCGCGGATCGGCGGCACGATCGGCTTCGTGGGCCGCTTCGGTGAGACGCGCAAGGGCATGCCGGTGCTGTTGGCCGCCCTACGCACCGTAGCCCAGACGCGGCCACACCTGAACCTGTTGGTAGTCGGTCGCGGGGACGCCGCGGCGCTGCTGCGTGCTGCCGGGTCGGCGCTGGCGTCCCGGATCCAGGTGTTGCCCGCGTTGGGCGACGAGGGTAAGGCTGCGGTGCTCGCCAGCGTGGACATGCTGTGCGTACCGGCCATCGGCGGGGAGAGCTTCGGCATCGTGCTCAGCGAGGCGATGGCCGCTGGCGCCCCGGTGGTGGCCAGCGACCTCGATGCCTTCCGCCGCGTGCTCGACGGCGGTCAGGCTGGCGTGTTGGTTCCGGCCGGATCACCGGCCGCGCTGGCCACCGCCATCGATGATCTGCTTGACGATCCGGGAAGGCGCTTCACGTTGGCTGCTGCGGGACGCCGCCGCGCGGCGATGTGGGACTGGCCGATAGTGGCACGCCGGGTGCTACAAGTCTACGAGACAGCGGTGGCGGCCGATCCGCGCCGGCTCGCTTTCGGACCGGGCGCCGGACTGAGCCGGTACCGGCCTAGCTAGGGTCACGCGGTGCGAGTAACCCGGGTGGTGGTGATCGCAGCGGTGCTGGTCGCCGCGGCGGGTGCGGTGGGCGCGATGCGTGCGGCCACCCGGTTGGACCGGTTGCATGTGCGCACTGACGCGGCCTGGGGGGCTCTGGACGCCGCGTTGGGCAGTCGAGCGCATGCGTCCTTGGGCGTGCAGGGCAGTGCCGCGCTACGTCGAGCCGCCGACGCGGCTCTGCTGGCCGGGTTGGATCCGGCCTTGCGGAGGGCCGGGCGCTGCCCCCACCGGGCCGCTGCGGCGGCCCGCGAGGACGTCGAGAACGAGCTGGGCCGGGTCCTCGCCGTACTCGACCGTCATGGTCTCGAGTCCGCCTGCGCGGATCGACTGGCCGATGCGGAGCAGCGAGCGGTGATCGCTCGCCGGGTATATAACGACGCGGTCCGCGACACTGTGGCGTTGCGCTCGCACCGCATGGTGCGCTGGATGCGGCTGGCTGGTACCGCCCCGCTACCGCGCTATTTCGAGATCGTCGAACCGGCGTTGCCCAGTTACGGACTCGAGCTGGACGGCGCCGGGGCGTAGCGGGAGAAACGTCGGGTGAACACAGCGGTTCCGGACGTCAGCCCGCGCAGGTCGACGGCGTAGCGAAGCAACTCGGCTGCCGGGACCTCGGCACGGACCAGCATCCGGCCGGTGGAGTCGGTTTCGGTGCCCAGCACCCGACCTCGCCGCCCTGACAGATCTCCCAGCACGGTGCCCAAGTGGTCCTCGGGCATCCGCACTTCCACGTCGTCCAGCGGCTCCAGCGTGGCCACGCTGCCCTTCTCCGCAGCGTCCTTGAGCGCCAGCGCCCCCGCCATCTGGAAGGCTGCATCGGAAGAGTCCACGCTGTGCGCTTTGCCATCGACGAGCGTGACCCGGATATCCACCAGGGGAAACCCGCTGTTTGCGAGGCCACGTTCCATCTGCGCCCGAACGCCCTTCTCCACGCTCGGGATGAACTGGTGCGGGACCGCCCCACCGACCACCTTGTCCACGAATTCGAAGCCGGCCCCTTGCGGCAGCGGTTCCACCTCCACGTCGCACACCGCGTACTGACCGTGCCCACCAGACTGCTTGACGTGCCGCCCATGACCCTTGGACGGCCCGGCGAAGGTCTCCCGCAGCGGCACCGCGACCGGCTCAGTGTCCACGTCGGCGCCTGCGGCACGGAGCCGGGAAAGCACCACATCGGCATGCGCCTCGCCGGTGCACCACAGCACCATCTGATGGGTTTCGGCGTTGCGTTCCAGTCGTAGTGTCGGATCCGCGGCCACCAACCGGCCCAGCCCCCGGGCCAACGCATCCTCATCGCTGCGACTGCGGCCCACCACCGCGACCGGCAGCAACGGCTCCGGCATCGTCCACGGCGCCACCAGTAAGGGATCGTTGGGCGAGGACAGCGTGTCCCCGGTCTCGGCGGAGACCACCTTCGTTACCGCGCAGAGGTCACCGGCCACACAGTGCGGTACTTCGCTCAGTGTGCCGCCCAGCGGGGTGTAGACGTGCGCCACCCGCTCGTCGACGTCGTGGTCGGCATGCCCGCGGTCGGACAGTCCACGCCCGGAAACATGCACCGGACGATCCGGAAGCAATGTCCCCGAGAACACCCGTACCAGCGATACCCGGCCTTGGTAAGGGTCCACCGTGGTGCGTACCACCTCCGCAACAAGCGGTGCGGCAGGGTCGACGGCTACCAAGGGATGAGCCGATCCGTCGGGACGCGTCACCGGGGGAGGAGCGTTCTTACATGGCGCGGGAAAGGCGCCGGTCAGCACCTCGAGGAGCTCGGCGAGGCCCAGCCCGCTGCCGGCGCAGACGGGAATTACGGGGTGGAACGAGCCCCTATTGACCGCCGTCTCCAAATCCTCGATCAGCGCGTTGACGTCGAGATCCGCACCGTCGAGATAGCGGTCCATCAAGGACTCGTCCTCGCTCTCGGCGATGATCCCCTCGATGAGCTCGTTGCGCGCCACACCGACCTCGTCGGGATCCGCGGCGGTTGGCTCTCCTTCAGCTGGCGGGTATCCGCCGCGGTAGTCGAACAGTCGCTGCGACAGCAGCCCCACCAGCCCGGTCACCACGCCCGCTCCGTCGCGCACCGGCAGGTACAGCGGCAGCACCCCGCCGCCGAAGGCGGCCCGGCAGGCAGCGGTCACCCCGTCGAGGTCGGCCCGCGGGTGGTCCAGCCGGCTCACCACCACCATCCGAGGCATTCCGATTTCGGCGCACTCCTGCCACAGGGCGACCGTGGCAGCGTCGACCCCATCGCCGGAAGAGATCACGAACAGCGCCGCGTCCGCCGCCCGTAGCCCAGCCCGCAGTTCGCCCACGAAGTCGGCATAGCCCGGAGTATCCACCAGGTTGATCTTGATGTCGGCGTGTTGCAGTGGTGCGATGGCCAGCGTCACCGACCGTTGCTGGCGTACCGCAGCTGGGTCATGGTCACACACCGTGGTGCCGTCGGCGATAGTGCCCGCGCGGCTGATCGCGCCAGTGGCCACCAGCAGCGCTTCCGCCAAGGTCGTCTTCCCCGCCCCGGAGGGCCCGACCAGGGCCACATTGCGTATTCGGGACGGGTCCTGCACCGCCACGGCCGAATCAGCACGCTCCGCGTTGCCCTTGGTGCCCATGGAACCCCCGCCCTCAGCTGTGCGGACCCTGTGGTCGATCTCACACCGGTGTGACGGTCGAGGCAACCCCTGTGCGGCTCTCATCCGCGACGTCGTCAGCCACCCGACGTAGGATCGGATCCTGCGTTCTTCAAATCCGCTGCTTGAGGGAGCGAACCGCTGTGCCCGCCGAGAAGACTGTGCCCGCCGAGAACCGCAACGCCGACCGCCAGCTCGGCACCGCACGGGTCAAGCGCGGGATGGCCGAGATGTTGAAGGGCGGTGTGATCATGGATGTGGTCACGCCGGAGCAGGCCAAGATCGCCGAGGATGCCGGCGCGGTGGCCGTCATGGCGCTGGAGCGCGTTCCCGCCGACATCCGCGCGCAGGGCGGCGTGGCCCGGATGAGCGATCCGGACATGATCGGGAAGATCATGGACGCGGTGTCCATCCCGGTGATGGCCAAGGCTCGCATCGGTCACTTCGTCGAGGCACAGGTGTTGCAGGCGATCGGTGTGGACTACATCGACGAGTCGGAGGTGCTGACCCCGGCCGATGAGGCGCACCATATCGACAAGTTCGCCTTCACGGTGCCTTTCGTGTGTGGCGCCACCAATCTCGGCGAGGCACTTCGCCGGATCTCCGAAGGTGCCGCCATGATCCGGTCTAAGGGTGAAGCCGGGACTGGCAACGTCGTCGAGGCGACCCGGCACATGCGCTCAATCCGGGCCGCGATCCGCTCGCTGGCCGGGATGCATTCTGAGGAGCTGCCTGCCGCTGCCAAGGAGTTAGCCGCTCCGCTGGAGCTGGTCCGCGAGGTTGCCGCGGCTGGCTCCTTGCCGGTGGTGTTATTCACCGCCGGTGGTATCGCCACGCCTGCCGACGCGGCGATGATGATGCAGCTCGGCGCCGAGGGACTGTTCGTTGGCTCAGGCATCTTCAAGTCGGGCGACCCCGCCAAGCGAGCGGAAGCGATCGTCAAGGCGACCACGTTCCACGACGACCCCGAGATGGTGGCGAAGGTATCCCGAGGGTTGGGCGAACCGATGGTGGGAATCAATCTCAGCGATCTGCCGGACGGGCAGCGGCTGGCCCAGCGCGGCTGGTGACCACCGGCAACGGCGGGGCCGACGCCGAGGCGCTGCTGCTGTTGGCCACCGCGGGGGAGCGGCTGCGCACCCCGGGGCCCGAGGGCGGGGCCGCTCGGCTGTCCCGGATCACCCGAGGGACCCTGCTGGTGCATGCCGACCTGCACAATCACACCTTGCTCTCCGACGGTGCCGGCGACCCGGCGGCGGCGTTCCCCTCGATGCGCGACGCCGGCCTGGACGTCGCGGCGCTCACGGACCACGCGATCCGCGGCGCGGCGGTGGAGGGCACCGGTTTGGGCGGCACGCCGTGGATCGGGTTGGACCGGGCTGGCTGGCGGCGCACCGGGGAGATCGCCGACGCCCATGATCGGTCCGGCGAGTTCACCGCGATTCGCGGTTTCGAGTGGTCGCATCCGAGAATGGGGCACGTCAACGCCTGGTTCACCGATGACTTCACCGACGTCGCGACCCATCGAGGGATGGCTGAGCTGTACGCCTGGTTGACCCAGGATCGCCGTCGCAACGGCGCTCGCGGCGCCACCGGGCTTGCCGGTTTCAACCACCCGGGACGAGAAGACGGCCGATTCGCCGGCTTTCGCTATGCGGCCACAGCCGCCGAGCAGATGGTCAGCCTGGAGATGTTCAACCGCGGCGACGACTACCTTTTCAAGGGCGTCGCGGCCGGAGGTATCTCTCCCTTGGTGGCCTGCCTCAATGCCGGCTGGCGCACCGGGCTACTTGGCGTCAGCGACGAGCACACCGCCAACTGGGGTTTGCAGCCCGGCACCGGACGCGGTGGGCTGTGGGTGATCGAGCACAGCAGGGCTGGGGTCGCTGAGGCGTTGCGAGCCCGCCGATTCTTCGCCACCCGGGTCGCCGGGCTGCGGGTGGACGCCACCGCCGGTGGGGTGCGAATGGGCTCGGTGCTGCCGCACCACCAAGGATCCGTGGAGTTCGTCCTCGACGTCGACTGCGGGCCGTCGTGGGCTGGTCGCACGCTGCAGGTACAGGTGCTGCGCCCGGACACGCCGGCGCCCGTGGTGGCCGAGCGCGTCGACATCCGCTGTGGCGACGTCGCCCGCTTCACCGTGCCGATGAGCATCGCGGATGGCCACTGGACGGTGCTGCGCCTAGCCGACCCAGACGTCCCCAACAACACCGAAGCCCCGCTCAACCACCCCGCCAACAACCACGCCATTGCCTACACCAGCCCCTGGTTCCTGCAACCCTGACCCTAGGCGCTCCGCAAGACCGCGATTCGATTCCGAATGGTGATTCCGCTGGGTCCGCGGGCCGCGATTCGGCTCCGAATGGCGGTCTAGCCTGGTGCTGTGACGGTTGTGGGAGTGCTGGGGTTGCAGGGCGATGTGCGCGAGCATCTGCGGGCGGTGCGGGAGTGCGGATTGGACAGCGTGCTGGTCCGGCGCGCCGAGGAGCTCGCTGAGGTGGATGCATTGATTCTGCCTGGCGGCGAGTCCACCACGATGAGCCGGCTACTGGTCGCCTTCAATCTGATGGAACCGCTGCGGGTTCGGCTCGCCGAGGGAATGCCGGCCTACGGCTCGTGCGCGGGGATGATCCTGCTCTCCCGCGAGGTTCTCGACAGTAGGCCTGACCAGCGGCAACTCGCGGTACTGGACGCGGTGGTGCGGCGTAACGCATTCGGTCGCCAGGTCGACTCGTTCGAGGCGGATCTCGACTTCGTCGGTGTACCTGCAGGCCCGGTCCGGGCGGTGTTCATCCGCGCCCCGTGGGTCGAGCAGGTCGGCTCCGGCGTCGAGGTGCTGGCCAGGGTGCCCGAGGTGGCAGCGGCCGGTGGTGCCGCCGGTAGGATCGTGGCGATTCGGCAGGGTTCCGTGCTGGCCACCGCGTTTCATCCCGAGCTGACCGGCGACCGGCGGGTGCACCAGCTCTTCTGCGAGATGGTCACGAGTCCCGTGGGGTGTAAGTAAAAGGCGGTGTAAGTAAACGGCAAGGGCATGCAGGTGAGACTGGCACGCGAGCAAGAGGAGCATGGGCAGGTATGAGCGGCCATTCAAAATGGGCGACCACCAAGCACAAGAAGGCCGTGGTCGACGCCAAGCGGGGCAAGCTCTTCGCTAAGTTGATCAAGAACATCGAGGTGGCGGCGCGCACCGGTGGCGGTGACCCGGACGGCAACCCGACGCTGTTCGATGCGATCCAGAAGGCCCGCAGGACCTCGGTGCCCACCGACAATATCGACCGGGCGGTCAAACGCGGCTCCGGTGCCGACGCCGGCGGCGTTGACTACCAAACGATCATGTATGAGGGGTACGGGCCCGGCGGGGTGGCACTGCTCATCGAGTGCCTCACCGACAACCGCAACCGGGCCGCCTCCGAGGTCCGCACGGCAATGACCCGCAACGGCGGCACGATGGCCGATCCTGGGTCGGTGTCATTTCTGTTCAGCCGGAAAGGCCTCGTGATCGTTCCGCAGCAAAAGGGTATCTCCGAGGATGACGTACTGGCTGCCGTGCTCGATGCCGGTGCCGAAGAGGTCAATGACCTGGGCGAGTCCTTCGAGGTCGTGTCCGAAGCGACCGACCTCCTCGCGGTGCGCACCGCATTGCAGCACGCCGGCATCGACTACGACTCAGCCGACGCGAGCTTCCTGCCCTCGGCGAGTACCGCGCTGGACGCCGACACCGCCCGCAAGGTGTTCAAGCTAATCGACGCGCTAGAGGACAGCGACGACGTCCAGAACGTCTACGCCAACTTCGACGTCTCCGACGATGTCCTCGCCGAGGTGGGCTGACGATCGCCGCTGAATGCGGGTTGACGGTGTGTCGCGGGCGCCGCGAGGGGACCTCGGGATAGGGTTTGGTCGAACGGGTGTTCGTTCGGGGTGGGGTGTGGGGAGGACGCGTGCGGGTGCTGGGCGTGGATCCGGGGCTTACTCGCTGTGGGCTCGGCGTGGTTGACGGTGGTGTCGGCCGGGCGGTGAGCTGCGTAGCCGTCGACGTCGTGCGTACCGCACCGGAGACAGATCTCAGCGCCCGGTTGCTCGCGGTGGCCGATGTCGTGGAGCGCTGGCTGGCTGAGTACCGTCCGGATGTCGTCGCGGTGGAACGGGTATTCAGCCAGCACAACGTGCGCACCGCGATGGGCACGGCGCAGGTCGGTGGAGTGGTGGCGTTGATCGCAGCGCGCCGGGGCCTGACGGTCGCTTTCCACACGCCCAGCGAGGTCAAAGCCGCTGTCACCGGGTCTGGTCGGGCCGGTAAGGAACAGGTCACGACCATGATCACCCGCTTGCTCGGGCTGCCGGCCAAGCCGCGCCCAGCAGACGCCGCGGACGCCCTGGCGCTGGCGGTCTGCCACCTGTGGCGCGCGCCGATGACACAACGGCTCGCGCAGGCACGAGTCGAGTCGGAGCGGATGGCCCGAGCCCACCGAGCGAAGCTAGCCGCCGCGGCCCGTCAGGCGGGAGCGGCGCGGTGATCTCCTCGGTGCGCGGGCAGGTGCTGTCGGTCGAGTTGGACCATGCCGTTGTCGAGGTTGGCGGCGGTGTTGGCTTGGCGGTGCATGCGGTTCCCGCCACCCTGGCGACCTTGCGCCGGGGCGAACAGGCCCGGCTTGCCACGTCGCTGGTGGTGCGCGAGGACTCGCTGACGTTGTACGGCTTCGTCGATGCGGCGGCCCGGGAGTTGTTCGTGCTGTTGCAGACTGTGTCCGGAGTGGGACCACGGCTGGCGCTGGCGATGCTCGCCGTTCTCGAGCCGGACACATTGCGCACGGCGCTGGCCCAGGGCGATCTCGCGGTGCTCACCCGGGTGCCCGGCATCGGGCGCAAAGGTGCAGAGCGCCTGGTCGTAGAGCTGCGAGACAGGGTGGGCGGGCTCGCACCCGCGGCATCCGGGTCCGCCACCCGCGGTGGGGGGGCGGTGCGGACCCAGGTGACCGACGCGTTGGTCGGGCTCGGGTTCGCGGCCCGGCAGGCTGAGCTGGCGGTGGATGCGGTGCTGGCCGAAGCCGACCCCGAGGCCGCGGACACCTCCGAGGTGCTGCGCAGCGTACTGACTCGGCTGGGACGAAACCGGTGACCGCTCCGCGGCCGGTGTCGGCGGTGGCGGACCCGGCTGACGTCGAGTTGGAAACCACTCTGCGGCCACGCCGGCTGCTGGAGTTCATCGGGCAGGCCCGGGTGCGCGAGCAACTGGAGTTGGTGCTGGAGGGCGCGCGACGGCGGGGCGCCGCACCGGACCACGTGCTGCTATCGGGACCGCCGGGGTTGGGTAAGACGAGCCTCGCGATGATCATCGCCGCGGAGCTGGGCGCGGCGATCCGGGTCACCTCCGGACCGGCGCTGGAGCGCGCCGGAGACCTCGCCGCGATCTTGTCCAACCTCGTCGAGGGCGACGTGCTGTTCATCGACGAGATTCACCGGGTGGCGCGACCTGCCGAGGAAATGCTCTACCTCGCGATGGAGGACTTCCGGGTCGACGTGATGGTCGGGAAGGGACCCGGTGCCACCTCCATCCCGCTGGAGATCGCACCATTCACCCTGGTCGGCGCCACCACCCGGTCCGGTGCACTGACCAGCCCACTGCGGGACCGCTTCGGGTTCACCGCGCACATGGAGTTCTACGAGCCGGCCGAGCTTGAGCTGGTCTTGCGCCGTTCGGCCGGCATCCTCGGCGTGGATCTGCGCACCGATGGTGGTACCGAGATCGCTGGCCGCTCCCGGGGTACGCCTCGGATCGCCAATCGCCTGCTGCGTCGAGTTCGGGACTATGCCGAGGTCCGAGCCGATGGTGCGATCACCCTTGAGGTGGCTCGCGCTGGACTGGCCGTCTACGACGTCGACCAACTGGGGCTGGACCGGCTGGATCGAGCCGTACTCACCGCGCTGGTGCGCACCTTCGGTGGTGGACCGGTCGGGGTATCCACTATCGCCGTCGCAGTCGGAGAGGAGCCGGCGACCGTCGAAGAGGTTTGCGAACCTTTCCTAGTCCGGGCGGGCATGCTCGCCCGGACGCCGCGGGGTCGGGTGGCCACCGCAGCCGCGTGGCGGCACTTACAGCTGGATCCACCCGCCGACGCTCTCGCAGAGCCCACACCGACGCTGTTCGACGAGTGAAGGTTAGAGGCCGCCCAGCCATAGCCCGACGCCGACGATGAGAACGCCGCCGAAAACGACTTGGATGAGTGAGCAGCGAAGCGAGACTTCGAGGTAGCGCTTGCGGATGAGGGCGATCACAGCAAGCTCGATGGCGACGACGACGGCCGCGCACGCCAGCGCGGTCGTCCGGTCGGAGATCAAGAACGGTAGGGCGTGAAAGATCCCGCCCACGGTGGTCATCACACCGGTGACCGCGCCTCGGGTGGTGGACGAGCCTCGACCGGTCTGGCCGCCGTCGTCGGAGAGCGCTTCGGACAAACCCATGCTGATGCCGGCTCCGAGCGCCGTGGCCAGCCCGACCAGCAGGGCAGCGTGTGAACTCGACAGCAAGGCCACAGCGAAGATGGGCGCCAGCGTCGACAGCGTTCCGTCGATGAGCCCTACCAGGCCTGGCTGAACATACTGCAGCACGAAGGCTTGCTCATCGGCTTCAATACGGCGGGACAGGGTGTCGGCGAAGCCGGCGTCTCGCTGGACCGCTGAGTCCGGCTGGGGCACCGAGGGGGCGATGGAGCGGGTCATCGTCGCTGTCGGCGCACCCGCGAACCCGAACGTCGTACTAGCGGCACCGCCATCAGATACCAGGGTATGGGGACCCAACGTACGAGTGTCCAGGGCGTGTGCGCTGGGTCTGTAGCGAGGTCTCGAGTATCGGTGCGACGGCACGCGTCCGTCCTTTCTTGGGCGCCGTGGTACGGGGCGGGGCGGGGCGGATCCACTGTGACGATTTCCTGGGGCGATCTCTGGAGGCAAATGTCGTCGGGACTGCTGGCGGAACCCTAGGGAATCGGTCTGCCTCACTCGGGAACCTGAGAGACCTCGTGTGGTCGCAGCGCCCACAGGTCCGTGGCAGGCGACGAGGAACCGGCTGATTGGGCCGAATGGCGGCGGCCGCTACGGCATCCGGCGTAGCACCGTGTCCAGCATGCGGCTGGCGACGAGCCGCGGTGAAGGGGTCGCCACCACGGGCACACAGACGCTGCCGACCCGACCGAAGCGCGACCTGGCACACTCGGTAGCGAAAGGCTGATGGTGATCGGAGAACCATGAACGCCCAGTTCCTCCCGCTGCTGCTCATCGCCGCGCTCGCGGTGCTGCTGATTCTGAACACCCGTCGGCAGAAGCGAGCGATAGCTGACGCGCAGCGGTTACAGAAGTCGCTGGTCAACGGCGACCGGGTGGTGACCACCTCCGGTCTGCACGCAACCGTCGTAGGCAGCGCGGAAGACACCACGGTCGAGTTGGAGATCGCTCCGGGAGTCCGTACCAGGTGGTTGCGCGCCGCCATCCGAGAAAAGATCACTACTGCGGACGCGGGCAGCGCGCCGCTGGCTGCGCCCATCGAGGGCAGCACTCGCGCCGACAACTCCTGACTGACTTGGTGGCAGGCGGTACGCTCCCGCATCCGATCCCAGTGCTCGCCTCTGATCAGGGCGCTGGAACAGTGAAGACTGTGCCGAGCCCCGAACGACACTGAGATGTAAACGACACTGAGCCGTTGATTGAGGAGAACCACCCACCGTGGCACCACCGGCCGGGCGCTTCCGCCCGTGGCGCAATCTGGCGATCTTCGCTGGGATCGTTGCTTTCCTTTACTCGCTGGTCTTCTTCACCGGCGGCGGGGACGCGACCCCCAAGCTGGGTATCGATCTGCAAGGCGGCACCCGGGTGACGCTGACTGCGCGGACGGTCGATGGTCGACCACCGGCACGGGAGTCCCTTGACCAAGCTCGACAGATCATCGAGCAACGGGTCAACGGCATCGGCGTGACCGGCGCCGAGGTCGTGCTCGACGGAACCAACTTGATCATTACGGTGCCGGGGGAGAACGGCGATCAGGCTCGCACTCTCGGGCAGACCGCAAAGCTGTACTTCCGGACGGTGATTCAGGAGCAGCCAGCCGGAGTGCCTTCGCCAGTTCAGCATCCGGGCACCAGCGCGCCAGCCGCACCTCCAGCGCCACAGCAACCACCGGCTGCCAGCACCGAATCGACACCGACGCCGCCCCAGCCTGTTGCGCCACAACTGGCGCAGTCGCCGGCCTCGGGTGAGCCCACGCCCAGTCCCGCACCGCCGCCATCGGCTGCAACGCCGGCGCCCGCCCCCGGCGCACCGCCGTCGGTCGGCACGGCCCCGGCGGACTCCGCCGACCCACAGGCGGCGGAGCAGATCAGGCAGGCCCGAGCGCGGCTGCAGAGTCAAGACCCGGCGGTGCAACAACAGGCACTGGCCGCACTGAACTGCGCTGCTCCCAACCCGTTGCGGGGCAACGACGACCCGAACCTGCCGCTGGTCACCTGCGACCAGCACCACACTGCCAAGTACCTGCTAGCGCCCGCGTTCCTGTCCGGCGAGCAGATTGCCAGTGCCTCGTCAGGGCCGAATCAGGACGGCACGGGGTACGAGGTACGGCTGAGGTTCAAACACCAAGGAGAGGACATCTGGGCCCAGTACACCGCGAACAACGTGGGCAAGCAGGCGGCATTTGCGCTAGACGGTGAGGTGGTGTCGGCGCCGGTGATCAATGGCGCGATCCCTCCCGGTCAAGCGACCAGCATCGTCGGCAGCTTCACCCAGGCTGAAGCGCAGAACCTCGCCAATGTGCTCAAGTACGGTTCCCTGCCGCTGTCCTTCCAGCCTTCGGAGTCGGAGACGGTGTCGGCCACCCTTGGCTTGGCGTCGCTGCGCGCGGGACTGATCGCCGGCATGCTCGGGCTCGCTGTGGTGTTCGTCTACTGCCTGTTCTACTACCGGGCGCTCGGGGTACTGACGATCCTGTCCCTGGCGTTGTCCGGGCTGATCGTCTATGCCGTTCTGGTGTTGCTCGG
>DASUII010000290.1:0-31180 GCA_036279835.1 Pseudonocardiaceae bacterium
TCCTTCTGACCCGGCCCGGGCGGTCGTGATCATCGTGCACGGCTTGCATGAGCACTCGTCGCGGTACGCGCACGTGGGCATCCGGCTGGCCGCTGCGGGTTACGCGGCCTATGCCGCCGACCACCGTGGGCACGGCCGGTCCGGTGGGCGACGCGGCAATATCGAGCGGATGACCTTGATCGTGGACGACCTGAGCTCCTTTGTGCTGTTTGCCGCGCAGCGGCATCCCGGGGTGCCAGTGTTCATGGTCGGTCACTCGCTGGGCGGCCTCATCGCGCTGCACTATGCCACTCAACCCCATGCCACCCAACCGCGCGTCTTGCTGGCTGGGCTGGTTGTGTCGGGGCCTGCGGTGGAGGTGACGGCCGGCTCGGCGCTGCAGCGACGGCTTGCGGGACTGCTCTCCGAGCTGGTCCCCAACCTGGGGGTCGCGGCCCTCAGCACCGAGCAGATCAGCCGGGACCCGGCGGTAGTCCGGGCTTACTACGAGGATCCGCTGGTGTACCGAGGCAAGATCAAGGCTCGAACCGGCGCCGAGATTCTGGCGGCGATGGAGGGCTTGCCCGCCCGGCTGCCGCGACTGGCCTTGCCGCTGCTGTTGCTGCACGGCACTGACGACCGGATATGCGCGCTGACCGGCTCGACGATGGTGCACGACACCGTGTCGTCGGCAGATAAGACTCTGCACCGATACGAGGGCCTGTACCACGAAGTGTTCAACGAGCCCGAGCGCGAGCAGATCCTCACCGACTTGCTCCGCTGGCTAGACCAACACCTCCCAGCCAGATCCGCTCCGCATTCAGCGGGCTGAGCGGGGCTGTGGAGGCCCCGATAGCCCCGCTGCGCCCGCTGAATGCGGTTGTAGGCGGTCTCAGGTCAGGCTGACCTTGGCGCCGGCTTCCTCCAACTTGACCTTGGCTGCGTCGGCCTGGTCCTTCGGAACGCCCTCCAGCACAGGCTTCGGAGCGCTCTCGACGAGGTCCTTCGCCTCCTTGAGGCCCAGCCCGGAGACGACCTCTCGCACCACCTTGATGACCTGGATCTTCTTCTCGCCGATCGCCTCGAGGACGACATTGAACTCGTCTTTCTCCTCCACAACCGGGGCGTCCGCAGCTCCGCCGGCTGGACCTGCCGCCACCGCGATGGGCGCCGCGGCGGTGACATCGAAGGTGTCCTCGAACCTCTTCACGAAATCGCTCAGCTCGAGCAGGGTCATGTCCTTGAACGCATCGAGCAGCTCGTCGGTGCTCATCTTCGCCATGATGGCGTCTCTCCTTCTGTCTTCTTCTGTCGTCAAATGAAGCCGGGGTCGATCAGGGCGGGACGATCAATCAGTGGCGCGCTCGTCGGTCGGCTGCTGGTCTTGCCGCTTGTCGCGCAGGGCGGCGGCCAACCGGGCAACCTGGGAGGCCGGCTCCGCGAACAGTCTTGCCGCCTTAGAGAGGTTGGCCTTCATGGCGCCAGCCAGCTTGGCCAGCAGCACCTCGCGAGACTCCAGATCAGCCATCTGGGCGACCTCGGCAACCGTCAACGCGCGGCCGTCCAGGTAACCACCCTTGATCACCAGAGCGTTGTGCTCCCTGGCGAAATCACGCAGCGTTTTTGCCGCGAGAACCGGCTCACCATGGACGAACGCGATCGCGGTCGGGCCGATGAACAGCTCATCCAGACCGTCCACACCAGCATCTCGGGCGGCACGCGAAACCAAGGTGTTCTTCGCGACCCGGTAGGTGGTGGTGCTACCGAGGGACCGCCGTAGATCGGTCAGCTGTGTCACGGACAGGCCGCGGTACTCGGTGACGACCGCAGCGGTGGCACTGCGGAATTGATCCGCGATATCGGCAACGGCGTCGACCTTGTCCGGTCTAGCCATGGATCGCCTCCTCGGTTTTGACTGCCGGCAGCGCCGGCGGTGGTTGGACTGCCCATACCGGGGCCCGAAACGACGAACGCCCCGACGCAGTAGGCGCGGGGCGTAGCCAGCGGCGCGCAATGGCGCACCGTGACAGCATAACCACGTCCTCCTGCGCGGGCCGCCCACAATCGCGGGACCTTCGTCCGCACCAATGG
Source organism: Pseudonocardiaceae bacterium (assembly GCA_036279835.1). Taxonomy (GTDB): domain Bacteria; phylum Actinomycetota; class Actinomycetes; order Mycobacteriales; family Pseudonocardiaceae. Next base: position 2,071 of record DASUII010000290.1, read on the forward strand.
CGCGGAGACCAGCGGTCTACGGTGGAACTGTTACCAATCTAGGCCAACCGCACCACTGCCCCTACACCGCCCCCAGCCAACTAACCTGTAAAAGGTTCCACGTGGCGATTGTGAGCTGCATGAAACCAGCAAAAGGTTCCATTTGACGGGGCGAGCGGGGCTTGACTCAGGAGGTCGGCTCGTCGGTCAGCAGGTTGCGGGTGCGGTTGGGGTCGACCGGGATACCTGGGCCCATAGTGGTGGAGAAGTTGATCTTTTTCAGGTAGCGGCCCTTCGCGGCCGATGGCTTGCCTCGCAGCACCTCGTCCAGCGCGGCGGCATAGTTCTCCACCAGTTTATCGGTGTCGAAGGACACCTTGCCGATGATCAGGTGGAGGTTGGCCTGCTTGTCCACCCGGAAGTTAATCTTGCCGCCCTTGATGTCCACGATCGCCTTGGCGACGTCGGGGGTGACGGTCCCGGTCTTGGGGTTGGGCATCAGGCCCCGAGGACCGAGGATTCTGGCGATCCGACCGACCTTGGCCATCTGGTCCGGGGCTGCGATCGCGGCATCGAAGTCCAGCCAGCCACCCTGGATGCGCTCGATGAGATCGTCAGAACCAACCACGTCAGCACCCGCGGCAGCCGCCTCGGCGGCCCGGTCCCCGGTAGCGAAGACGATGACGCGGACGGTCTTGCCGGTGCCGTGCGGCAGATTGACCGTGCCGCGCACCATCTGGTCGGCTTTGCGGGGGTCAACGCCTAGCTGCATGGCCACCTCAACGGTGGCATCGATCTTACTTGGGGACGTCTCCTTAGCCAGCGCCGCAGCCTCCAGGGGGCTGTAGAACCGGCTCCGGTCGACCTTCTCGGCCGCTTGGCGGTAGGCCTTGCTGCGCTTCATTTCACTGTCCTTCTTCGCTGGATCAGTCGTGGTACGGGCCAGCGCTGGCCCTCCCACACGTACTCGGTATTGCTGAAATCAGGTCTGCGACCGTGCGACGACCCTATAACTCGGGAGTATCGCTGCGAGCACCCTAGTCGACTACGGTGATACCCATCGAGCGGGCAGTCCCTGAAATGATTTTGATAGCGGCTTCGATGTCGTTGGCGTTGAGATCTTCGAGTTTACGCTCGGCGATGGCTCGGACCTGCTCCCGGCCGACTCTGGCGACCTTGGTCTTGTGCGGTTCCGCCGAGCCCTTTGCCACCCCCGCCGCTTTGAGCAGCAGCACCGAGGCAGGCGGTGTCTTGAGCACGAAGTCGAACGAGCGGTCCTCGAATACCGAGATCACCGCAGGTACCACCTCGCCACGGTTGTTCTGCGTCGCGGCGTTGTAGGCCTTGCAGAACTCCATGATGTTCAGGCCGTGCGGGCCCAGCGCCTGCCCGACCGAGGCCGGGTTCGCGGTGCCGGCCTCTAGTGCGAGCTTCACGGTCGCCGTGAGCCTCTTGCGCTTCTTCTTCGGGGGCATGATTTCTTCCTCGTACTTGGTGTATGCCAACCGGCGCCGTGCCGGTCAGATCTTGGCGACCTGGCTAAACGATAGCTCGACCGGAGTTTCCCGACCGAAGATCGACACCAACACCTTGAGTTTCTGTGCGTCGACGTTGACCTCGTTGATCGTCGCCGGCAACGTGGCGAACGGGCCATCCATCACGGTGACCGACTCGCCGACCTCGAAGTCGACCTCGATCGCAGGCTTGGCGCCGCCGAGACCTCCCGCATGCTTGCCGGCACCGACCGGCACCTTGGCCTGCGCTACTCGTGGAGCGAGGAACTTCAGCACGTCGTCCAGGGTCAGCGGTGAGGGCCGCGAGGTGGCCCCGACGAACCCGGTGACCCCTGGCGTGTTGCGCACAGCGCTCCATGAGGCGTCGTTGAGATCCATCCGGACCAGGATGTAACCGGGCAGCACCTTGCGCTGCACCTGCTTGCGCTGGCCGTTTTTGATCTCGGTGACCTCTTCGGTGGGCACTTCCACCTGGAAGATGTAGTCCTCTACATCCAGGGTCTGGATGCGGGTTTCCAGATTCGCCTTGACCTTGTTCTCGTAGCCGGCGTAGGAGTGCACCACGTACCACTCGCCGGGGGCGGTGGCCAGCGCGGATCGGAGCTCTTCGACCGGGTCCGCAGGCTCCGGCGACTCGACCTCAGCTGTCGCTGCGGGCTGATCGGCGTCATCAGCGGTTTCGGCGACATCGAAGGATTCGACGTCGGGTGCATCGGTCTCGGGCGTATCGGCGTCGGTGGTATCGGCGTCCACAAGTCCGGTCAGTTCCTGCCGGTCGCCGGTGGAAGCCTCGTCGGTGGAAGTGCCTCCTGTGGAAGTTCCTTGAGCGGAGCTCCCTCCTGGGAAAGTCACAGTCGGTCTCGCTTTCTTTGCGTGCGTCGTGCCGTGCTGGTCGTCAACCGGCGCCCGGGTATCCGGCATCAGCCGAACACGGTCAGCACGGCCCTGCCCAGTCCCATGTCGAGCAACGCAACGAACGCCACCATGAAGCTGACGAAGACCAGCACGACCCCCGTGTAGACCACCAGCTCCCGACGGCTCGGCCAGATGACCTTGCTGAGCTCGGAGACGACCTCGCGCAAGAAGCGGATCAGCCGAGCAGGTGCAGCCGTCTTGGCCTCGGTTGCGCCGCGTGCCCGGGTCGGATGGTCCTTGCCCGCGATCCCGGACCCGTGCGCCTCGGCGGAGCGCGCCCGGCGAACGGCAGCGGCAGGCTCCGAGACGTTGGGTGACGCCTCGGGCTCCAGCCGGTCCGCCGTCTCGTGGGCGCGATCGTCGCTCACGCTGGTGATCCTCCGCTTCGCCGGGTTGGGTCTTCGCCGGGTTTGGGCCTACGCAGGGGCGACAGGACTTGAACCTGCAACCTGCGGTTTTGGAGACCGCTGCTCTGCCAGTTGAGCTACACCCCTTTACCGGACGTCTGTACAGACGCCGTACCACGGGCACCACCATAATAGCCCGGGCCACGGCCATCACCGGGCACGGGAGATCCGCTGGCATCCCCGGCACCAGAGTGTAGGCCACCGAAGTCCGTGCGCTCCAACTACCCCGTTGGCCACCCGGCAACGCCCCGTTCGACGTTCAGGCTAGCGCGACGGTGGCAGTGGCTTGGCCGAGTACGGACTGGGCGGCGCAGCGCGCTGTGATGGCGACCACGACGGTGCCCTCGTCGACGCGTCGCACCACCTTGCCGGAGAATTCGACGAGCGCCCCATCAGCATCGTCGGGTACGACGATCGGGCGGATGAAGCGCACTGAGTAGTTCACCACAGCCCCAGGGTCACCGGCCCAGGTCGTCACCAGCCGGCTGGCCAGGGCCATGGTGAGCATTCCGTGCGCGATGACGTCGGGTAGTCCAACCTCCCGAGCGACTCGTTCGTTCCAGTGGATCGGGTTGAAGTCACCGGAGGCCCCGGCATACCGGACGAGGTCCGCCCGGGTGACCCGAACCTGCAAGCCGGGCAGTTCATCGCCCTCTGCGACCTCGTCGCGGCGGCGACGGCTCACCGGTACTGTTCCGCGTCCACGTGACGGAAGACCAGCATGGACAGTGCCGTCGTCACCGGGTCGCCGGCACTGTCAGTGATCTCGCAGCGCACCGTGAGCATGTCGTTGCCCCCCATGGTGCGGACACCGTCGACATGGAGCTTCGCAACCAGTTCGTCGCCGGCCCGGATCGGGCGGTGGTGCGTGAACGACTGGTTACCGTGCACCATCCGGTGGTAGTCCAAGCCGAGTTCGGGGTCGCAGACCAGCGCTTGCTGGCCTCGAAAAGCCAGGATGATCGCAAATGTGGGTGGGGCGATCACATCGCAGTAGCCACAAGCGCGGGCCACGCTGGGATCCCGGTAGATCTCGTCGTCGTCCCCGATGGCGTCGGCGAACTCACGGATCTTCTCGCGACCCACCTGGTAGGTACCCGCCACGGGGAAGCATCGGCCGACGAAAGACGGATCCAGTGCCATCTGTGCAGGCAGCTGGCTCAGCGAGTCTCGCGGTGGGCCCGGTGCTTGTTGCAGTTCGGGCAGTACTTGCGAATCGTGAGCCGGTCCGGATCGTTGCGCCGGTTCTTCTTGGTGATGTAGTTGCGGTGCTTGCACTCCTCGCACGCCAAGGTGATCTTGGGCCGAACATCAGTGGCGGCCACGGATGCCTCTCTCTCGCCGAGCTGTCATCGAACATCTGCAGTGGGGTCCGCTGCGGCCAGCACTGCCGCGCCGAACTGATTGTAGCGGTGGCCGGACTCGAACCGGCGACACAGCGATTATGAGCCGCTTGCTCTTCCGACTGAGCTACACCGCCTTCAAGAGGCCCCCCGCCTGCAGCTAACGCCGCCTTCGCCAGGCGAGCCTCCCACGAGCCCCAATACGGAATCGAACCGTAGACCTTCTCCTTACCATGGAGACGCTCTGCCGTCTGAGCTATTGGGGCAACACCAGGTTTGCAACCAACACAATCAAACCAACACAGTCAACCAACCGACACAGTCCAGCAGCGCCCGAGTCAACGAGCGACGATAACTCTACACAACGTCAGCAGGCTACCCGACCAGGGTGAGGACAGTCTCCTCACGCGCTCCGAGGGCACGGACGGTCCGGGCGGCCAACCAGGCGTCGAAGCGGTCCGCCCCGAGCGGGCGGGAGATCAGGAAGCCCTGCGCGACGTCGCAACCCATCTCCACCAGCTGGTCCCGGGTGGCGTCCTGCTCGACGCCCTCCGCGACGACGATCAACCCGAGCGAGTGGCCGAGATCGACGATGGCGCGGACCACCGCGAGGTCACCCAGATCACTGGACAGCCCCATGACAAAACTCTTGTCGATCTTGACCTCGTCGACCGGCAAGCGACGCAGGTAGGCCAGCGACGAGTACCCGGTACCGAAGTCATCCACCGCGATGCGCACACCCAGACCGTGCAGCCCGCGCAACACCGGCAACGCCCGCTCCGGATCGGCCATCACCGCAGACTCGGTGAGCTCGAAACTCAGCAGTGCCGGAGGCACTCGGTGCCGGGTCAGAGCGTCAGTCACCCGGCGCGGGAACTCGGTGTCGGCCAGGTTGCGCACCGAGAGGTTGACCGCGACCGACAGCGACAGCCCGCGGTCCAGCCAGTTTCGGCACTGCGCCAGGGAGCGGTCGAGCACATAGTCGGTGAGTGGGTCGATCAGACCGGTGGTTTCGACGAGGGTGACGAACTCCCCCGGGTCGACCATCCCGAACTCCGGATGGTGCCAGCGCACCAGCGCCTCCACCCCGATCACCTGGCGAGTGGGCAGCGCCAGCTGCGGCTGGAAATGCACGTCGACCTGCCCGGTGTCCAACGCCTGCCGGAACTGCGTGACCAGCTGGAATCGGCGCAGCAGGACCTGACCCATGCTGGGTAGGTAGTTGCGCACCGTGGCGTCACCACCGCGTGCGGCATGCAACGCCACGTCGGCCCGTTGCAGCAGGGTGTCGGCATCCCGGGTGGGTTCGATCCCGGTGCACGCCACTCCCACCACGGCAGTGCATTCCACGGCGAGCTTGTCGACCGGGTACGGCGCGCTGAGCGCTGCCTGTACCTGTTCGGCCATCGCCACCGCGCCCGGTGCCCCGACATTGACCAGTAGCGCGGCAAACGTGTCCCGCTCCAGCCGGGCGGTGATCACCTGGGTCGGCAGGATTCGGCGAAGCCGCTCCCCCGCCCCCAGCACGACTCGATCGCCCCAGACGTGACCCAGTGCGTCATTGACCGACGACTGCAACCCGAGTTCGACGACGATCACCGCGCACGGAGTCACATCCCGCCGGAGCACCTCACCGGCGGCCTCCCGGAAACCGAGCCGATTACGCAGGTTGGTGAGGCTGTCGTGGTAGGCGTCGTGGCGTAGCTGGGCGAGCAGCCGGCAGTTGTCCAGCGCGGTAGCCAGATGGCTGGCCATCGTTTGGACCAGTCGCTCATCGGCTGCCCCGAAGCGACGCAACCGACCCTGCCGGTCATGTACCTCGATTGCGCCGAGCAACTGCCCAGCACCGCGCAGCGGTGCCACGAGCACCTCCGAGACTGCCCTCGCGGTCAAGGCTGCGGCGATGACCGGATCCGAACTGGTGTCGGCCAGGCGCAGCACCTGCCCGGTACCGGTCGGCGGCTCGGCTGGAAGTACAGCGTTGAGGTCGTGCTGCGACAGCGGACGGGGCAGCGGCAGACCAGCCACCACGGTGTGCAGGCCGCCCTGGGCGGGCATCCGGTGCAGCACTACGCGGGTGGCGTTGAGCTGCACACGGGCCAGCTCCATGGCACTGCTCCAGGCATCCGTATCCAGGTCCGGCTCATCGTCATCGCCACCCTGCCTGACTCCGCCTCGTCCGACCACAGTCACTCGCAGGCTGAGATCGTTGAGCACGCCGAGGTCGCGGTGGTCGCGGAGCAGCCCGTAGTAGGCGCGGTACACCACGGCCACCGTCACCGTCAGCAGGCCGACCAGTAGCGCGCCCCACGGCACCATCCGCACTGTTTCCGCAGCGGTGACCCCGAGCGCGGCGTTGAGCAGGCCGGTGAGGTAGAGGTGCATCACCGGGCGCGCGCTCTCGCCGGGACGTCGGTGGTCCAGCAGCACGATGAAGGCCCACGTCAACGACGACGTGATGGCGTGAGCGATGACGAATCCGGCGAGCACCGCGAGCCACCGCGGCAACCACGGCCAGGTCGGCTCGAAGGCCAAGCTGGCCAGCAGCTCGGTGATCGCGATGGTGAGGGTGGCATAGGAGACGTTGAACAGCAGCTTGGACCAGGTATCCCGGCGCAGCAGCCGGGCGGCCACCACCACTCCGACGTAGGCCGCCAGCACCACCGGCCCAGGTAGGTAAAGCAGACCGAAGACCAGCGGGATCTCGGTGGGGGTGATCCGCGCGGTATCGCGGTGGACGTCGACCTCGATCGCCAAGAATCGTGCGATCCCGAACGCCGCCGCCAACCCGAGGCCGCCGAGCAGCGTGCCGGCATTTGGTTGGATGGGAACTGTGGCCACCACGGCAGCCCCCGCTACCCCCGCGGCGAGCGCGAGGGTAGCCACGAAGGCATTCGATGCTAAGGCTCGTCCGCCGGATGGTAATGCGCCCGACGGACGCCATCTAGCAAGCACGCGGACCTCCAGCGGTGGCTCAACGGCTGGTACGTCCCGCGAGCGGTCGATCAACGGGGTACCGTCCGATTGGTCGGGCGACGTCAGCCGGCTGTTGGCGGGCAGCGGCCCGACCTGCGCCGGCCGATCTCGACACCGCGGGGAAAGCCCGCGGTAGCGGGCGCGATGATGCAAACGGGGGTCATCTTCACCTCCAACCAGGCTTGAACAGTAACAATCAGTGAGACGTACTTAACTCACTTGGGTGTAGGATATCCGCTTTAGTGTTGTCTCGCCACCGCGCTCGATCCGATCAGCGACCAACGGTCGATCAGCAGGCGCAGCGGCAAACGACTAATTGCGGACTGTCAGCGATCGCTATCCCGGCGTAGCGGTATCGGCGGCGCCGAAGTCCCGCGCCGCCGCTCATCGCAACCGGCCGGCCGTGCGACGACTCGGCACTGGCGGACGTCGACTCGCCCTGCGGGCAAGCCGTGTCCGTGGCAGCTACTTGTAGGCGATGCCGGCGCTGGAGGAACCAGCCAGCGGCAGCAGGTCAACTCGTCGAAAGCCCACTCCCCGGCACCATCCGGCGAAGTCGTCGCCGGTGAAGTTGAAAGCATCGCCGAACTCGATGAGCATATTGAGGGATATCATCAGCCCGCGGGCATTGTCGCGCCGGGCGTCGTCAATGATCTCCTCGATGACGAGGAATGCGCCACCCTCGGCAGGGCCGCATAGGCCGACCGGATGAGATCCAGCTTTCGGTCCAGATTCCAGTCATGCAAGATGTTTCCCATCGTGATGACGTCTGCCCGGGGCAGAGGATCGGTGAAGAAATCACCCGAGGCGGTTTCCACGCGGCGCGCCAGACCCGCGGCCACGATAGTCTCCGTAGCAATCGGTGCACAGCGGGGAGGTCGAAGCTGATGCAATGAAGGTGCAGGTGGCGTGCGGCGAGGACCGTGCAGAGCTGCCCGGTGGCTCCACCGACGTCGCAGATCGTGTCATAACGTGAGAAGTCGAACTTTTCGGCCAGCGCGTGGGCGTTGCCGAACTGGACGGCATCCATCGCCGCCATGAACTGCTCTAATTTGGCCGGATCACCGTAGAGCTCGTCGAACATCAACTTGCCGGTGTACTTGGTTTCGTTCTGGGGTTGACCGGACTGCAGCGCCTCGGTGAGATCGCCCCAATAGCGCTACTGTCGGACGTTCGCCATCTCTAGGATGCCACCGATGTAGGTGCGGCTGCGCTTGTCCAGAAACGCCGCAGTCTCGGGAGTATTGCGATAGTGACCGTCGCGGCCGTCCCCGTTACGGTGCAGGAACCCGAGGGCGACGAGCGTATCAAGGAGGTCGTAGATCGCACGCGGATGTAGCTTGAGGAGTTCGCCGATCTGCTCGCCCGTCATCGCCTCAGTACCGAGTTTGGTGAACAGCTGCAGCTCCACTGCGGACAACAGCGTCTTCGACGCGTAAAATCCCATGCCTACCTGCATGATACGCGACGGGTTTAGATCCTCGGGCAGCTCAGTATCCATTGTCATGATCCCTCCCGTGGAAAAATGTCTGCCGTTCGGTTGCTGCGCTTCACCACCAATGCGGGTCCTGTCCCGACGTCGCACGGGCTCAGCCGCGATGAGGACCTGGTAAGGATCGCCGTGCCGCTCGGCGACCCGAGGGCGAGCAACGGCTGGTTGGTCTCGCAGGATGATCGTCGGGGCGAGTGAGCCGCGTGCTCGCTTGCGACCGTTGGCAGCGTTTTTGCGACGTCCTGATGAGGCTCACCCTACACAGCTTGGTTCGAGGTATCGACCACGCGCGCACTGATCAGCCAAAGGCGCACGACCGAAGCCAGCGGCTACACGAAGTCCGGAATCCTCTTACCGGCGGCCGTGGTTGAGCCGCAAGATTGTCAGGGGTGGGTGCGACAATGGTGGAGTGATAGAGACGCAGCTGGAACCGAGGCAGGCGATGGCCGCTTGCCTGGACCAGTGGCGTCATGCGATCGTCGGGGGCGATGACGCGGGGTTGCCGGATCAGGTCCGCGATATTGAGTCGGTGTCGCGGAGGGTGTATTCGGTGATGCTCGATGCGGTCGCGGAGTTGGAATCCCGCAACATTGCGGTCACCGCCGGGTTCCGCAACACCAAACAACTCCTCGCCGGGATGTTGAACCTATCACCCACCGAGGCCGGTACCCGAGTCACCCACGCTGGGCAACTCGCCCCGCGCCGTGCACTGGGCGGTGAGATGCTGGCTCCGTTGCTGCCGAATACCGCCGCGGCGTTGGCCGCCGGGGAAATCGGTCCGGCGCAGGTGCGGGTGATCACCGAGACGATGAACGCGATCCCCACCACGGTCAGCCCCGCCGACCGCGACGCCGCCGAAGCTGAGCTGGCTCACCATGCCCGGTCGTTTAACTCCCCGTCACTGCACCGGATCGGCCAACACATCCTCGCGCACCTCGATCCCGACGGCCCCGAACCCCGCGACCAGCCACAACCCTCCCCCGCCGCCGGGGAGCTGCGGTTGTGGGACCGCCGCGACGGGCGCCTGGGCCTGGAGGGATACCTCGAACCTGAGCACCGTGCCGCGTTCCGATCACTGATCGACCAACTCGCCGCACCCCGACCCGCCACCGACGCCATCCCCGACGAGCGCACCACCCCGCAACGCAACGCTGACGCTCTGCTGGAGATCTGCGGGCTGGCCCGCGCCGCCCAGGACTGCCCCAGCACCGCCGGAGAACCCCCGCATCTGACCGTGACCATCGACTGGGACGCGTTGCGCACCAGCCTCGGGATCGCGACCCTCGATTACGGGACGCATATCAGCGCATCGGAGGCCCGCCAGTGGGCCTGTGACGCGAAAATCATCCCCGTCGTCCTGGGTGGGAAATCCGAACCCCTCGACGTCGGTCGCGCTATGCGGACCGTCCCACTATCCATCCGCCGAGCGCTGGTCGCGCGGGATGCGGATGTGCCTTTCCGGGGTGCGATCGGCCGCCGGGAATGTGTCAGGCGCATCACTGTCGACACTGGATCGACAATGGCGAAACCAGCGTCGAGAATTGCGTTCTGCTCTGTGAAGCGCATCATCGGCACGTGCACCACACCGGTTGGGAAATCCTCATCTACCACGGCCACGTCGAGTTCATCCCACCCGCAATCATCGACCCCACCCGCACCCCACTACACAACCCACTGCGCTGCTGAGCCAACGATGGGAAACCGCAGCACAGCATCCACGAGCGACGGCGCAGCGCTGGGCCGGATGCTGTCCGCCTGGCTGCGATTCCTCTACTCATCACGCTGATCTACGAGCTGGTCCAGCATCGCGCGCAGTTGGGCTTCGTTTCCTCGGATCGACGCCCCTGAGGCTGCGAGGTTGGTCTCCCGGTCCATCGTTGACCAGTCGATCCGGTACCCGGCATCGCGGCCAGCTGACCGAAGAACGCCCGTTGGGTTCGACCGTTGCCCTCGCGGAAGGGATGGACCGCGTTGACATTTGGCGATAGTCACGGTGCGCAGCTCACCAGCCCAGTGATAGATATCACCGAAAAGGAACCGGTGGAACTCCTGCAGGTGGGGTAGGTCGTATCGGCCGGGCAGGTGCCGTCGCTCCAGGTCCACCAGCTGCACGACAGTCAGGTCAGACTCGACACGGGTGAGCTCGTCGGCGTCGGTGATACCGAGCCGGTTGCGTAGGACACCCGTCTGCGGATCGATGTACGGATCGCCGGTCACGTACCGTAGCGCGCCAAAATTCGCTTCCGAGCCTCGGCCGTCGTCAGCCGCCCCTCGACGATGCCCTCAAGCAACTCCTGGCCCTCCAGAGTCGGCTCCAGCCCCTCGGCCCGCAGCGATCCCAGCGCGGACTCAACGGCGCGCCGACGTTCGGCGGCCTCCCGCAACGCCTCGTACTGCGACACGGACATGACCACGGCCTCCGGCTTCCGATGAGCCCCGACCAACACCGGGCCGCCACCCGGCTCATTGACCTGCTTCAAGACCCCGGCCAACCCAGCCCGAAATTCCCGGACACTCAAGATCTCAGGTGCAACCACACTCTCAGGTTAGCCTGTTGTGTACACGTTCATGCGTCGGGGAGTCACTTGGGCTGCCGGGCGCGCTGATCGGCCTTTGGGCTCGTAACACGGACGTAACAAACTCGACGATCGGGTGACATCATTCGGCCGACAATCGACAAAATGGGCCTCAGTTCACCCGTCATCGCCGCGTCGGATCACTCTATCGAGAACCGCTGGCTACAGTCCGGTTACGCAATGAAGCAGATAGCGGGTGAGTTGCTCCACCTCGGACCGTCTGAGCCGCTGCTGCTATCCAACGGAATCCGGTGGACGACCTGTCGGAGTACGGCATGACCCGCACCGTCAACCGCCTCGACCCACTGCGCCACCCCAGATTGGGGCCGGTCGCCGCTGACCCCTATCCGTGGCCATACGACGGCACGGTCGCAGCCGACCATGCCGCCCTGATGTGCATCGACTGGCAGGTGGATTTCTGCGGTCCCGGCGGCTACGTCGAGCGGATGGGTTACGACATCGGTCTGACCCGCGCTGGGCTGCCGGCAACGGCGCGGATGTTGGCCCACGCCAGGGCCATCGGAATGCCGGTGATCCATACCAGGGAAGGCCACTGCGCTGATCTGTCCGACCTACCGGCCAACAAGCGGTGGCGCTCGGCGCAGATCGGTGCGGAGATCGGCGGTCCTGGGCCGCAGGGCCGGATCCTGGTCCGCGGCGAACCGGGCTGGGAGATCGTCCCAGAAGTCGCGCCGCAGCCGGGAGAAGTTCTGATCGACAAGCCCGGGAAGGGCGCGTTCTACGCGACCCAGCTGGACCTGGTGCTGCGCACCAAGGGCATCACCCACCTGGTGCTGACCGGGATCACCACCGATGTCTGTGTGCACACCACCATGCGTGAGGCCAACGACCGGGGCTACGAGTGCCTGGTCCTGTCCGACTGCACCGGCGCTACTGAGCTGGGCAACCACGTCGCGGCACTGCGAATGGTGACCATGCAGGGCGGGGTCTTCGGTTGCGTCGCGACATCCGACGCGGTGCTGGCCGCCACCACCACAGGAGATCATCATGCCGGCTGAGCCGCTTCCCGCTGACCACGTCACCGTACCCGCCGATCCCGGCCCGTTCGGCTTCGTACCTTCCCGCACCGCATTACTGCTGATCGATATGCAGCGGGATTTCGTGGAGCCAGGCGGTTTCGGGGAATCGTTGGGAAACGACGTCAGCCTGCTTGCGGCGGTGATCCCGCCGCTGCGCAAGGTACTGGCCGCCACCCGGGCGGCCGGAATGACGGTCCTGCACACCCGCGAGGGTCACCGCGGCGACCTCAGCGACTGCCCACCGGCCAAGCTCAACCGCGGCACTCCGACGATGCGGATCGGCGACCTCGGGCCGAAGGGCCGGATCCTAATCCGCGGCGAGTACGGCCACGACATCGTCGACGCGCTCGCGCCGCTGCCCGGGGAGGTCGTGATCGACAAGCCGGGCAAGGGAGCTTTCTACGCCACCGACCTGCAGGAACTGTTGGAGATCGTCGGCATCACCAGCCTGATCGTCACTGGCGTCACCACCGAGGTGTGCGTGCATACCACGGTCCGGGAGGCCAATGACCGGGGCTACGAGTGCCTCGTGCTCGCCGACTGCGTCGGCTCCTACTTTCCCGAGTTCCAGCAGGCCGGGCTGGCGATGATCGCCGCCCAGGGCGGCATCTTCGGTTGGGTCACGCCGTCGGCGGCCTACCTCGACGCGCTGAGTGCGGTGAGTCCGGCCGCGGTCGGTGCGACCACCGGCCCCGAACGGAGTTGATCGACATGAGTCTCCGGGTCAAGGACAACGGGGCGACCAGTGCGCGGCTGCCCTGGTGGGTCAGCGGTGACCTCAACGCGGCATTCGGTCTCGGGTTCAACGTGCTGGTCAACGTGCTGGTGCTGGCGTCGCTGTGCGTGGGCGTGGTGCAGATCCCGAAGGGCGACGTGTTCGGGATCATCCTGCCTGCACTGGCGATCCAGCTGCTGATCGGCAACGGGTACTACGCCTTCCTGGCGCGCCGGCTGGCTCGCCGGGAGAACCGCACCGACGTATGCGCGATGCCCTACGGCCCGAGCGTGCCGCACATGTTCATCGTCACCTTCGTGATCATGCTGCCGACCTACCTGGCCACGAAGGACCCGATCCGGGCCTGGGAGGCCGGGCTGGCGTGGTCGTTCATCATCGGGCTGATCGTCTTGGCCGGTGCGTTCGTGGGTCCTTACATCCGCCGGTTCACCCCGCGGGCAGCGCTGCTCGGCACGCTGGCCGGTATCTCGATCGCGTTCATCTCGATGCGCCCGGCCGCGCAGATGTGGCAAGCCCTGTGGATTGCCCTGCCGGTGTTCGCGATCATCGTGATCGGCTTCTTCACCGGCCGCAAGCTGCCCGGCAACATCCCGATCGGGCTGGCCGCGCTCCTGGTCGGCACCGCGATCGGCTGGATCGGCGGCTACATGTCCGCACCGGACGTGGTTACCGCGGCCAAGGACGTCGCCATCGGCTTGCCTACTCTCAACTTCGGTCAGCTGGTCCACGGCCTGTCTGCGGTGGCGCCGCTGCTGGCCACCGCGATCCCGCTGGGCATCTACAACTTCTGCGAGGGCATGACCAACGTCGAGAGCGCGGCGGTCGCCGGGGACAGCTACAACCTGCGCAGCGTGCTGCTCGCCGACGGTACCGGCGCGGTCGTCGGCGCCGCACTGGGCAGCCCGTTCCCGCCCGCGGTCTACATCGGGCACCCAGGTTGGAAGGAGGCCGGTGGGCGCACCACGTACTCGCTGGCGTCCGGCGTGGTGATCGCGCTGATGTGTTTTCTGGGGCTGTTCGGTTTGCTCAGCGCACTGATCCCGCTGCCGGCGATCGTCCCGATCCTGCTCTACATCGGGCTACTGATCGGCGCGCAGGCATTCACCTCGGTACCCAGGGCGCACGCGGTGGCCGTCGTCGTGGCGGTGATCCCGAACGTCGCATCTTGGGCGACCGGGCAGATCGACAACGTGCTGAGCGCGGCCGGCACCAGCGCGACGAAGGTCGGTAACGACGCGCTGGCCAAGGCCGGGGTCGTCTACGACGGCCTGAAAAGCCTCGGCGGTGGGGCGATTCTGGCCGGCATGGTGCTCGGCGCGATCGTGGCATTCATGATCGACAAGCGCTACTACTGGGCGGCTGGGTACTGCGCAGCGGGAGCGGCGCTGTCGTTCATCGGCCTGATCCACGGCGAGCAGGTCGGCTGGGCAGCCAGTCCTGGAATCGCGCTCGGCTACCTCTTCGCGGCGGTCGTCTGCCTGGCGTTCTCCGTCAACAGCACACCCGAACCTGCGCAGATGCCCGACGAGCACGCCCCGGCAGCCGCCGAGCACGTCGCGCTCCCGCCGGCCGCGGTCGAACCGACGCGGTGACCCCGGTACCGGAAGCGACCCTGGAATGCAGGGACCAGATAGTGGTCAGGGAGGCGCGTCGCCTTATCGCAGTGCCCGCGCCCTCAAGATCGTCAAAGGTGAGTAGTAACCGTGCAGAAGCGCACCGCCATCGCACACTTTCGGCGATCATCGCAGATCGTTGGGTGCAACGCCGAGGCGTCATATTGACGTCGCTCGGTCGTGGCGTCTGTTTCCACGGCGGACTGGCAGCATGGCGTGCATGGACACCGCGCTGGAGAAGCTCGCCGAGGCCCACGGCGTCGCGACGTGGTACCGGGATGCGCGGCGGCGGCCGGTCGACGTCGAGCCCGACGTGGTGCGTCGGGTACTCGGACTGCTCGGTGTCAGCGCAGACACCCCGGCGCAGGTCCAGGCTGCACTGGGAGCGGCTCGGGAACCTGGCCTGCCGGGCACCATGGTGCTGCGCCAGGGACAGAGCCGGGATATCCACGCTTGCGGCGTACTCACCGATGAGGATGGCGCGGAGATGCCGGTCCGGGGCGCACTGCCGGGTGATCTTGCGCCCGGCTGGTACTGGCTGACCAGCGGCGAGCGGTTCACCACCGTGCTGGTGGCGCCGCCGACGATGCCCGAGCCGCCGCACACCTGGGGCTGGATGCTGCAGCTCTATGCGCTGCGTTCGGCCCAGTCGTGGGGCATCGGGGACCTCGCCGACCTGCGGGAGTTCATCTCCTGGACGGCCGCTGTGCACGGCAGCGGTGTCGTACTGGTCAACCCGCTGCACGCGGTGACCCCGTCCGTTCCTGTGCAGCCCTCGCCGTACAGCCCGTCGAGTCGCCGCTTCGTCAACCCGCTGTACCTGCGGATCGCGGACATCGGCGGTTACCGCCGCGGGGATCCGGCGATACGGGCCGAGGTCGACGCCTTGTGGATCGAGTCGAGTGTCGATTCGGGGGATGAACGGATCGACCGTGACACCGTCTGGCGGGCCAAGGGCGCCGCGTTGGAGCTGCTCTGGCAGGCCGAGGGCGCCCCGCGTCTGGTGATGCCGGACGGGTTGCGGGACTTCGCGACGTTCTGTGCGCTCGCGGAGCGCCACGGCCCGCGGTGGTCGCGCTGGCCCCGCGAGCTGCAGCACCCGGCGACGGCGAGCGCGGACCCGCAGCGGGTGGCCTTTCACGCCTGGATACAGCAGCAGTGCGACGAGCAGCTGGCCGCCGCCAAGAAAGCCGCCCGTGGGATGGCGATCGGGGTGGTGCACGACCTCGCCGTCGGCGTGGACCCCGAGGGCGCCGACGCGTGGGCGCTGCAGGACATGCTCGCCATCGGGACGACGGTCGGCGCCCCACCGGATACGTTCAACCAGCAGGGCCAGGACTGGGGTTTGCCGCCATGGCGCCCGGACCGGCTCGCTGCCACCGGCTACGCCGCGTACCGGGACATGTTGCGCGCCGTCCTCGCGCACGCTGATGGGCTGCGCATCGACCACGTCGCCGGCCTGTGGCGGCTGTGGTGGGTGCCGCCGGGGGCCTCCCCGGACCAAGGCACTTATGTGAACTACAACGCTGAGGCGATGCTCGCGGCGCTGGCGTTGGAAGCGCACCGGGCCGGCGCGGTAGTGATCGGCGAGGACTTGGGAACGGTGGAGCCGGAGGTCACCGAGACGCTGGCCGACCAGCGGATGCTGGGCTGCGCGGTGCTGTGGTTCGCCCGCGATGAGCAGGCTCCCGGAACGCCGCTGTTGGTCCCGAAGCGCTGGCCGCAGTGCGCAGCGGCCAGCATCTCCACCCACGACCTGCCCACGGCGGTCGGCTTCCTGCGCGGGGAGCACGTCCGCGCCCGCGCCGCATTGGGCCTGCTCAACGACGAAACAGCGGAGTGGGCCCAGGCCCGGGTCGACCGCGCGGAGCTCATAGATCTGCTGCGCTCCGAGGGCCTGCTTAACGCAGACGGGGAGAACGAAGAAGACGAGATCGTGGTGGCGATGCACGCGTTGCTGGGCCGCACGCCATGCCGGCTGCTGCTGGTCTCTCCCTACGACGTGGTGGGCGAGCCACGACAACCCAACCTGCCCGGCACCGTCGACCAGTACCCGAACTGGCGGCTGCCACTGCCGGTGACCCTGGAGCAGCTACAGCGTGATCCACGGGTTGAGCGGGTGGTGACGGCCCTGCGCGCTCCGGCCGGCGCTGCCGGCCGGAGCGCGAAACCATAGGTCGCGGCCAGGCCACAACGCTGGCCGGAGGCGCCGGGCCGGTTGCGAACCGACCGGCCCGGCGGGCCCACCCGGCGGCTACAGGTACTTCCAGCAGCGGACGATTGTCACCGTGTCATTCGCGTCCCACCACATGTCGACCCTGTTGGCGGCGAAGGCGACCTGCGCGACGCCCTGTTCATCGGATGGCTCGGCAGTGCCGGCGGCCCGCCAGGTACTGCCGTCGAAGGTCCAGAATGTTCCGTTAGACCCGCCGAAGTAGTGGTCCAGCAGGACGTACTTTGCGGTCCCGCTGCCCGCGGTCGGGGACCCGTCCGGGCTCATGGTGTCCAGGACGGTCGGTTGCTTGAGCGGCGGCTGCTGCTGCGGAGCAGGCGGCGCCGGCATCACGCCCCCGGCTGCGGCCATCTCGTTGGCACGGCGGGCGGTGGCCCGGGCAAGCTTCTCCTTGACTGCGGTACTGGGCTCGGTCATGGCATTGCTCCTTATCAGTAGGACTTCCATCCTCTGGCGATGCT
Organism: Pseudonocardiaceae bacterium; assembly: GCA_036279835.1. Taxonomy (GTDB): domain Bacteria; phylum Actinomycetota; class Actinomycetes; order Mycobacteriales; family Pseudonocardiaceae. Next base: position 19,356 of record DASUII010000290.1, read on the forward strand.
GAGCTCGAAGTTGTCCCACCAGGCATCGACCTGATTGGCGACGAAGACGTCCTGCGCGACCCCAGCGAGCTCGCCCTGGCCGATCGACCGGGCCAGCCACTCTCCGTCGACGTAGGCCCACAACGTGGCATCTCCGCTGGCGTACCGGTCGACCAACACGTACTGTGCTTTGCCGCTGCCCCGGTCGATCGTGACGGCGAGCTCGGCTGAGGCGATGCCGTTCGCGATGACCGACAGCTGGTACTGCGCCAGCGGCGCCGAGGCCGGAACCGTGAACCTGGTGCTCACCGTGGCGGAGCCGGTAGCGACCCCCATGGTGGAGTGGCCGGAGGTGCGGCAGTAGAGGACCGACCCGGTCGCGGGGTTACGCAGTCGCACCAGCGGGTAGTTGGTCGCCATCTGAGCGTCGTCGCCGTAGCTGACCGCCTGCGACAACCCGTTGAGCTGCCGGCCCGACAGGGTGTAGCTGACCCCTGGATGCAGGTCAGTGGGGCATGCTGTCACGGTCGGCTTCCAGGAGGCAAGGCCGCCGGGATCCGGTTGGTAGGCGTGCATCGCGGACGTGCCAGCGCTGTAGAGCACTTCACCGGTCGGCAGCAATAGCATCCGGCCTTCGTAGATGACCGTGTTGGCATTTGGCGGGTCGGCCACCCGGTTGAGGTTCGTCCCGTCGAACTCGAAGAACATCGTCGGCGTGGGCCAGTCTCCTGCGGCATCGCCCGCAGGCCCCGCGACGCACAGCACCCGACCGTTGGGAAGCAGGCAGCCAGGTGCGTCCTTGGCCTTGAGTAGCCGCCCGGAGGAGTCGGCGGGGAAACTCGGGCCCGCCACCCACGTGCCCGTACCGGTGCTGTTGCCCGGCGGCGTGTACAGCGCGGTGCGGCCGGTGGCCCCCACGGTGAACACCCGGCCGTCGGGCAGCAACACCGCGGGACCGATCTCGATGGACGACGCCTGAACCAGCTCGACCGGGGTGGATCCGGCGCTGATCCAGCTGCCCGTCGAGGGGATGTAGCGCTCGGCGTGCGGATGATTCGCGCAGCTGACAGTCACGACGGAACCGTCGGGAAGCAGTGTCCAGGTTTCCTCGTTGGAACGCGCGGCCATATTGCCGGTGGCGGTCCAGGTGTTCGCCACCGGGTCGTAGATCGCGGTCCTACTGTCGGTGAGGTTGCCCACCAGCAGCCGGCCGTCGGCAAGTAAGCAGGCTGCCGCATCACCGATCTGGCCCCAGCCGGGGTTGCCGATACTGGTCCAGGTGTTCGCGACCGGGTCGTAGATTTCAGCTTTGTCGGTATCACCGCCCGCGTCGCTGTACTCGCCGCCGGCGACCACCACCCGGCCGTCGCGCAGCACCGCCGAGGCGTAGTACAGCCGCGAGTTGTGCATGTTGGCGAGCGCGGACCACGTGCCGTGCAGGTAGCTGCCGGTGCTGTCCGGTGTCAGTTGCCACCAGCTGACGGTGTTCTCGGCCTGGCACATCACCGTGCCGTCGGTCAGCAGCAGCATGGTGCTCGCATTGAAAGTGGGCTGGTTGGTCAGAGCCGTCCAGGTTCCCATGACGCACCATCTCCGTTGGTTCAGCCGCAGCTGTTCTTGTTGTTGGACCACTCGAGCTGCACGGTGTAGCCACCCAGCTGGCGGGTCTTCCAGGCACAGATGTCGCCGATCTCGCCATGGGCGTCGTCGTACCATCCGCCACCCGGTACCGGGTCGGTGATCGCCTCGCACAGCTCGTGGGAGCTGGTGGAGGTCAGGGCGTCGAAGAGCGCGAGGTTGCCGGTGCACCCGCGGCAGCCGGGGTAGGGCATCGCGGCGTAGAAGATCTTGCCGTCGATGTCGCTGTGGTAGCCGCAGAATGCCTGGCAGGACCGCGATCCGCCCTGCACGACGACGCTACCGGGGGGCAGGTAGATGAAGTACAACGTGTTGCCGTCGGCGGCCGGGAAGCCGGCCTTCGAGTCGCCGAGCTTGCGCTCCAGCAGGTGCTGGAGCGTCGCATCGCTTACGACCTGTTTGGGCGCCGGGTCGCTGACGACGACCCGTCCGATGTGGCTGCCGTGGCCGATTTTCTTCCCGGCCACGCTGTACTCCGCCATCTGGTCCATCAGCTCGCTGGTCAGCACGAAGTCGAAGAACTTGTCGAGCTTGCTGGCCAGGTCCGAGAGCGGGGGTGTGCTCCACGCGTCACCCCAGTAGACGGTGAACACCTTCACCGCGGTCAGCAGCGGGCCACCTCGATAGGTGAGCTTCGGTGCGCTGGCCACGGCGCCATCCAGCGGCTTCACCAGGTCGTCCGGTACGTGTAAGGGGACGATCCGCACGGGGTCTCGGACGGATGAGACGACCGTGGACGTGTCGGGAATGGCTGTCATGTCATGGGTTCCTTCCTTAATCAAGAAGTGCTGCTCAGCTACATGTGACCCATCCCACCGCCGTCGTCCATGTCCATCACGGTGACGATGAAGGGGCGCATCATCTCGGTGTCCTCGTGTTCGAGAACATGGCAGTGGTAGACGTAGCGGCCGGGCACGTCGAACCGCACGGCTAGCTTGACCGCGTTGCCCGGGTCCACCCGCAGTACGTCCTTCCAACCACGCGTCTCGAACGGCTCGAACGCGCGGGCCGGGGTCGTCGAGTCCGGCACGATCGGAGCCGACGTCGTCCGGCACGTCGGGTTGTAGAGGTTCGTGCCCGAGCCGTCGGCCACGGCGAGCCGGACGCCGGCCGAGTCGACCGGCTGGAACTGCGACTGGTGGATGTGGATCGGGTGGGTGTCGCCGGTGGTGTTGATAAACCGCCAGAGCTGCCACTGTCCGAGCTGCGGCCGCAGCGCGATCCGGTCATAGAACGACACCCGGGTGTCCGAATGCGCCCGGTCGTCGGCCATCCAGCCGTCGACGCGGTAGGTCTTCGGGGCGCCATCTCCAGGCAACTGCAGGGCGATCTTGCCGGCCTCGTCCTCGACGATCTCCTGCAGGTAGAGATGCCCGGCCGGGTCGGTCTCGGCGAGCAGGATGATTCGGTGCTGGTGGCCCTCGATGGAGAGCTGACGCGGCTCGCCGGCCGGCGGCGGCTCAACCACGTCGTGCACGAGCCTGCGGAACGCGGGGTTCAGCTCGGCTGCGGCGATCTTGTCACGCAACGACCGCCGCTGACCTGAGCAGTGCGCGTGCACCTCGACGTCGATCCGCGCGACCCACGGGTAAGGGTTGCGCCCGGGCCGATCGCCGTCGGTCAGCAGTGACTCCAGCAGCGGCGGAGAGTCCCCGCCAAACGGCGCCTGTGCGGAGTTGATCAGGTAGAGCGTGCTGCCCTCAGGCAGCTCGGTGAGGTCCAGCAGCACGTCAAGGCGCTCAGCCGGGGCCAAGGTGAGGGCGTCGTCCGCGCCGGGCTGCCAGGCGCGCCAAAGCAACCCGCCGTCGGCTCCGATCACCAGCAGCCGGTCGTGATGGGGAGTGACGCGGCCCGTCCCGTTCCCCTCGCCTAACACGCTCACCAGGTGGAGCCGGTAGGCCCTCGCGTTGGAGCCGTTGAGCAGCCGCAGCCGGAAGACGTCCGGTCGCAGCCGCAGCCGGGGCCAGATCAGGCCATTCACGAGGGTGAGCGGGCCGAAGAACTCCGCGGTGTCGGGCGTCGTCTTGTGCAGCAGTCGGAGTGTGCCATCGGTGGCGTCGAGGTTGCGGTCCTGCAGCAGCAGATGGATCTCGCCGTCCTCGACGCAGATCGGCAGGCCCAACTCGGCCTCACGGGGGTCGCGGAGTAGGTAGCCACCGGCCAGACCGGCGAAGACGTGGTAGCGCGTTCCGTTCATCGCGTGGTCGTGATACCAGAGGTGCGCTCCGACTTTGCCCAGCCCGATGTCGGTGTTGTCGTAGGTGTTGTCGAAGGCGTCGAGCTGCTCGCCGCCAGCCGGGGCCATGTTGTCCGGCCAGCCGTCGGAGTCCCCGCGCGAATGGCCGCCGTGCAGATGCACTGAGGTCCAGCCGATCGGCGCGCCCGCGGTGTCCTCGAGGGTGCCGCCCTGGGCGCCAAGCCAGTTTTGGACGGAGTCCTTGTCACCTTCCGGATCGGCCACGACGGATGTCGCGAACGGAAGCCGCGGCACCGGCCGCCCTGGGTCATTCGGGTAGACCGAGCCTGGCAGCCTGTTGCGCCAGCGGATGATCGCTTGCCGGCCCGCTGTGACCTCGAGCAGCGGTCCGGGCAAGGTGATCTCCCCTCCTACACCGAAGCCCCAGACAGGCACCGCCGGCAGATCGGGGTGCATACGCCACTGCGTCTCGGCGAGGTCGAGCTCGACTACCTCGTTGGCCGGTAGCGTAATCGCAGCCGGTGGGTGCAGCACCGCGCGAAACGGTTCGATGATCCGACCCGGGCGGCTGGGATCAGCCGGACCGCCCAGCCCCAGGGGACCTGTCATTTCGGCGCCCACTCGTCCATATCTCGAAGCTAGGTCAGGCTGGCGACGATGTCGGGAGTAACGGCCTACTCGACTTCTCTGAGCCGGCTACCCGACCGTGCCGCGCCGAGTACCCGACCCGTCGTCGCGGCCCTGCGTTCGGCGGGCAGCGCCACCAGCCCGAGCGTGAAACCATGGGTAGCGGCTGTCCTCCCTTCGCCAGGAGGTGTCCCAGGAGGTGTCATGGACGACGAGTCCCTCGATGAGATGCGGCAAACGCCGGCGGGCTGGGCTCTCGAGCAGGAGATGGAGGTTGCGGCAGAGGTCTATGGTCCCGAGCCCAAAGGACTTCATACCCCTCATTCGGAGCTGAGCGACGAGGAGCTGCTCGAACGGTACCGGGCCTTGTCGGGGTTCGACCTGACCTGGGAGACGTAGTCAGGCAGGGACCTCGGGCGGGGGGCTGTGATCCGAACCGCCGACGTTCATGGTGTATGACACCAATTCCTGTAACGTCCGCGCGGCGGACTCCGGATTGCGGGCATCACAGGTCGTCAGTGGAACATCAGGGTGCAGCGCGAGCGCTTCGCGATACTCGGCGAGTTCGTGGCGGAGTTCACCATCGAACATGTTGACGGCCACGATGAACGGGACGTCGGAGCGCTCGAAGTAGGTGATCGTCGCGAAGGCGTCCTCGACCCGCCGAGGGTCCACCAGCACCACGGCACCGAGCGCCCCGGCGAACGCCGCCTGCGACGGCTCCGCCGTGCCCAACAGGTACAGCACGAGATCCCGGTGAAGGGTGACCCGACCGACATCCGTGGCCGCCTTGACGGTCACCGGATCGGTGTCCGAGACCGAGGCTACGAAGGTGGTCTTGCCTACCCCGCGGCCACCCGTGACGACGATCTTCGCGGGTGGCCGGTCAGCATTCTCTGCCTCGGCTCTCGGCCCGGAACCGGATCTCGACGGGGTATCGACGCGGCCGTGTGACTCGTCGAAGAGGCCTCGAAGCTCGTCGAAGATAGGCGTGCCGTCCACCCCGCGACCCCCCATCACCCCCGACTATCTTGATCGGCCCGCTCGCTAGCAGCCGGCCGCCGCGCTGACGTCTGTTTGACTGTGGGCTCAAGCACCGTCCTGGCGGGAGGCGACCGTAGCGAGATACGTCTGCGCCTTATCCGGGTCCATGAACCAATGCTGGTAATCGGCCGGATCGGCGAACCCGTTGACGAACCGACGGGCGATTTCCGGGTAGGCACCGGCGGCCCCGAGAATCTTCATCACGTGCTCGGGAGGCGGACCCAGCAGAGCGTTCGTCCACATGGTCGTGTGCTGGGCGTCGGACCAGTACCGGTCGAAGGCTCGCTGCATCCATGCCCCGTCGAACAGCTCGTTGCCGCGCTCCAGGATGCTCGCCAGGTACGAGGCGGCGCACTTGCTCGCGCTGTTCGAGCCCTGCCCGGTGATCGGATCGTTGGCGACCACGACGTCGGCCATACCCAGCACCTGTCCGCCCGAGGGCAGTTCACCCACCGGTTGCCGTACCACGGGCGGGTAACCGCCGGTCAGCGTGGCCCTGCCGTCGGTCAGCTCGACGCCGGCGCACCTCTCGTACTCCCACGGCACGTACTCGCGCATGAGCCCGAGCGTGCGTCTGAGGTGCTCGACCGGACCTGGACGGTCGTCCCAGCAGTCCAACGGGCCACCGGGGATTCCTTCGAAGAACAGGATGTCGCACGGCCCGCTGACGGTGAAGCACGGCATGATGAACAGCTCGCCCACGCCGGGAATGACATTGAAGCGCACCGCGTGCATGGTGGGGTGCTCCGGTCGCGGCGTCATACCGTGCACATACACCACTGACAGTATGCGTTGCGTGCTGGTGTAGGGCGAACGGCTCGGGTCCCGGTCGAACAGCTCAACGAGTTCGCCCTTACCTGCGGCGATGATGACCAGGTCGTAGAAGGAGGTCAACGAATCGACATCGGAGGTCGTGACGCCGTGGTACACAACCTTGCCGCCCCGATCCTCGAACAGCTCCAGCCAGCCGGCCATCTTCACCCGCTGGTCCACCGACTGTGCGTAGTCGTCGAGCCTGCCGACCCAGTCCAGCGCACGTCCGTGATCAGGATCGGCGATGGACAGGCCCAGCCCTTCGATCTTCGGTGTTTGCCGCTCCCACAGGTTGAGGCCATAGTCACGTTCGTGCTGCAAGGCTGGACCGAACATGCATTGGGTCGACATGACCCGCCCACTGCGAATCTCATCAGGAGTACGGGCCGACATAATGGTGACATCGTATTCGTGACGATGCAGGCTCAGGCCAAGCTGCAAGCCAGCCTGGCCGGCACCAACAATCAACACTTTCCACATTCTCCTAGACCTTCCTCCCTGCTACCTCGCCGTGGTTCGCCTACGGCCAATCACGTCACGGTGGGGCCGGGCCGTAGGAGACGGTGAGGTGCTTCATGGTGTAAGTCACCAGATCCTGCAGTGCCTTCGAGGTCGACCCCGGGTCCCGAGCATCACAGGTCGTCAGCAGCACGTCCGGGGAGAGCGCAAGTGCTTCGCGCACCTCGTCGAGTTCGTAGGCGAGCTCGCCGTCGAACATGTTGACGGCCACGACGAACGGGATATCAGAGTCGTTTTCGAAGTAGTTGATCGCCGCGAACGATTCCCGGATCCGTCTGGTGTCCACCAGGACGACAGCACCGAGCGCTCCCCGGCACAGGTCGTCCCAGAGAAACCAGAATCGGGGCTGGCCCGGTGTGCCGAACAGGTACAACACGAGATCCGGATGCAGCGTGATACGCCCGAAGTCCATGGCCACCGTGGTGGTGGTCTTTGCACTGTCGGGGTGCGCATCGACACCCTCGCCGGCCACCGTCATCCACGCGTCGGTGTTGATCGGTTCCACCTCGGACACCGAACCCACAAAAGTGGTCTTCCCCACTCCGAAACCACCAGCGACCACGATCTTCGCTGAGATGGTCAACGAAGAGGTGTCACACGGGTAGTTTCTTGAGTCCATCGAGGATCCTCTCCAGGATGATCTGGTCGTACTGATAGACGAAGCCGGTGGGGTGGATGAACACCACGTCCTGCGCCGCCAAGTCGCTGATCAGCACGCGGACCACTGCCAGCGGGATGGTCAGATGAGCGGACAGCTCCGCCATGGAGATCGTCTTGCGGGCAAGCTCGTAGAGCGCCCGCGACTCCGGCAGCAGCCCTGCGCTGAATTGCGGATCGTAATGCGGAACCGAGATCAGGGTCTCCACCAGGAGGTGGTGGCGCGGTCTTGTACGTCCCCCGGTGAGCGCATAAAGCCGAATCCTGTTGCTGCGCATCGAAATAGTGTCCACCGTTCCCCTCCTCGGTGGGTCAGTCGGCTCGTCGCGCGGTGATAACGCGCCGCAGATCGGCTCGGACCTTCGGTGTCAACGCATGCCCAGCCCGGTCCACGAACTGGGTCATCTCGTACGCAACAACTTTCATGTCGCAGCCTGGAGCAGTCAGCACAGCCAGCCCAGCATGGTCGCCGATCCCCATGAAAAAGAAGTATCCGCGGGAAAGCCGAATCATGATCAGCTCGCAGCTGCCCTTACCGAAAAGTGCCGCGCTGCTGCGAGCCAGACCCAGTAGACCGCTGGCGATCGCTGCGAGTTGTTCGGCATCGTCGCGGCTCACCGATTCGGAGGAGGTCAAAGGCAATCCGTCGGAGGACAGCACGAGGGCATGCGTTACCCCGTGCACACGCTCGACGAAACCGTTAATCAACCAGCCAAAGTCCACCGGGTTGTCGATGGCGTTGTCGGCGGTCATTCGCTCGATCCTTTCGCCCCGCCTCCATCCGCGCTTCGGCGCCGCGCACTTCTGCGGGCAGCTCGCTCACCCTCGGAGAAGTCGCCGAGATCAGTCATCAACTGCTCACGTCCTTCGCTGGGGTCGGAGTCGGGATGCTCCGGGCTGCGGGGTCCGGTCGAGGGAAAGCCAGCGAATTCCCGCATGCTCTGCGGCACCCGCCGGGGCAATCCGTTGCGTGTCGTTCCGGGGGCCGGCGTCTTGCCCTGCTCGATCCACGGGGAATACCGAGGTGAGGTCGGCGGGCTCACCTGATCGCGGACCGGGGTCGGCGCCGATCGGGGTCGGGGAATGTGGGTCGCCGGCGTCGACGCACCGGCGAACCAGGGTGTGGCTGGCGCTTCGCACACCAGATTCGCGGGCAACGTCACCGCGGTAGTGGTGCCGTGAACGGCCCGCTTCTCCAACCTGACCCGGATATTGTGCTTGCCGGCCAACCGGCGAACGACGGCAAGGCCCAGGTGCTCGATCGACCCGCTATCTAGCGTCGGTGTCGCGGAAAGCCGGGCGTTGAGCGCCTCCAGCCGGGCTGCCGGAAGGCCGATTCCAGCGTCCTCGATGTGCAGCAGCACGCCGCCCTGCTCGGTGAGGTGCGCGTTCACCGCTACGTTCGACATCGGTGGCGAGTACGAGGTGGCGTTGTCCAGCAGCTCCGCGAGCAGCCGGCTGAGGTCATCGACCGCGAAGTCGACCACAGCCTGTGGCACCACGCTCCCGATCTCGATCCGGGGATACTGCTCGATGGACGACATCGCCGCCCGGATCACGTCGACCAGAGGCGAGGCCGCATCGGCCGCAGTACCGGCGTCATGCCCGGCGAGAACCCGCAGATTCTCGGCGTTGCGGCGTAGCCGGGCGGCGACGTGGTCGAGTTGGTACAGCCGCGCCAACGCGTCCGGATCGCCCTCGTTCGCCTCCATGGCCTCCAGCTGAGCAAGCAGGGAGTCCACCAGATTGAGATCGCGCAACGCCACGCCGCCACACAACCCGGCCAGCACATCGTGCGTTCCTTCGTGCCGGTTGACCGGTGCACCGAACTCTCGCGGGGGCACCGATCCAGGCGCGGCGTCCGGCGGCGCCAACAACTGCGCGGCCGCCAATCGCGCCTTGGTCACCAGCGTCCGGGTACTGTCGCTGCGGTACTGCGCCAGGAGCCACTGGACACCGCGCTCAAAACGGACTCTTAGATGATCATTGGCCGTCCCCACGGCAACGCACGGTACTCGCTCGATCGTGCGACACACAAGTGTTAGGCGATTGCTATCCGTGATCATCGCTGCAATCACCGGCGCACATCGAGCTGTTCGCCGACCGCCCTGAGATGGCTCGTTCGGATCTACTAAGACCGCCGATTTTTCGGTTAAACCGCAGGTGAGGATGGGTCGGTCAGCAGGAGTACCCACTGGTGCGGCGGGCCGCCGAAGCTAGATCGAGATCAGTACAAGTACACCTTCCGACGTTTAAAGGAAAAATTACCCATCGGCGTGAAGTTCACGAACAGGCGTCAGCCCAACGGGTCTTGCGCGGCGCGCTCCTCGTCGTCGTATTGAGGGATGCCCATGCCATCGCTCTCCTGCGCCCCCCAGACGTACTGACGTCTTTGGTCAGATCACCCAGTGACGCACCCTCGCGCGGGGTAGTGGTCGGCTCCGACGGAGGCGAATCAGCCTCAGCAGCTTCCGTGCTGTTCGGGGCTCTCCCGGTGGGGTAACCCCCGGGATCTCGACGTCGGGACCGATCGCCTCGTCCAACTTATCCATGGAGTGCTCGGCCCGCCCAGGCGTGCTGCTCATGCGAATCCCCCTCAGCCCAAGGCCCGGCTGTGCGTCAGGGCCCGTGTTGATCGATCACACAGGATTCCGCGAACAGCCCCTGAGGATCCGCCCGTGACGCTGGACCACCTGTCGGTAGATGGCGCTGCGCGGGAAGCACGCCAGCCCGCCACCTCGCAGGCGAGTTCGGCTACCCTTCTCAATTCTGGTTCGGGACAGCGGACATAGCTGCCCAAGACTCCCAGGGAATGGTCCAGTCGTAATAGTCGCCGTCGTTGGACCCTAATTGCCGGGACGAACCGGTGATTTCGACAGGGTCTCCAGTCAAGACCGCGTCGAATACTGTGTGCGCATTAGCCGAGGACAGGTTGATGCAACCATGAGAGACGTTGGTCCTGCCCTGCTGAGCCACCGACCACGGCGCCGCGTGGATGAACTCGCCATTGTCGGACATCCGCACCGCCCACCGCGCTTCGACATTCTTGTAGTGATACTTGGGGTTACTCATGTAGTACACCGGAGACTTACTCATTACCACATGGGTGCCACTGTGGGTCGCCCGGCCGGGGTCGGAGTCCAACCCGTAACTGGCCGGATAGTCGGCGACTTGGATCCCGTTGACATAGACGGCCAACCGATGGGAGCGAGTGTCGCCTCGCAGCACGTACGACCGGCCGATGGTGAAGCTGGAAGTGATGTCCTCGCGACCGAAGGACCCGTTGCCCATGGCTATCCCGTAGAGCTTCGCGGTCACGCTGACCCGAGTATCCGGGGCGAAGTAGGTCCTCGGCCGCCAGTGCACCGTGGTGTCATCCAGCCATGCCCAGGACCCTTCGGTGGGCACCGAGAGGTGCACCGACAGGGCCTTTTGCACCGCCGCCTTGTCGATGACCCTGGAGCTGAAGGTCAACGCAATCGGCATGGCGATGCCGTAGGTAGCGCCGTCGGCGACGTTGAGCCGCCCGCTGACCAGACGCTCGGGAATGACCGTCTGAAACGAGCCGGTGATCGCGCGCCGGAGGTGGTCGATTCCGGTGGCGGTGCCCGACCAGGTGTAAGTCTTGGCGTAGCCCAGCGGCTCAGTGGTCGTCCAACTCAGCTTGTCCGAGGAGAAGTGACCGGCTACCGCCTTACCTTCGGGATTGGTCAGCGACACCGCGTTCAGCACGCCGTGACTGACCGAAACTCGCACCGGCGCGGTCGGGTTTATCCCGGTGGCTTCGTCGCTCGGTTCGGTAACGATTTGGGCCGACACGACAGGCAAGACCGGTGGTCCCGATTGCACTGACCGCATCGGCACTTGGCCGTGCGCTGCCGGGGTGAATAAAACCGTGATGCACGGAGCGAGCACCACGACCACTGCCAACGCCCATCGCACCAATCGCTTTGGCGGACCCTGCCGCCGGTCATTCGACCCGCCTACCCCTGCCACACCCACACTCCCGCCGTGTCGTCCCGACTGAGCAACGACCCAACAGGTCGGGTGATGTGCCTGTTCTTGATGTGAGTGTGAGCACCACGGGACCATCCCCCTCGACACATTTCCCGACGAACCGCCGGTTGCCACCTGCGTGTCGCTCCAGCCCGACGAGCGCGGACGGAGATATGCTTTCTCGTTTCGGAATTGGTCCACCGTGATCGTCATACCGCTAAAGCGGGCAACGTGCGCCCGTCGACACGGTGAATCGAGGCCTTGAGGGCTCCGATAGCCTGGTAAGGCTTCCGCTGGGTGATACCTTCGTCACACAGGGTTTGTCACACAGGGTTCCAGCCAAGCTACGAAAGCC